>JANNQO010000018.1:0-3371 GCA_031400795.1 Rubrivivax sp. | reverse complement strand
TGGGCCTGCACGACGACCCGCTCTTCAAGCTGGCGATGGCGCTGGAGAAGATCGCGCTCGAAGACGAATACTTCGTGGCGCGCAAGCTGTACCCGAACGTCGACTTCTATTCGGGCATCGTGCAGCGCGCCATCGGCATTCCGGTGAGCCTGTTCACCGCGATCTTCGCGCTGGCGCGCACGGTGGGCTGGATCGCGCAGCTGAACGAGATGATCGGCGACCCCGAGTACAAGATCGGCCGGCCGCGCCAACTCTTTGTCGGCGCGGTGCACCGCGACGTGTTGCCGATCGCGCAGCGCTAGCCGGCGATCGGCCCAGCCTTCAGGTCAGCCGGCGACGCGGCGGCGCAGCAGCGGCAGACCCACCAGCAGCAAACCAGTCAGGGCGAGCGTGCCAGGCGTCGGCAACACGGCTTCTGACTTGAACGACACCGACAGGAACGGCACGGAGCCAAATTCGGTGTGCCCATCCTGCGGCGTGGTCGGCAAGGGGGTCGCGAAATAGAGCGTCGGATCGATGAAGCCGCCGAACGAGCCGCCCAGCGTCCCGAAAAAGCCGTCGGTGCTGGCAGCGAATTCGATACCGCTGGTGGCGAAGGCGGGATCACTGGCCAGCGCGAACAACAGGTCGACGCGCGCGCCGGCGGGGGTTGCCCCGAGGTCGATCCAGCTTCCCGAAATGGAATGGCCGCCATCGGGGAATGTGATCGAGCCGCTCGAACCCAGGCCGATCGTGAGCAGCGCGCCGTCGACGAAGAAGCCGCCCTCGAAATCGCCCGCCGTGATCGTGATGAACGCCGGGTCGCTGTCGTCGATGCTGATGAACGCGGCCTGAGAAGGCGCGACCAATGCGCCGGCCAAGGCAACCGCAGAGGCAATCTTGGTGAAGAAACCTGACTTCATGGGGGCTCCAGTGTTGTTTCGAGGGATCGGTCCAGAACATGTCCGGGCCTTCGTCGAACATCGAAGCACGAAACGCGCCAAATGTGTGACTAACCCCTAGAAATCAGGGGCTTGCAACCGTTACACCGTCTTGTCTTGTCCGCCGCTGTAAAGGCGGGCGACACTCGTTCCCGGGCGATTGGGCGTCGCCCTGGGGCCGATATGAGCGGTAGGTCCCGGCGCGCTCGCGCCGTGCCAGCACCAACTGCCACAGCTGCCCCTGCCGCGAGCGGAAGAAGCCCGCGCAGCTGAGCAGGTAGTACTTCCACAGCCGATAAAAGCGCGCGTCGTAGCGCTCGCGCAGCTCAGGCCAGGCAGCCTCGAAGTTGCGCCACCAGGCCATCAACGTACGGTCGTAGTCGTTGCCGAAGTTGTGCCAGTCCTCGATCAGGAAGCGGCCCTCCAGCGCCTGGGCCAATTCGCGCGCCGAAGGCAGCTTGCCGTTCGGGAACACATAGCGGTCGATCCACGCGTCGGTGGCGGCAGCCGTGACGTGGTTGCCGATGGTGTGCAGCAGGAACAGGCCCTCGGGCGCCAGCAGCTGGCGCAAGCGATCGAAGTACACGCGGTAGTTCTTCGGCCCGACATGCTCGAACATGCCCACCGAGACGATGCAATCGAAGCGGCCTTTCAGATCGCGGTAGTCCGTCAGCTCGAAGGTTACCGGCAGCCCACGCGTGCGCTCCCGGGCCAGCGCCAGCTGCTCTTTGCTGACGGTGATGCCGAGCACGCTCACCCCATAGCGCTCGGCCGCGAAACGCGCCAGGCCGCCCCAGCCGCAGCCCACGTCCAGCAGCGTCTGCCCGGGCTGGAGCCGCAGCTTGCGGCAGATCATGTCGAGCTTGTGTTCCTGCGCTTCTTCGAGCGTTCGGGCATGCTCCCAGTAGGCGCAGGAGTAGATGAGTCGCGAGTCGAGCATGCGCTCGAAAACATCGTTGCCCACGTCGTAGTGGCGCTCGCCGACCTGAAAGGCGCGGTGCGGCGCTTGCAGGTTCAGCACGCGGTGCCGCAGTGCTTCGACGAGCAGCCGCACCCTGGCCCAGCCTGCCACCTGGGTCTCGACGTCCACGCGCATCAGCCGCGTGAAGAGTTCGTCCAGCGCGTTGCAATCCCAATCACCGTCCACGTACGACTCGCCCAGGCCCAGCGTGCCTTGGCCGAGTGCGCGCGAGTACATGCGCGGGTGGTGCACCTCGATGTCCCAGGGCTGGCTGCCGCCGACGCGCACCTGGGCCCGTTCGAGCAGCCGCCCGATCGAGCGCGGCGGCCGCGATACGTCCGGCCGCTGGCGACGGTCTGGCTCCAGTGACGCTTGTTGGGTGGTCATCACCATCAAGCGTGGCGAAGCGCTCGGTCCTTGTAAAGCGATGTCCGAGTCCCGCTCCAGGCTTTGGACAGCCGCCTTGGACAATGCCGAGGCCAGCGCGCGCTGGCGGGATGAAAATGGCTGCCATGAACCGCACCGACCCCAACGCTTCCGATTCACTGTCGAGCTGGCAACAAGCCGCCGCCAGGTCCGCACCCGGCGGCGACGTTCCTTCGCTGAACTGGGTCACGCCCGAAGGCCTGAAGATCAAGCCGCTGTACACGGCGGCCGACCTGGAACAACTGCCGTACACCGACACCTTGCCCGGATTCGCGCCCTTCATCCGCGGCCCGCAGGCCACGATGTACACCGTGCGGCCGTGGACCATCCGCCAGTACGCAGGCTTCTCCACCGCCGAAGACAGCAACGCCTTTTATCGGCAGGCACTCGCTGCCGGCGGGCAGGGCGTCAGCGTGGCCTTCGACCTGGCCACGCACCGCGGCTACGACAGCGACCACCCGCGCGTCTTCGGCGATGTCGGCAAAGCCGGCGTGGCGATCGACTCGGTGGAGGACATGAAGATCCTCTTCGACGGCATTGCGCTGGACAAGGTGTCGGTGTCGATGACGATGAACGGCGCGGTGCTGCCGGTGCTGGCCGGCTACATCGTCGCGGCCGAGGAGCAGGGCGTTTCTCAGTCGCAGCTCAGTGGGACCATACAGAACGACATCCTGAAGGAGTTCATGGTCCGCAACACGTACATCTACCCGCCCGAACCGTCGATGCGCATCGTCGGCGACATCATCGACTACACATCGCGGCGAATGCCGCGTTTCAACTCCGTTTCCATCTCCGGCTACCACATGCAGGAGGCGGGCGCGAACCAGGCGCTGGAGCTCGCGTTCACGCTGGCCGACGGCAAGGAGTACGTGAAGACGGCCCTGGCCAAGGGGCTGGACGTCGACGACTTCGCCGGGCGGCTGTCGTTCTTCTGGGCGATCGGGATGAACTTCTATCTCGAGATCGCCAAGATGCGCGCGGCGCGGCTTTTGTGGTGCGGCATCATGCACGGCTTCGGTGCGAAGACGGCGAAGAGCCTGATGCTGCGCACGCATTGCCAGACC
>JANNQO010000017.1:0-26427 GCA_031400795.1 Rubrivivax sp. | reverse complement strand
AGATCCTGGCTGGCGAACCGCGCATCGACGGTCGCGACACACGCACCGTTCGCGCGATCGAGATCCGCAATGGCGTGCTGCCGCGCGTTCACGGCTCGGCGCTGTTCACGCGCGGCGAGACGCAGGCGCTGGTCGCCGCGACGCTCGGCACGTCGCGCGACGTGCAGCGCATCGATGCGCTGTCGGGCGAGTTCACCGAGCACTTCATGCTGCACTACAACATGCCGCCGTTCGCCACCGGCGAGACCGGCCGCGTCGGCAGCCCCAAGCGCCGCGAGATCGGCCATGGCCGCCTGGCCAAACGCGCGCTGGTGGCGGTGTTGCCGACCAAGGAGCAGTTCCCGTACACGATGCGCGTGGTCTCCGAGATCACCGAATCGAACGGTTCGTCGTCGATGGCCTCGGTCTGCGGCGGTTGCCTGAGCTTGCTCGACGCCGGCGTGCCGCTGAAGGCGCATGTGGCCGGCATTGCAATGGGCCTGATCAAGGAAGGCAACCGATTCGCGGTGCTGACCGACATCCTCGGCGACGAAGATCACCTCGGCGACATGGACTTCAAGGTGGCCGGCACCCACAGCGGCATCACCGCGCTGCAGATGGACATCAAGATCCAGGGCATCACCAAAGAGATCATGGAAGTGGCGTTGGCCCAAGCCAAGGAAGCGCGGCTGCACATCCTGGCCAAGATGGTCGAGGCGGTGGGCGGTGCCAAGGCCGAAGTGAGCGTGTTCGCGCCGCGGCTGTACACGATGAAGATCAATCCGGAGAAGATCCGCGACGTGATCGGCAAGGGCGGCGCGGTGATCCGTGGCCTGACCGAAGAGACCGGTTGCACGATCGACATCGGTGAAGACGGCACCATCACGATCGCCAGCACCGATGCCGACAAGGCCGAGTTCGCGAAGCGCCGCATCACCGAGATCACCGCCGAGGCCGAGATCGGCAAGGTCTACGAAGGCCCGGTGACGAAGATCCTCGACTTCGGCGCGCTGGTGCAGATCCTGCCCGGCAAGGACGGGCTGCTGCACATCAGCCAGATCGCGCACCAGCGCGTGGAGAAGGTCACCGACTTCCTGCAGGAAGGCCAGATCGTCAAGGTCAAGGTGATGGAGACCGACGAGAAGGGGCGCATCAAACTGTCGCTGAAGGCGCTGCTCGATCGGCCGGAAGGTTATGTCGAGGAAGAGCGCCCGCGTCGTTTCGACCGTGACGATCGCGGTGGCCGAGGGGACCGGGGCGACCGACCGCGTCGCGAGCCGCGCGAGTATCGCGAGCCGCGCGAAGCCGCGCCGCAAGCCGCGCCGCAAGCCGTCGAGGGCGACGCGCCGCCTGCCCAGCCGGTGACACCGGCGCAGGACTGATGCGAGACAACCTGACGAATGGCACGCTGATGCGCGGGAATCGTCAAGACACGCTGATGCGCGCCATCGAAATTTCGTCGTTCGGAGCGCCCGAGGTGCTGCGCGAGGCGCAGCGCCCGGCGCCTGAGCCGAAGCCCGGCGAACTGTTGATCGCGGTGCAGGCGTCGGGCGTGAACCGGCCCGACGTGCTGCAACGCAAAGGGCAGTACCCGATGCCGCCGGGGGTTTCCGACCTGCCGGGTTTGGAGATCGCGGGCACAGTGGCCGGCGGTGCTGCCGAGGATCTGAAGAGCGCGGGCCTGGCGATCGGTGACGCGGTGTGCGCCTTGGTCGCCGGCGGCGGCTATGCCGAGCTGTGCGTGGCCCCCGCCGGGCAATGCCTGCCGGTGCCACGCGGCCTGTCGATGGTCGAAGCGGCGAGCCTGCCCGAGACCTTCTTCACCGTCTGGCAGAACGTCTTCGCGATCGCGAAGCTGCAGCCCGGCGAAACGCTGCTGGTGCAAGGCGGCAGCAGCGGCATCGGTGTGGCGGCGATCCAGATCGCCAAGGCGCTGGGTTCGAAGGTCATCGTCACCGCGGGCAGCGACGACAAGTGCGCGGCCTGTGTCTCCATCGGTGCTGACCACGGCATCAACTACCGCACGCAGGACTTCGTGGCCGAGGTGAAGAAGCTGACCGATGGCCGCGGCGTGAACGTCGTGCTCGACATGGTGGCCGGCCCCTACGTGGCGCGCGAAGTCGAATGCCTTGCCGACGACGGTCGCCTGGCGATCATCGCCGTGCAAGGCGGCCTGGAGAGCGGCTTCAACGCCGGAAGCGTGCTGCGCAAGCGGCTGGCCATCACCGGATCGACCTTGCGCCCGCGCAGCGTGGCCTACAAGACCGAGTTGGCGCGTGAGCTGCGCGCGACAGTCTGGCCGCTGATCGAAGCCGGGCGTATCAGGCCGGTGATTCACCGCCAGTTCCCGGCCGCGCAAGCCGCGGACGCGCATGCGCTGATGGAATCGAGCACGCATGTCGGCAAGATCGTCTTGACCTGGGCAGGAGCCGCGTGATGGCCGCTCGTCGCAAGCTGGTTGTGGGCAACTGGAAGATGTACGGCAGCCGCGTCGCGAATGCCGAGTTGCTGGCGGGCCTGCTCGGCGCGCGGCCCTACAGCGCCGACGTGGCCGTCTGCGTGCCGTTCCCCTACCTGGCCGATTGCGCCGTGACGCTGGCCGGTAGCGACCTGCGCTGGGGTGCGCAGGACGTGTCGGCGAAAGAGCAGGGCGCCTACACCGGCGAAGTCTCGGCGGCGATGCTCGCCGAACTCGGTTGCCGCTACACGCTGGTGGGCCACAGCGAGCGGCGTGCGCACCACGCCGAGGGTGATACGCTGGTGGCCGCCAAGGCGCAAGCTGCGCTCGCGCGTGGTGTGACGCCGATCGTGTGCGTGGGCGAAACACTCGAACAACGCGACGCCGGCCAGACCGGCGAAGTCGTGAAACGCCAGCTCTCGGTCGTCATCCACCAACTCGCGCATTGCGCCGGCGAGATCGTCGTCGCCTACGAACCCGTGTGGGCCATCGGCACCGGCCGCACCGCCACGCCGCAGCAAGCGCAGGCCGTTCACGCGGTGTTGCGCGCGCAACTGCAAGCCGCCACCGGCCATGCCGACAGAATGCGGCTGCTCTACGGCGGCAGCGTCAAGCCCGACAACGCACGCGAATTGTTCCAGCAGCCCGACATCGATGGTGGCCTGATCGGCGGCGCGTCGTTGAAGGCCGCCGACTTCGTCGCCATCTGCCGCGCAGCCGAATAGATCTCTGGAGTTACTTTCATGCAAATCTGGACCACCCTGGTGTTGGCGCTGCAGTTGCTGTCGGCCCTGACGATGATCGGCCTGGTGCTGATCCAGCACGGCAAGGGCGCCGACATGGGCGCGTCGTTCGGCAGCGGTTCGTCGGGCAGCTTGTTCGGCGCCACCGGCAGTGCGAACTTCCTGTCGCGCTCCACGGCGGCCTGCGCCACCGTGTTTTTCCTGAGCACGCTGGCGCTGGCCTCATTCGGCAACAGCGGCGCGACGCGTTCTTCGGCCGACGGCAGCGTGCTCGACCGCGCCGCGTCGGCGGCCAGCGCGCCGGCGGCAGCGGCCAGCGCAGTGGCGATCCCGGGCACCATCCCGGGGGCGATTCCGGCCACCCCACCGGCAGCCTCGGCGCCGGCCAAGTGATGCTGCGCTGCGACGAAACCGTGGGTGTTTGTCGCTAGAATCGCCAGCTGTTTCGCGCATCCTTCCTGTGGGGCCGCGAAGCAGCAGCGACAAGTGAATGCACGTCGTGCCGACGTGGTGAAACTGGTAGACACGCTATCTTGAGGGGGTAGTGGCGAAAGCTGTGCGAGTTCGAGTCTCGCCGTCGGCACCACAGACCGCATGCACATGGCGCGCCCCATGCCAAGCCATCTCGGCTGAAGCAAGGCGCGCTTTTTTACGGCCACCGAAGAATGGACCTGCAAGCCTACCTGCCCGTGATCCTGTTCATCCTCGTCGGTGTGGCCGTCGGGGTGGTGCCGCAGGTGCTGGGCTTCGTGTTCGGCCCGAACCGCCCCGACGTCGAAAAGAACAGTCCCTACGAATGCGGCTTCGAAGCCTTCGAAGACGCGCGCATGAAGTTCGACGTGCGCTACTACCTGGTGGCGATCCTGTTCATCCTCTTCGACCTCGAGATCGCGTTCCTCTTCCCCTGGGCGGTGGCCTTACACGACATCGGGCCATCGGGGTTCTGGGCCATGATGGTCTTCCTCGGCATCCTCGTGGTCGGCTTCGTCTACGAGTGGAAAAAAGGGGCCCTCGACTGGGAGTGACAGCATGGGTATTGAAGGCGTTCTCAAGGAAGGCTTCGTCACCACCTCGGTCGACAAGCTGATCAACTGGTCGAAGACCGGTTCGCTGTGGCCGATGACCTTCGGCCTGGCCTGCTGCGCCGTGGAGATGATGCACGCGGGCGCTGCACGCTACGACATCGACCGCTTCGGCATGTTGTTCCGCCCGAGTCCACGGCAGAGCGACCTGATGATCGTCGCCGGCACGCTGTGCAACAAGATGGCGCCGGCGCTGCGCAAGGTCTACGACCAGATGGCCGAGCCGCGCTGGGTGCTGTCGATGGGCTCGTGCGCCAACGGCGGCGGTTATTACCACTACAGCTACTCGGTGGTGCGCGGCTGCGACCGCATCGTGCCGGTGGACGTTTACGTGCCCGGCTGCCCACCGACGGCCGAAGCGCTGCTCTACGGCATCCTGCAACTGCAGGCGAAGATCCGCCGCGAGAACACCATCGCGCGATGACCCGCGCGATTCAACATTTCACACGATGAAGACCTGCGATTCCAAGGACTCCGGATGACGGTCCGCCTCGACACCCTGCAGGCCGCCCTCGAAGCGGCGCTGGCCGACCGCATCAAGCTCGTGCGCGACCGCGGCGAGATCACGATAACCGTCGGGGCCGACCAGTACTTCGCCATCGCGCAGCTGCTGCGCGACGATCCGACGCTGAAGTTCGAGCAGCTCATCGACCTGTGCGGTGTCGACTACAGCGACTACAAGAACCAACCCCGGGACGGTTTGCGCTATGGCATCGTCTCGCACCTGCTGTCGATCACGCACAACTGGCGCGTGCGGCTGAAGACCTTCGCGCCCGACGACGAGCTGCCCGGCGTCGCATCGGTCACCGAGATCTGGAGTTCGGCGAACTGGTTCGAGCGCGAGGCCTTCGACATGTTCGGCATCCTCTTCGACGGCCACCTCGACCTGCGCCGCATCCTCACCGACTACGGCTTTATCGGCCACCCGATGCGCAAGGACTTCCCGGTCTCTGGCCATGTCGAGATGCGCTACGACGCCGAGAAGAAGCGCGTGATCTACCAGCCGGTGACGATCGAGCCACGCGAGATCACTCCACGTGTTGTTCGTGAAGACAATTACGGGGGCCTTCATTAAGGGTCCATGAGATGGCCGAGATCAAGAACTACACGCTGAATTTCGGCCCGCAGCACCCGGCCGCGCACGGCGTGCTGCGCCTGGTGCTGGAGCTCGACGGCGAGGTCATCCAGCGCGCCGATCCGCACATCGGCCTGCTGCACCGCGCCACCGAAAAGCTCGCCGAGACGAAGACCTTCATCCAGTCGCTGCCCTACATGGACCGGCTCGACTACGTGTCGATGATGGCCAACGAACATGCCTACTGCCTGGCCATCGAGAAGCTTGTCGGCGTCGACGTGCCCGAGCGTGCGCAATACATCCGCGTGCTGTTCGCCGAGCTCACGCGAATCCTGAATCACCTGCTCTGGCTGGGTTGCCACGGCCTGGATTGCGGGGCGATGAACATCCTCATCTACTGCTTCCGCGAGCGCGAGGACATCTTCGACATGTACGAGGCGGTGAGTGGCGCGCGCATGCACGCGGCCTACTTCCGGCCCGGCGGCGTGTACCGTGACTTGCCCGAGCGCATGCCGCAGTACCGGGTGAGCCGGATCAAGAACCAGCGTGCCATCGATGCGCTGAACCAAACCGCCAGGGTTCGCTGCTGGATTTCATCGACGACTTCAGCCAGCGATTCCCGAAGAACGTCGACGACTACGAGACGCTGCTCACCGACAACCGCATCTGGAAGCAGCGCACCGTGGGCATCGGCGTGTTGACGCCCGAACGTGCGATGAACCTGGGCTGTACCGGGCCGATGCTGCGCGGCTCGGGCATCGCGTGGGATCTGCGCAAGCAGCAACCCTACGACGTCTACCAGCACATGGACTTCGACGTGCCGGTGGGCGTGAACGGCGACACCTACGACCGCTACCTGGTGCGCATCGAAGAGATGCGCCAGGCGAATCGCATCGTGCGCCAGTGCATCGACTGGCTGCGCAAGAACCCCGGCCCGGTGATCACCAGCAACCACAAGGTGGCGCCGCCGTCGCGCGTGGGCATGAAGTCCAACATGGAGGAGCTGATCCACCACTTCAAGCTCTTCACCGAAGGCATGCACGTGCCCGAAGGCGAGGCGTATGCGGCCGTCGAGCACCCGAAGGGCGAGTTCGGCATCTACCTCATCAGCGACGGCGCCAACAAGCCCTACCGGCTGAAGATCCGCCCGCCGGGCTTCCCACATCTGGCCGCACTCGACGAAATGGCGCGCGGCCACATGATCGCCGACGCGGTGGCGATCATCGGCACGATGGACATCGTGTTCGGGGAGATCGACAGGTGAGTTTCTCCCCCGAGACCTTGAAGCGCTTCGACCGCGAGGTCGCCAAGTACCCGCCCGAGCACAAGGCCTCGGCGGTGATGGCCTGCCTGGCCATCGTGCAGCATGAACAGGGCCATGTCTCGCGCGAGACCGAGGACGGCATCGCCGCCTACCTCGGCATGCCGCCGATCGCGGTGCACGAGGTGACGACCTTCTACAACATGTACAACCAGCAGCCGCTGGGGCGCTACAAGCTCAACGTCTGCACCAATTTGCCGTGCCAGCTGCGCGACGGGCAGACCGCGCTGGAACACCTGTGCTCGAAGCTCGGCGTCGAGCCCTACGGCACCACCGCCGATGGCCGTTTCACCGTGCAGCCCAGCGAATGCCTGGGCGCCTGCGCCGATGCGCCGGTGGTCTTGGTGAACGACCGTGAGATGTTAAGTTGCATGGACAACGACAAGCTCGATGAGTTGGTGGCGATGATGAAAGCCGAGGCTTGAACGCGATGCTCGACTTCTCGAAGTTCAAGGCCCAGGGTTACGAAACCTGCTTCCACGACCGCCACCTCGGCGCGCAGATCGTCGCCGGGCTGGACGGCAAGAACTGGCGCCTCTCGGACTACGTCGCACGCGGCGGTTATTCCGCATTGAAGAAGATTCTCGGCAAAGGCGGCGGTGGATCGGCGGACGGCGCCGGTGGCGGCGGCGGGGCGATGGCGCCCGAGCGGGTGATCGCCGAGGTCAAGCTGTCGGCACTGCGTGGCCGCGGCGGCGCCGGCTTCCCGACGGGCCTGAAGTGGAGCTTCATGCCGCGCGCTTTCCCGGGTGCGAAGTACCTTGTCTGCAATTCCGACGAAGGCGAGCCCGGTACCTGCAAAGACCGCGACATCCTCGCCTACAACCCGCATATCGTCATCGAAGGTATGGCCATCGCCGCCTACGCGATGGGCATCCGGGTCGGCTACAACTACATCCACGGCGAGATCTTCGAGGTCTATCAACGCTTCGAAGAGGCGCTGGACGAAGCGCGCGCCGCGGGCTTCCTGGGCGACAACATTCAAGGCAGCAACTTCAGCTTCCAGCTGCATGCGTTCCACGGATTCGGCGCCTACATCTGCGGCGAAGAAACGGCGCTGTTGGAGTCGCTGGAAGGCAAGAAAGGCCAGCCGCGCTTCAAGCCGCCGTTCCCGGCGAGCTTTGGCCTCTACGGCAAGCCGACGACGATCAACAACACCGAGACCTTCGCCGCGGTGCCGTGGATCATCAACCACGGCGGCCAGGCCTACCTCGATATCGGCAAACCGAACAACGGCGGCACCAAGATTTTCTCGGTGGTGGGCGACGTCAACCAGCCCGGCAACTTCGAAGTGCCGCTGGGCACGCCTTTCGCGAAGCTGCTCGAACTGGCCGGCGGTGTGCGCAGCGGCCGAACCTTGAAGGCCGTCATCCCGGGCGGTTCGTCGGCGCCGGTGCTGCCGGCCGGGACCATGATGGACCTGACGATGGACTATGACGCCATCGCCAAGGCCGGCTCGATGCTCGGTTCGGGCGCGGTGATCGTGATGGACGACTCGCGCTGCATGGTCAGGAGCCTGCTGCGCCTGTCGTACTTCTACCAGCACGAAAGCTGCGGGCAGTGCACACCGTGCCGCGAAGGCACCGGCTGGTTGTGGCGCGTGGTGGACCGCATCGAGCATGGCAAGGGCCGGCCCGATGACCTGGCGCTGCTCGACTCGGTCGCCGACAACATCAAGGGTCGCACGATCTGTGCACTGGGCGATGCAGCGGCCATGCCGGTGCAGGGCATGCTGAAGCATTTCCGCAACGAGTTCGTGCACCACATCGAGCACAAGCAGTGCATGGTCGCGACATCGACAGCGGGAGTCGCGGCATGATCGACATCAGCCTCGACGGCCAGCCGGTCAGCATTGCCGAGGGCAGCATGATCATGCATGCGGCCGATACCGCAGGCGTCTACATCCCGCACTTCTGCTACCACAAGAAGCTCAGCATCGCCGCCAACTGCCGCATGTGCCTGGTGGAGGTGGAGAAGGCGCCGAAGCCGATGCCCGCCTGTGCCACGCCGGTCACGCAGGGCATGGTGGTGCGCACGAAGAGCGACAAGGCGATCAAGGCGCAGCAGTCGGTGATGGAGTTCCTGCTCATCAACCACCCGCTCGATTGCCCCATCTGCGACCAGGGCGGCGAATGCCAGCTGCAAGACCTGGCGGTGGGCTACGGCGGATCGGCGTCACGCTACCAGGAAGAAAAGCGCGTCGTCTTCCACAAGGACGTCGGCCCGCTGGTCTCGATGGAAGAGATGAGCCGCTGCATCCATTGCACGCGCTGCGTGCGCTTCGGCCAGGAAGTGGCCGGCGTGATGGAGCTCGGCATGACGCACCGCGGCGAGCACAGCGAGATCCAGACCTTCGTCGGGCGCAGCGTGGACAGCGAACTGTCGGGCAACATGATCGACATCTGCCCGGTCGGCGCGCTGACCAGCAAGCCGTTTCGCTACAGCGCCCGCACCTGGGAGCTGTCGCGGCGCAAGAGTGTCAGCCCGCACGATTCCACCGGCGCCAACCTGATCGTGCAGGTCAAGGCCGGCCAGGTGATGCGCGTGGTACCGCTGGAAAATGAAGCGGTCAACGAATGCTGGATCGCCGACCGCGACCGTTTCTCGTACGAGGCGCTGAACGGCGAGTCGCGGCTGAAGCAGCCGATGATCAAGCAGGGCGGGGCTTGGCAGGCGGTGGACTGGAACACGGCGCTCGCCTACGTGGCCGATGGCCTGAAGCGGGTCATCGGCGAATTCGGCGCGGCGAGTGTGGGCGCGATCGGCAGCGCGCATGCCACGGTCGAAGAACTGCATCTGTTGGCCAAGGTGGTGCGCGGCCTGGGCAGCGAAAACATCGATCACCGCGTGCGCCACGCCGACTTCACGAACACCGCACCGGCCGGATCGGCGCGCTGGCTCGGCCTGCCCATTGCCGAGCTGTCGCGACTGAACCGCGCGCTGGTCATCGGCTCGTTCTTGCGCAAGGACCATCCGCTCTTCGCCCAACGTTTGAGGCAAGCGGCCCGACGCGGCGCCAAGGTGCACAGCCTGCACGCGCTCGACGACGACTGGCTCATCACGAAGGCCACGAGCCTTGTCGCGGTGCCGTCGGCGTGGCTGTTGTCGCTCGCGGAGATCGCCGTGGCGGTGGCCGAAGCGAAGGGCGTCGAGGCGCCGATTGCAGCCGAACCCGGCGACGCAGCGCGCGCCATTGCCCAATCGATGCTCGGCGGTGATCGCCGCGCCGTGCTGCTCGGCAATGCCGCCGCGCAGCACCCCGAGGCCTCGGCGCTGTTGGCCCTGGCGCAGTGGATCGCCGAACAATGCGGTGCGAGTTGCGGGTATTTCGGCGAGGCTGCCAACAGCGTCGGGGCACAGCTCGTCTGCGCACTGCCTGGCGCAGGCGGCTTGCACGCCGGCCAGATGCTCACGCAGCCGATGAAGGCGCTTGTGCTGCTGCACACCGAGCCGCTGCTCGACACGGCCGATGCGGCGGCCACCAAGGCGGCACTCGCGCAGTCGGGCCTGGTGATTGCGCTGACCTCGTTCAAGGACGCCGCGGCCGAGTTTGCCGACGTGATGCTGCCGATCGCGCCGTTCAGCGAAACCGGCGGCTCGTTCGTCAACGCCGAAGGCCGTTTGCAGAGCTTCCACGGCGTGGTCAAGCCGCTTGCCGAGACACGCCCGGGCTGGAAGGTGCTGCGCGTGCTGGGCAACTTGCTGGGCCTGTCGGGCTTCGATCAGGAAACCGTCGAGGAGGTGCGGGCGCAGGCGCTGCCGAATGGCGACCCCGTGGCCGATCAGCTCGCCACACCCCTGGACAACCGCGGCGCTGCGATGCCGCGCGAAGCCCACCCTCGTGCTGGCCTCGAGCGCATCGCCGATGTGCCGATCTACGCCACCGATTCGCTGGTGCGCCGCGCGCCGTCGCTGCAACTCACCGCCGACGCACGCGCGCCCGTCGCATCGCTGTCGTCGAGCCTGTGGCAGCACCTGAAGCTCGAGCCCGGCGCCAGGGTGCTGGTCGCACAAGGCCAGGCCGCGCTGGTGCTGCCCGCACACGAAGACAAGACGCTTGCCTCGCACGCGGTGCGGGTGAGCGCCGGCCACCCCGTCACCGCTGCGCTCGGCCCGATGTTCGGCCCGATCTCGGTTGAGAACGCCTGAGGCGCGGGCCATGTTCGAACCCCTGCATCAACTCGGCAACTCGCTGCTCGGCCCCACGCTGTGGTTGTTGGTCTGGAGCCTGGTCAAGATCGTCGCGGTGCTGCTGCCCTTGCTCGGCTGTGTCGCCTACCTCACGCTGTGGGAGCGCAAGGCGATCGGCTGGAGCCAGATCCGTCCGGGCCCGAACCGCGTCGGCCCGTACGGCCTGCTGACGCCGATCGCCGATGCGGTGAAGCTGATCTTCAAGGAGATCATCCGCCCCACCGCGGCGAACAAGGGCCTCTTCTTCCTCGCACCGGTCATGACCATCATGCCCGCGCTCGCGGCCTGGGCGGTGATCCCGTTCGGCCCCGAGGTCGCGCTGGCCAACATCAACGCCGGCTTGTTGTTCCTGATGGCGATCACCTCGCTCGAGGTCTACGGCGTGATCATCGCCGGCTGGGCGAGCAACTCGAAGTACGCGTTCCTCGGTGCGCTGCGCGCGTCGGCACAGATGGTCAGCTACGAGATCGCGATGGGCTTTTGCCTCGTCGTCGTGCTGATGGTCTCGGCGAGCATGAACCTGTCGCAGATCGTGATGAGCCAGGGCAAGGGCCTCTTTGCCGACCTGGGTGTGGGCATCCTGTCGTGGAACTGGCTGCCGCTGCTGCCGATTTTCGGCGTCTTCTTCATCTCCGGCCTGGCGGAAACCAACCGCCATCCGTTCGACGTGGTGGAAGGCGAATCGGAGATCGTCGCCGGCCACATGATCGAGTACTCGGGCATGTCGTTCGCGATGTTCTTCCTGGCCGAATACGCGAACATGATCCTGGTCTCGATGATGACCGTGTTGTTGTTCCTCGGCGGCTGGTTGTCGCCGGTCGGCTTTCTCGATTTCATCCCCGGCTGGATCTGGCTCGCCATCAAGGTCTTCGTCGTCGTCACGATGTTCCTGTGGGTGCGCGCGACGTTCCCACGCTTCCGCTACGACCAGATCATGCGTCTGGGCTGGAAGGTCTTCATCCCGGTCACGCTGGTCTGGCTCGTCGTCGTGGGCCTGTGGATCCAGTCGCCGTTCAACATCTGGAAGCAATGACCATGTCGACGTTCGCTGCCGTGAAGGATGTGCTGTCGAGCTTCATGCTCACCGAGCTGTGGAAGGGCATGGCCATCACCGGCAAGCATTTCCTGTCGCGCAACATCACGGTGCAGTTCCCCGAAGAGAAGACGCCGCAGAGCCCGCGCTTTCGCGGCCTGCATGCGCTGCGCCGCTACGAAAACGGCGAAGAGCGCTGCATTGCCTGCAAACTCTGCGAAGCGGTGTGCCCGGCGCTGGCGATCACGATCGAGAGCGACGTGCGCGCCGACGGCACCCGGCGCACCACGCGCTACGACATCGACCTCACCAAGTGCATCTTCTGCGGCTTCTGCGAAGAGAGCTGCCCGGTGGACTCGATCGTCGAGACGCACATCTTCGAATACCACGGCGAGAAGCGCGGCGACCTGTACTTCACCAAAGACATGCTGCTCGCGGTGGGCGATCGCTACGAAAAAGAGATCGCAGCCAGCCGCCAGGCCGATGCCGCTTACCGTTGATTTGGTTGAATGAACACGACCACCGCGCTCTTCTACGCCTTCTCGGCCGTGCTGCTGTTCGCGTCGTTCCGTGTCATCACGGCGCGCAGCACGGTGCATGCGGCGCTGTACCTCGTGCTCGCGTTCTTCAACGCCGCCTGCGTGTGGATGATGCTGCGCGCCGAGTTCCTGGCCATCACGCTGGTGCTGGTGTACGTGGGCGCGGTGATGGTGCTGTTCCTGTTCGTCGTGATGATGCTGGACATCAACGCCGACGCGTTGCGCGAAGGCTTCTGGCGGCATTTTCCGCTGGCCGGTTTCGTCGGCGCGCTGATCGCGCTCGAGATGGCGCTGGTACTGATGCAAGGCCACCGCCAGACCGATGCACCCGCGCTCAGCGCGGCCGCGGTGCAGGCCGGCAACACCAGGATGCTCGGCATTGAGATGTACACCAAGTACCTGTACCCGCTGCAGGTGGCAGCGGTGGTGCTCCTGGTGGCCATCGTCGCAGCGATCGCGCTCACGCTGCGCAAGCGCAAGGACAGCCGCCACATGGACGCCAGCGAGCAGGTGAAAGCGAAGAAGGCCGACCGCGTGCGCATCGTGAAGATGCCGCCGGTGATCGACGCGCCGGCCGCGAAGAAGGGCATCTGAGATGCTGGGCCCCATCACGCTCGGCCACTACCTGTCGCTCGGGGGCCTGCTCTTCGCGATCTCGGTGGTGGGCATCTTTCTCAACCGGCGCAACCTCATCGTGTTGTTGATGGCCATCGAGCTGATGCTCTTGGCGGTGAACCTGAACTTCGTCGCCTTCTCGCATTACCTGGGCGACATGGCCGGCCAGGTGTTCGTGTTCTTCATCCTCACCGTTGCGGCGGCCGAGTCGGCCATCGGCCTGGCGATCCTGGTCGTGCTGTTCCGCAACCGTGATTCGATCAACGTCGAAGAGCTCGACGAACTGAAGGGGTGAGCTTGGCTTCGACGCTCTCGCAATCGTTGCTGCTCACCGTCGCGCTGGCGCCGCTGGCCGGCGCGCTCATCGCCGGACTGGCGGGCCACATCGTCGGCCGCCGTGGCGCCCATGTCGTCACCATCCTCGGCGTGCTGATCTCGTTCATCTGCTCGGCGATGGTGCTCAAAGCGGTCGCGGTGGACGGTGCGCGCTTCAACGAGACCATCTACGAGTGGATGGTCGTCGGCGGCATCAAGATGGAGGTCGGCTTCCTGATTGACGGCCTGACCGCGATGATGATGTGCGTGGTGACCTTCGTGTCGTTGATGGTGCATGTCTACACCATCGGCTACATGGAAGAAGACCCGGGCTACCAGCGCTTCTTCTCGTACATCTCGCTGTTCACGTTCTCGATGTTGATGCTCGTGATGAGCAACAACTTCCTGCAACTCTTCTTCGGCTGGGAGGCGGTGGGACTGGTCAGCTACTTGCTGATCGGCTTCTGGTTCAAGCGTCCGACGGCGGTCTTCGCCAACCTGAAGGCTTTCATCGTCAACCGCGTCGGTGACTTCGGCTTCATCCTCGGCATCGGCCTGATCATGGCCTACGCCGGCACGCTGAACTACGCGGAGGCCTTCGCCAAGGGGAGTGAACTCGCGAAGATGACGCTGCCGGGCTCCGACTGGGGCCTGCTGACCGTCGCCTGCATCTGCCTGTTCATCGGCGCGATGGGCAAGAGCGCGCAGTTCCCGCTGCACGTGTGGCTGCCCGATTCGATGGAGGGTCCGACGCCGATCTCGGCGCTGATCCACGCCGCGACGATGGTGACGGCGGGCATCTTCATGGTCGCGCGCATGTCGCCGTTGTTCGAGTTGAGCGATGCGGCGTTGAGCTTCGTGCTCGTGATCGGCGCGATCACCGCACTCTTCATGGGCTTTCTGGGCATCATCCAGAACGACATCAAACGCGTGGTGGCGTATTCCACGCTCAGCCAGCTCGGCTACATGACGGTAGCGCTGGGCGCCTCGGCGTACTCGGTGGCGGTTTTCCACCTGATGACACATGCCTTCTTCAAGGCGCTGCTGTTCCTCGCCGCAGGCAGTGTGATCATCGGCATGCACCACGACCAGGACATCCGCAATATGGGCGGGCTGCGCAAGTACATGCCGCTGACCTGGATCACGGCGTTGCTCGGCTCGCTGGCGCTGATCGGCACGCCGCTGTTCGCCGGCTTCTATTCGAAAGACAGCATCATCGAAGCGGTGCATGCGAGCACGCTGCCCGGCGCCGGGTTCGCCTACATCGCCGTCGTCGCAGGCGTCTTCGTCACCGCGTTCTATTCGTTCCGCATGTATTTCCTCGTCTTCCACGGCGACGAGCGCTTCCGCCACAAGCCGCACCCGGCCGAAGACGACCATGGCCACGACGACCACCACGGCCACGCGCACGAGCCGCACGAGTCGCCCTGGGTGGTGACGGCACCGCTGCTGCTGCTGGCCGTGCCCTCGGTCGTGATCGGTTTCCTCACCATCCAGCCGATGCTGCACGGCGACTTCTTCAAGGATTCGATCGCCGTCGACGCGGCCAGGCATCCCGCGATGGCCGAGCTGACGAAGCACTTCCACGGCGCCGCGGCGATGGCGCTGCACGGTCTTACGACGCTGCCGTTCTGGCTCGCGCTGGCCGGCGTGGTGGTGGCCTGGTGGTTCTATCTGAAGCAGCCCGCGCTGCCGGTGGCCATCGGCCGCGCACTCGCGCCGCTGCACAAGCTGCTCGAGAACAAGTACTACATGGACTGGATCAACGAGCACCTGCTCGCGCCGGCCGCGCGCGCAGTGGGCACTGGGCTGTGGAAGGGCGGAGACATGGCGGTGATCGACGGTGCCATCAACGGCTCGGCGCGCTCGATGGGCCAGCTCGCGGGCGTGCTGCGGCGCGTGCAGACCGGGCATCTGTACTGGTACGCGCTGGTGATGCTGCTGGGCATCTTCGGCTTCATGACCTGGCGCCTGTGGCCCTATCTGAGTCAACTGGTGCGTTAACAACAATGGGACTCCTGAGCATCGCGATCTGGTTGCCGATCGTCTTCGGCGCGCTGCTGCTGGCCGTGGGCCGCGACGAGCACGCGGGCGCCGTGCGCGGTATCGCGCTGGTCGGCGCCATCGTTTCTTTCGTGGTCACGATCCCCTTGGTCACGACCTTCGACACCGGCAGCGCCGCGCTGCAGTTCGTCGAGAAGCTGCCCTGGATCCAGCGCTTCAACGTGCACTACCACCTGGGCGTGGATGGCCTGTCGGTGTGGTTCGTGCTGCTCACCGCGTTCATCACCGTGGTGGTGGTGATCTCGGCCTGGGAAGTGATCGAAGACCGCGTGGCGCAGTACATGGGCGCATTCCTGATCCTGTCGGGGCTGCTGGTCGGTGTGTTCTGCGCCGCCGACGGGCTGCTGTTCTACGTCTTCTTCGAAGCCACGCTGATCCCGATGTACATCATCATCGGCGTGTGGGGCGGGCCGCGGCGCGTCTACGCGGCGTTCAAGTTCTTCCTCTACACGCTGCTCGGATCGCTGCTGATGCTGGTGGCGCTGGTGTTCCTGTACTTCAAGAGCGGCGGCAGTTTCGAGATCGCCGCCTGGCACAAGCTGCCGCTGTCGATCAACTCGCAGACCTTGCTCTTCCTCGCGTTCCTGGCTGCGTTCTCGGTCAAGGTGCCGATGTGGCCGGTGCACACCTGGCTGCCCGATGCGCACGTCGAAGCGCCCACCGGCGGATCGGTGGTGCTGGCGGCGATCATGCTGAAGCTCGGTGCCTACGGCTTCCTGCGTTTTTCGATGCCGATCGCACCCGACGCGTCGCGCGAGCTGGCCTGGCTGATGATCGCGCTGAGCCTGATCGCGGTGCTCTACATCGGCTTGGTGGCGCTGGTGCAGCAGGACATGAAGAAACTGGTGGCCTATTCGTCGGTGGCGCACATGGGCTTCGTTACGCTGGGTTTCTTCATCTTCAGCGAGATCGGCGTGGCCGGCGCCATCGTGCAGATGATTTCGCACGGCTTCGTCTCGGGCGCGATGTTCCTGTGCATCGGCGTGCTCTACGACCGCGTGCACTCGCGCGAGATTTCGTCGTATGGCGGTGTGGTGAACACGATGCCCAAGTTCGCCGCCTTCGCCGTGCTGTTCGCAATGGCCAATTGCGGGCTGCCGGGCACCGCCGGCTTCGTCGGCGAATGGATGGTCATCCTGGCGGCCGTGAAGTTCAATTTCTGGATCGCAGCACTGGCCTCGACCACGCTGATCTTCGGCGCCGCTTACACGCTGTGGATGGTCAAGCGCGTGTACTTCGGCGATGTCGCCAACGACGACGTCAAGGCGCTCAAAGACATCAACGGCCGCGAGTTCCTGATGCTCGCGATGCTGGCCATCGCGGTGCTGTGGATGGGCCTGCACCCGAAGCCGTTCACCGACGTGATGAACCCGTCGATCGTCCAATTGCTCGGCCATGTGGCCAAGAGCAAACTGCCAGGTTGAGATGACATGAACTGGCTCGTCATCCACCCCGAGATCTGGCTGCTGTCGATGGCCTGCGTCGTGCTCGTCGCCGACCTCTTCGTCACCGAGGCCGATCGTGCGCCGACCTTCTGGTTGACGCAGTTCACGATCGGCGTCTTCGCGCTGCTGCACCTGGTCGAATACGACCAGGGCGCCACGGTCTATGCGATGCAAGGCCTGGTGGTGCTGGATCCGATGGGTCACCTGCTGGCGTTCTTCGCCGCCGTGGCCGCGCTGATCACCATCGCCTACGCGCGCCCGACGCTGTCGGCACGCGACATGGCCAAGGGCGAGTTCTACACGCTTGCGCTGTTCGTACTGCTGGGCATCTCGGTGATGTGCTCGGCGAACAACTTCCTCGTCATCTACCTGGGCCTGGAGCTGATGAGCCTGTCGCTGTACGCGCTGACGGCGCTGCGCCGCGACCATGCCGTCGCCACCGAGGCGGCGATGAAGTATTTCGTGCTCGGCGCGCTGGCCAGCGGCTTCCTGCTGTATGGCCTGTCGATGATGTACGGCGCCACCGGCTCGCTGGACTTGCCCAAGGTCTTCGAGAGCATCAACAGCGGCCGCATCAACCAGACCGTGCTCGCCTTCGGCGTGGTCTTCATCGTCGCCGGCCTGGCATTCAAGCTCGGCGCGGTGCCGTTCCACATGTGGGTGCCCGATGTCTACCAGGGCGCACCGACCTCGGTGACGCTGCTCATCGGCGGTGCACCGAAGTTCGCGGCGTTTGCAATCACGATTCGGCTGCTGGTGGAAGGCATGCTCGGGCTGGCGGTGGACTGGCAGCAGATGTTCGTCGTGCTCGCGGTGGGCTCGCTGATCATCGGCAACATCGCGGCCATCGCGCAGACGAACCTGAAGCGCATGCTGGCCTACTCCACCATCGCGCAAATGGGTTTCATACTGCTCGGCCTGTCGGCCGGCGTCGTCAGTGGCAACACGCTCTCGGCCGGCAACGCCTACAGCTCGTCGATGTTCTACCTGGTCGCCTACGTGCTCACCACGCTGGGCTCGTTCGGCATGATCATGTACTTGTCGCGCGAAGGTTTCGAATCCGAACAGATCGACGACCTGGCGGGCCTGGCCAGGCGCAAGCCCTGGGCCGCGGGTGTGATGTCGGTGTTCATGTTCTCGCTGGCCGGCGTGCCGCCGATGGTCGGCTTCTACGCCAAACTGGCGGTGCTGCAGGCGCTGGTGTCGACCAACGTCACCGGCTACATCGTGCTCGCGGTGTTGGCGGTGTTGCTGTCGCTGGTCGGTGCGTTCTACTATCTGCGCGTGGTGAAGGTGATGTACTTCGACGAAGCGCCGCTGTCGGAACCGATCGTCGCTTCGCAAGGCGTCTCGGCCTTGCTGGCGCTGAACGGCGCGGCGGTGCTGCTCTTCGGCCTCTTGCCCGGCGGACTGATGTCGATGTGCCGCGATGCGATCGTCAAGGCCCTGGCGACTTGAAGGTGTTGGACGATCAGCACCTGATCGAAACGCCGCTCGCCTCGCGCGTGCTCGCGCAAGGCGCGTTCCTCGAGGTGCGCATCGACGATGTGCGCCTGCCTGACGGCCACACCGCCACACGCGAGTACATCAGGCACCCGGGCGCGGTGGCCGTGCTGGCGCTGCTGGACAACGGCGAGGTGCTGCTCGAACGCCAATACCGCCACCCGGTGCGGCGAGTGATGCTCGAGATACCGGCGGGCAAGATCGACCCCGGCGAGGCTCTGCTCGGCTGCGCACAACGCGAGCTGCTCGAAGAGACGGGCTACAGCGCCGCCGAGTGGGCATGCGCCGGTTCGCTGCATGTGGCGGTGGGCTGCTCCGACGAAGTCATCCATCTGTTCTTCGCACGCGGCCTGCAAGCCGGTGCCCAACAGCTGGACCATGGCGAACTGATCGACGTGACGAGTCTGCCCGAGGCGACACTCGATGCGATGGCCGCGCGTGGCGAGATCACCGATTCGAAGACGCTGTTCGCGTTGCAGTGGCTGCAACGCTGGCGCAGCGGGGCCTGGCCGCTGGCCTGGGTGACGCCATGAAGGTCCTCAACCTGCGCTGCGCCAACGGCCACGGTTTCGAAGGTTGGTTCGGCTCCGACGACGAATTCCTGGAGCAGAACGGCAGCGGGCGAATCGAATGTCCGCTGTGCAGCGATCGTGTCATCACGCGGCTGCCCTCGGCACCGCGCTTGAATCTCTCAGGCGCGAAAGCGCCCGACGCCACGCCCAACGCCGCGCCGGCCGCCGCCGATCTGCAGGCGATGTGGTTGCAGGCCGTGCAACAGATGATGGCGCGCACCGAAGACGTGGGCGAACGATTTGCCGAAGAAGCGCGCCGCATCCACTACGGCGAGACCGACGAGCGACCGATCCGCGGCAAGGCCAGCGACGACGAGCGCAACGCGCTGCTCGACGAAGGCATCGAGATCATGGCGATCCCGCTGCCGAGTGCGTTGAAGGGGCCGGTGCAGTAGCCGATCGATTCAGGGCTGCAGCACGCGGCCTGGATTCATCGTGCCGCGTGGATCCAGCGCCGCCTGGATGCGCTTCATCATGACGCGGCAAGTCCGGCCTTCAATTGACGCTCGGCAACCAGGTCGCGAGCTTCGGGAACAGCAGCACCAGCCCCACGCCGACCAGCTGCAGGATCATGAACTGCACCATGCCGGCGTAGATGTCGCGCATCTCCCACTGCGGCACCACGCCCTTGAGAAAGTAGGCCGACAACGCCACCGGCGGGCTCAACCACGCCGTCTGCAGCGTCACCGCCACCAGCGTGCAGAACCAGATCAGGTCGATGTTGGCCGCCTGCACAATCGGCAGCACGATGGGCACGACGATCAGCACGATCGGCACCCATTCCAGCGGCCAGCCGAGCACGAACACCAGCGCCAGGATCACGATCAGCATCAGCATCGGCGGCAGCGACAGGCTGATCAGCGCCTGCGCCAGGAAGTCGGCGCTGCCCAGGCGTGAGAAGACCGAGCCGAACAGGTTCGATGCCGTCACCAGCAGCAGGATCATGCTGGAGATCTCCAGCGTTGCGTAGGCGGCGTTGCGCAGCTTCGCCCAGCTGAGGCGCCGCGCGCCGACCACGAGCACGAAGGTGGCCAGGCAGCCCACCGCGCCGGCGTCGGTGGGTGTGGCGATGCCGGCGAGGATGACGCCCAGCGTCGACAGGATCACCAGCACGACCGGCAGCACGCCGATGGCCAGGTCGCGCAGCACCGGGCCCAGGGACTTGGGTCGCATCTCCGGCGGCAGTGCGGGTCCGAGCTTGGGGTTGATCCAACAGCGCACCAGCGTCCACGCGATGAACAGGCCCGACAGCATCAACCCCGGCAGCACCGCGGCGGCGAAGAGGTCGGTGGCCGGCACGCCGACCACCGGGCCCATGACGATCAGCATCACCGAGGGCGGGATCAAGATGCCCAGCGTGCCGCCGGCGGTGATGGCGCCGGCCGACATCTTGACGTCGTAGTTGCTCTTGATCATCGACGGGCCGGCCATCACGCCGAGCAACGTGACCGACGAGCCGACGATGCCGGTGGCCGCGGCGAAGATGGTGGCGGTGATCAGCACCGCGAGGTAGAGCGATCCGTTCAGCCCGGACAGCAGCTGCTGGATGCCGTTGAACAGCCGCTCCATGATGCCCGACTGCTCGAGCAGGAAGCCCATGAACAGGAAGAATGGGATCGCGGCGAGCACGGTGTCCTTCATCACCGAATAGGTCTGCAGCACCGCGAGGTCGAAGACCACCGGTCCGAGCGCGATGAAGCCGGTGCCCAGCGCCACCGCGCCGAGTGTGAAGGCGATCGGGTAGCCGACGAAGATCACGGCGAACAGCACGGCCAACGCAACGAGGCCGAGGACCTCGTTGCTCACTGGACTACCCTCCGCGCTACGCGCTCCGGGATGAGCGCTTTGGAGCGGCCATTCGCGCTCATGCGGCCCCCTTGGCGCTGCGCGCCGCCCGGCCCGAAACGGACCGGGCGCTCTGCCTGTCCAAGCCCGCGCAGGCGGGCTCGGAGCCGCGGGCTTCGCTCCCCCCGAGGGGGAGCGAGCGCCTGCGCAGCGGCCGAGCGGCGCTCATAGCGTGTGCTCGGTGGCCAGCATGCGGCCGTCGGGCCACTGCCCGCTGCGCAGCGTCTCGAAGCACTTCAGGCACTCGCTCACGCCCTGGATCAGCAGCAGCACACCGGCAACCGGCATGGCCAGCTTGAACGGCCAGGTGATCGGCTGCCAGGCGCTGCTGACGAAGGTTTCGTTGGTTTCGTAGGCCTTGACGAAGTAGCCCCAGCCGACGAAGACGAACACGCCGGCGAACGGCAGCAGCATCAGCACGTGGCCACCTAGATCGACCAGCGCCTGGCGGCGCGGCGACCAGCCGGCATACAGCGAGTCGGTACGCACATGGCCTTTGCGCTGCAGGGTGTAGGCCGCGCCGAGCATGAAGAAGCTGCCGTAGAGCATGAAGGTCATGTCGTAGGCCCACTGCGTCGGCGCGTTGAAGACATATCGCGCGATGACTTCGTAGCACAGCGACAGCACCATCGGCACAATCAGCCAGGCGATCACGCGGCCCGATCCGGCGGCCAGCCGGTCGAGCTGTCGCGCGACGCGCATCAGGGGCGGGTAAGAGTCGGTCATGGGGTCCCCGAAGGTGAGCAGAAGCGCGCGGCCCGGTGCGAGCCGCGGGCCAGGACGAACCGACTACTTCGCGTTCGGCGAATCCGTGCCGAGCTGGTAGTACAGGCCGTTGATCTTGTTCCAGTACGGCACCACCAGCTTGGCGAACGCGCGCTGCGAGTCCAGCGTCTCCTTGAAGAACGGGTTCTTCGAGGCCTCGCGGTCGTAGATCAGGTTGGTGGCCTTGATGAACGCGGGGAAGATGTCCTTCGGCGTGTCGTGCACGTTGACCTTGTGCTGCGTCTGCAGGATCTGCAAGGCCTGCGCGTTGCGGAACACGTTGTAGGTGTAGGTTTCGGTCATCGTCGCCATCGCAGCGCCCTCGACGATCGCCTTCAGATCGGCCGGCAGCTTGTTCCAGGCGGTCTTGTTGATCAGCATCTCGCCGACGTCGGTGCTCTGGTGCAGGCCTTGCAGGTAGTAGTGCTTGAACACGTTGTGGAAGCCGAGTGCCATGTCGTCGGCCGGGCCGATCCACTCGGCCGCGTCGAGCACGCCGCGCTGCGCCGCCGGCACGATCTCGGCGCCGGGCATGGCCACCGCGTTGATGCCCATCTCCTTGAAGATCTCGCCCACCAGCCCCGGGGGCGAGCGGTACTTGAGCTTCTTCATGTCGTCGAGCGAGGCGATCGGGTTGTTGAACCAGCCCAGCGGATCCGGCCCCATCGGCTGCACCATGAAGGGCTCGATGTTGAGCTTCAGTGCGTCGGAGAAGAACTTCTTGTACAGCGCGTAGCCGCCGCCCTGGAACAGCCAGGCCACGTGCGACAGCTGGTCCATGCCCGTGCCGCCGCCCGCGGCCGGGTTGGAAAACAGGCCCGCGGCGGTGTTCTTGCCCGACCAGTAATGCGTCCACGCATAACCGCCGTCGACCACGCCCTTGTCGACCGCGTCGACGATCTCGAAGGCCGCCACCACGGCGCCGTCGGGCAGCATCTCCATCTTCAGCCGGCCGTTGGACATCTTGTCGACGCGGTCGCCCAGGCGCTTCATCAGGTCGAAATAGATGCTCGAGCTCGGCACCGCGGTCTGGATCTTCAGCCGCGTCACGCCTTGAGCGATCGCCGGTGCCGCGACCAGCGTGCCGGTGGATGCCAGCGCGGCGGCGCCGGCGCCCAGCGCCAGGCGCCGGGTCGGGTTCTTGAGTCGATTCATCACTGTCTCCTTCACCATCACGTTGCTACCCCATGGAGCGCGCAAGCGGCTCCGCCCTTGAACACAGACATTGCCGGCGCGCGTCGTCGCGAATCATGTCGACCGCCTTCTCCGCCATCATCACCACCGGCGCATGGGTGTTGCCCGACACCAGAGTCGGCATCACCGAACAATCGACCACCCGCAAGCCTTGAAGCCCGTGCACGCGCAGCCGCGCGTCGACCACAGCCGCCGCATCATGGCCCATGCGGCAGGTGCCGCTGGGGTGGAAGATCGTGGCCCCGGCGTCGCGGCAGAACCCGAGCAGCGCGTCGTCGTCGTTGGCGTCCGGCCCCGGCTTGACCTCGCGCCGGATGTATGGCCGCATCGCCGGCGTGCCGGCGACCGCGCGTGCCGCCTTCACCGCGGCCACCGCCGTGCGGCGGTCGTGCTCGGTGGACAGGTAGTTCGGCTGCATCGCCGGTGCCTGGAACGGATCGGCCGAGCGGATGCGCACATGCCCACGCGACTCGGGCCGCAGCTGGCACACCGACATCGTGAAGCCCGAGAACGGGTGCACCTTGCCGCCGGCCATGTCGGCCGACAGCGTGGCCACGTGAAACTGGATGTCGGGTGAGGCCGCATCGGGCAGCGCGCGCATGAAGCAGCCGCCCTGGTTGATGCCCACCGCCAGCGGCCCGCTGCGCCTGAACAGCCACAACGCGCCGATCTTCAGCTGGCCAAGCCAGGAGTTGAGCTGGTCGTTGGTGGTGATCGGCTTGCTGCACTCATAGGTCAGGCGGATCTGCAAGTGGTCCTGCAGGTTCTCGCCCACGCCGGGCAGCTCGTGACGGAGCGTGATGCCGTGGCGTTGCAGCAGCGCCGCGGGCCCGACACCCGACAGCTGCAGCAGCTGCGGCGACTGGATCGCACCGGCGGCCAGCAGCACCTCGGCGCGGCAACTTGCGGATTGGTCAGCGCCACCCTGGTAGTAGGTGACGCCCACCGCGCGCCGGCCTTCGAACTGAATGCCGGTGGCATGCGCCCCGGTGATCACCTGCAGGTTGGCCCGCGCACGCGCCGGTCTCAGGTAACCCTTGGCGCTGCTGCAGCGCCAGCCGTTCCAGGTATTGAGCTGGTAGTAGCCGGCGCCCTCCTGCTGCGCGCCGTTGAAGTCATCGCTGTGCGGCACGCCGATCTGCCCGGCGCCGGCGATGAAAGCCTCGATCAGCTCGTGCCGCGCGCCGATGTCGGACACCTTCAACGGGCCCTCGCCGCCGTGGTGCGCATCGGCGCCACGCTGGTTGTGCTCGCTGCGGATGAAATAGGGCAACACATCGGCATAAGACCAACCTGGGTTGCCGAGCGCGGCCCAGCGGTCATAGTCCTCGCGCTGGCCACGGATGTAGATCAAACCGTTGATCGAGCTCGACCCGCCCAGCGTCTTGCCGCGCGGCCAGTAGATGCGGCGGCCATTCATCTGCGGCTCGGGTTCGGTTTCGAAGCACCAGTTGTAGGTCGGGCTCCACATCGTCTTGCCGTAGCCGATCGGCAGATGGATCCACAGCGAGCGGTCGGGCGGGCCCGATTCGAGCAGCAGCACGCGCGTGGCCGGGTCTTCGCTCAGCCGTGCGGCAAGCACACAACCGGCTGACCCCGCGCCGACGACGACATAGTCGAACTCGGCGTTCATGCGCTCGTGGCGGTTGGGCCGATTGGCGGGGGTGGTGTCATCAAACTGGGAAACGGAACAATTCGATCCGGTTTTCCTCGGATGCTAGGCCTTGGGGATTCGGAACACAATGTTCCAGTTTTCACGTTTACCCTGAATGACCAGTTCGCCCAAGAAACCCGTCCAGAGCGATGTCGCCGCGGCCAGCGGCTCGTCGGCCGAGCGCAGCCTGCGCCTGCTGGCGCTGCTCGCGCAAGAGGGCCGCGCGCTGTCACTGGCCGAACTGGCCGTGCGCCTGGGCCTGCCCAAGGCCACCGCACACCGCCTGTGCACCCAGTTGCAGGACAGCGGCTTTCTCGCCCGCGACACCGACGACCGCTGCTACGCCGTGGGCCCGGCGTTGCGGCGCCTGGCCTTCGACACGCTCAACCACGGTGTGGTGCGCGGGTTGCGCCACGAGGTGCTGGCCGCGCTGGTCACGCAGGTCGGCGAGACCTGCAACTTCACCACGCTCGACGGCACCGAGGTGCTGTATATCGATCGCGTCGAGGCCTTGTGGCCGCTGCGCCTGACGCTGGACGTCGGCTCGCACGTGCCGCTGCACTGCACCGCCAGCGGCAAGCTGTTTCTGGCGCACCTGCCCGAGGCGCGCCGCAACGAGCTGATTGCCGCGTTGCCGCTGCCGGCGATGACGCGCCGCACGATCACCGGCGCCAAGGCGCTGAAGGCCGAGTGCGAGCGCGTCGTTGCGCAGGGCTACGCCTGCGACGACGAGGAGTTCATCGCCGGCCTGATCGCGGTGGCGGTGCCGGTGCGCGGCGAGCTGGGACAGGTGCGCGCCGCGATCGCCGTGCATGCGCCCACTGCGCGCATGGGGCTGCGCGAGGCCAGGGCGGCACTGCCTAAGCTGCGCGCAGCCGCGGCGCGCATGGCGGCGCTGTTGTAGGAGCCCGTCGAATGTCCGCGCGACCTCGAGGCGTGGGCAAGGGCCGACTGCCGTGCCTTCCTTCGCTCACCAGCGTTGGCGTGCCGCCGCAACTGCGGCGTGCGCCGCGCCGACAACCCGCGCAGAATCCCCGAATCACGCGTCGAACCACCCATGCCCAGCCCACCTTGTTCAACCGCTCTCATCGTCGGTGCCGCATGGCGCGCCAGCTCGCGCCGTTGGGCATCCATGTGGGACGCGTCGAAAAACTCTGATCGATCACCCGCATGCCCCACCTCGACCCCCTTCCCTGGGAAGCCAACCCGCAGTTTCACGAGCGCTTCCAGCACTACCAGAACACGCGCGGCTTCGTGCCCAACAGCATCCTGACGATGCAGCGCCGGCCGGCGATCGCGCAGGCGTTCATGGATCTGAACCGTGCGGTGCTCTACGAAGGCACGGTGGCGGAGGAGTTGAAGATGCTCGTCAGCCTGGTGACGAGCCAGGCCAGCGGGTGCCGCTATTGCCAGGCGCACATGAGCAACCTGGCGAGCATCTACAAGGCGTCCGACGAGAAGATCCGCGCCGTGTGGGATTTCGAGACGAGCGCGCTCTTCTCACCAGCGGAGCGTGCCGCGCTGCGCCTCGGCTACCACGCCGCGCTGGTGCCCAACGAGGCGACGCGTAAAGACTTCGACGAACTGAAGAAGTACTTCGACGACGGCCAGATCGTTGAAATCGTCGCGACGATCGCGCTGTTCGGCTATCTCAATCGCTGGAACGACACGATGGCGACGAAGCTCGAGGCGCGCGCCGTCGAAGTCGCGAGCCGCGCGATCGGCGCGGTGGGTTGGCAGGCGGGCAAGCACGGGGCTTGAGGTGCCGCCCACGCTGCCAGAAGTTGACGTTCCCTACACCCTTTGGCTGCAATATCTCGCCTTGAAGGTGTTCTTGAAGATGCGCTCGTCCGAGCCTTCGAGCTAGCCCGTCTTTCTCGACTCACCGTTGCTTTCCAGGGATTCGAGGCGATTTGCGCGTGCAAGTCCTTGATTGCTAACGACTGAGATGAGCGAAGTGCTTGTAGTGAAGACTTTGCTCGTTGCAAGCTCGCTGGCGGCTTCATACAGTGCAGCGCATGTTCCTGCGCTGCC
>JANNQO010000016.1:0-70070 GCA_031400795.1 Rubrivivax sp. | reverse complement strand
ATCGTCTGGGCCACTTCTTCCGGCGTTTCGATCGCCTCGCTGGCGACGTCGATCACGCCCACCATCACGTCTTTGCCGGTCAGCAGCGCCATCAGCTCGGGCGGCACCTGCGAGTGCAGGCATTCGAGCGAGACCTGGTCGATGCGGCTCGCGGCCAGCGCCGGGAAGACCTGTTCGTACTGCCGCCATTGTTCGCCCAGCGTCTTCTTCCAGTCGATATTCGCCTGGATGCCGTAGCCGTAGCAGATGTGCACGGCGGTCGTGCAGGTCAGGCCCTCCGCGGCGCGCTCCAGCGCGCGCACGCCCCAGTCCGCGGCCTCGGCCATGTAGACGTTGAAGGCCGGCTCGTCGAACTGGATGACGTCGATGCCGTCGGCTTGCAAGGCCAGCGCTTCCTGGTTGAGCAGCTCGGCGAAGGCGAAGGCCATCTTCACACGGTCGCCGTAGCAGCGGTCGGCCACGGTGTCGACGATGGTCATCGGCCCGGGCAGCGTGAACTTGGTGCGGCTTGTGGTGTGCGCGCGCAGGAAACGGGCTTCGGTTTCATGCACGCGGCCACGCAGTGCCAGCGGCGCCACCACCTGCGGCACCATCGCCTTGTAGCGATCGTTGCGGATGCCCATCTCGACCTTGTGCTCGAAGTCGATGCCGTCGATGCGCTCGAGGAAACCATGCACGAAGTGCTGGCGCGACATCTCGCCGTCGCCGATCACGGCCAGACCCGCGTCCTCCTGGGCCTTGATCCACAACAGTGTCGCGTCGAGCTTGGCCTGTTCGAGCTCCGGGCCCTCGCAGCGCCAGCGCGGCCACAGTTTCCCGGTTTCGGCGAGCCAGGCCGGTTTGGGCAGGCTGCCGGCAATGGCGGTGGTGAACATGATCGAAGGCTCCTCCAGGCTCAGTCTATCGTCAGCCGAGCTGCAACCGATCCGGCCCCGGCACGCCCCGGCGCAAGGCTGCGAGCGCTTCGGCGTCGTCCATCAGGTGGGCGCGCCACCACAACGCGGTGATGCGCGCCACCAGGTCGTGGTGTTGCGCCTCGCGTTCGGCTGCCAGAGGCTCGCGCTTCAACAAGCCGCTGCCGGACAGGCGGCGGGCGCGGTTGCCGGCGAAGGTCATGTGGTCGGCACCCTCCAGCCACAGCAGCGCACGCCGCCCGTTCGCACTGCCGGGCAAACCATCGAACACCGAGGCGCGCTTGCCACCTTCCATGCCGCGCCCCAAAGGGTCACCGTCGAGCGAGCCAGTGACGGCGAGGAAGGGCCTCGTGATGGCCCCGAAACTCTGCGCCAGCGACATCCCCCCGCGCCCCGGCGACGGGCTGAGCGCGACGAAGGCGCGCACCCGCTCGTCGGCGAGCCGGGCCGGCACCGGGAAGGTTTGCCCGGCCAACGCCTGCACGGTCTGCGCGCCGAACGAATGGCCGGCCAGGCCGATTCGATCCGGGCGCACCAACGACCAGGGTGTCACGCCCTGCTGCTGCAACGCGAAGAGATGGTCGATCGCGAAGCGAACATCGGCCACACGCGCCAGCAACTGCTCGACACTTGCGGCGCGGCGCAGGGCATCCATGCCGGAGCGGAACACATCGATGTCACTGCCCGGATGTTGCAGGTGCAGCACCAGGCACCCGGCCCCGGCCCAGGCCTCGCCCCAGGCGTCGCCGCCGTCGCGGCTGCCGCCCAGGCCATGCGAATGCAGCACCACCGGCCAGGGCCCGGGAGTGACGGGAACGCGCACTGCCACCGGGATGTCGCGGCGGCGTGTGCTGTCGTGCCATACCGCGTCGGCGGTTTCGGCTACGGCGGTCGCAGCCCCGCCGGAAGTCAGAGCCAGCGTCCAGCGCAGCAGATCACGTCGGTACAGCGTCATGAGCCGATCGTCGCGCGGCCTTGTTGCCGGTGTTTGTCCGCGCCGTTTCAGCGCGGTGTTCACCAGGGGTCGATGAAAGGCTTGCGCGGCGCAAGCGGCTGCGCCGAAGCGCTGGCCAACACCCGCACCAGCCAGCCTCGCGTCTCGGCCGGATCGATGACATCGTCGATCTCCAGGCAGCTGGCCATGTTCAGCGCCTGGCCGCGGGCGATGGCCTCTTGCAGCAAGCGCTGGAACAGCGCGTCGCGTCCGTCGTCGGGCGCCGCCGCCAGCTCCTTCCGAAAACCGAGCCGCACCGAACCTTCGAGCCCCATCGCGCCGAACTCGCCGCTCGGCCAGGCGCAGGTGGCCACCGGCGCGTGGAAGTGCCCGGCGGTGAGTGCCATCGCGCCCAGCCCATAGCCGCGCCGCAGCACCACCGAAGCCACCGGCACGCGCAGCGACGCGGCGGTGACGAAGAGGCGCGCCGCGTGCCGCACAATCGCCGTCTTCTCCGACGCCGGGCCGACCATGAAGCCGGGCGTGTCGACGAAGGTGACGAGCGGCAGGCCATGCGCATCGGCCAGCTGCATGAAGCGCGCGAGCTTGTCGCAGGCCGGCGCGTCCAGCGCGCCACCCAGGTGGCGCGGCTGGCTCGCCGCCAGCGCCACGGCGTGGCCCTCGATGCGCGCCAGCATCGTGATCACGCCGATGCCGAATTCGGCGCGCAGCTCCAGCAGCGATCCGGTATCGGCCACCGTGGCCAGGATACGGCGCGGGTCGTACAGAGCGTTGCGGTTGGCGGGCAGGGCCTGGCGCAGGCTGGCCGCATCACCGCCGGCGGGTCGTGCCTCGGTCTTCGGCGCCTGCACGCAAGCCAGGTAGTGGCGCGCCGCAGCGATGGCAGCAGCTTCGTCGGCCACCCGCACATCGACCACGCCGTTGGGCGCCATCACCGCCAGCGGCCCCACTTCGTCGGCCGCCACGCGTCCGAGCCCGCCGCCTTCGATCATCGCCGGGCCGCCCAGGCCGATGCTGCTGCCTTCCACCGCGATGATCAGATCGCAACAACCGAGCAGCGCGGCGTTGCCGGCGAAACAACGCCCGGCGACGATGCCGACCAGCGGCACCTGGCCCGACAGCACCGCCAAGCGCGCGAAAGTCGTGCAATCAAGACCCGCCACGCCGAGCCAGTCGACATCGCCGGGGCGGCCACCGCCACCTTCGGCGAACAGCACCAGCGGCAGTTTCGATCGTGCCGCGAGTTCGAGCAGGCGGTCGCTCTTGCGGTGGTTGAAGACACCCTGCGTGCCTGCCAGCACGGTGTAGTCGTAGGCCATCACCGCCACCGGGCGGCCGTCGACCAGGCCGGTGCCTGTGATGAGGCCATCGGCCGGGGTCTGGCGTTGCAGATCGTCCAGGCTGCGGCGGCTGCGTTGCGCCGCCACCGCGAAGGCGCCGTACTCGGTGAAGCTGCCGGCATCGAGCAGCTCGGCAACGTTCTCGCGCGCCGTGCGCCGGTGCTGCGCGTGGCGCGCGCTGCGCGCCTCGGGACGCGCGGCATCGTCGAGCAGCGCGCGCCGCGCGTGCAGCGCTTGCAGGTTCGCGCGTGGCGCTTCGTCAGCGCTGGGCGATGTGGCCGCAGGCACGCTCGGCTGCGTCACCGCCGCGCGCCAGCGCACCAGCGGCTGGCCTGCTTCGACCATGTCGCCCACCGCCACCTGCACCGCCAGCACCGTGGCGCTGCTCGGCGCCGGCACCGGCACTTCCATCTTCATCGACTCCAGCAGCACCAGCGCGGTACCCGCAGCCACGGTCTGGCCGGGCGCTACCGGCACCTCAATGACCACGCCGCTCACCGGTGCAGCCTCGTAGCGTTCGATCGAGGCCTTGTTCGGGCCACCTCCGGCGGAGCTCACACCGGTTCTGGAAGCAACCCGCGTTTGCGCAACAAGGGCTCCACCTTGGCGGCGCGCCCGCGGAACGCGGCGTAGGCGCTGGCCGGCTCGAGGCTGTTGCCGCTGGAGTAGATGAAGCGGCGCAGCCGCTCGGCGAGCTGGCTGTCGAACGGGTTGCCGACTTCGACGAAGGCGTCGTAACCATCGGCATCGAGCACCTCGGCCCACAGGTAGACGTAATAACCCGCGGCATACGCCGAACCCGCGAACAGATGCTGGAAGTGCACCAGCCGGTGGTTCAGCCCCACCGAGCGCGGTGCCCCGGCGCGTGCCAGCACCTCGGCTTCGAAAGTGCACAGGTCGGCCGGCGGCTCGGCATCGGTGAGCGAATGCGCGGCCATGTCGACGATCGCGCTGGCGGTGTAGCGCACCGTCTCGTAGCCCTGATTGAAGCGGCGCGCGGCTTGCAGCCGTTCGATCAGCTCGTCGGGGATCACCGCGCCGGTCTCGCAATGGCGGGCGTGGCGGCGCAGCACCTCGGGTTCGGCGATCCAGTGTTCGAAGATCTGCGAAGGCAGCTCGACGAAATCGCGCAGCACTTGCGTGCCCGACAAGCGCTCGAACTGCACGTCGGACAACAGCCCGTGCAGGCCATGCCCGAACTCGTGGAATAGCGTGCGTGCGTCGTCCAGCGAAAGCAGGGTCGGCGCACCCGGTGCGCCCTTGGCGAAGTTGTTGTTGTTGAGGATGATGGGGATCTGCGTGCCGCCATTGGTGCGCTGCCAGCGCAGGTTGCTCATCCACGCGCCGCTGCGCTTGCTGGCGCGGGCGAAGTTGTCCTGCAAGAAGATGCCGACCAGGCTGCCGGCCGCATCGCACACCTCGTAGGCTTTCACGTCGGCGTGGTAGACGGGGATGTCGGCCCGCGCGCGAAAGCTCAGGCCGAACAAGCGCTGCGCACAATCGAACGCCGCGTCCACGACACGCTCGAGCTGGAAATACGGCTTCACCTCGGCGTCGTCGAGTGCAAAGCGCGCCACGCGCACCTTCTCGGCCCAGTAGCGCCAATCCCAGGGCTCGATCGCGGTGCCGGCGGGCAGCCCGGCGGCCAGCATTGCAGCGCGCAGCGCCTGCTCTTCGCCGCGCAGCGCTTCCAGCGCGCGTGGCCAGACTTCTTCGAGCAGCGTCTGCACCGCCGACTGGCGCGCGGCCATGGTGTCGGCCAGCGCGTAGTCGGCATACGAGGTGTGGCCGTGCAGCCGCGCCTGCTCGTTGCGCAGCCGCAGGATCTGGCGCGCCACATCGCGGTTGTCGTGTTCGCCGGGGTGCTCGCCGCGGCTCGTCCAGGCGCGCCAGGCGGTCTCGCGCAAGTCGCGGCGCTGCGAGAAAGTGAGGAAGGGCACGACCTGCGATCTCGACAGCGTGATCACATGACCCGGCCGGTTGCGCTCGGTGGCGGCCTGGCGCGCCGCGGCGCGAACGAACGCCGGCAGCCCGGCCAAAGCCGCTTCGTCGTCCAACACCAGCACATGTTCGGTCTCGTCGTGCAGCACGTTCTGCGCGAAGCGCGTGGTCAGCGTCGCCAGCTCGCTCATCACCTCGGCGTAGCGCCGCTGCGCTGGCGTGGCGAGCTTGGCGCCGGCACGTACGAAGTCCAGGTGCACGCGCTCGAGCAGGCGCAGCGCCTCGGGGGCCAGGCCGAGCGAGCCGCGTTGCGCGTGCAGCGCATCGATGCGCGCAAACAGACCGGCGTGCATGTACACCGCACTGCTGTGCGCGGCCAGCGGCGCCGCCATCTCGCGCTGCACCTGCTGCAGCGCCGCGCTGGTTTCAGATGCTGCCAGGTTGTAGAAAGTGGCTTGCAAGCGCGACAGCAGCCGGCCGCTGCGGTCGAATGCGGCCAGCGTGTTCTCGAAGCTCGGTGGCGCCGCCTGCGCAGCGATGGCGTCGAGTTCGTCGCGGTGCACGCGCATCGACGCGGCGAAGGCCGGCGCGAAATGCTCGGGCCGGATCTGCTCGAACGGGGGCAGGCCGTGGGGCGTGGCCCAGTCCTGCAGCAGCGGGTTGTCCATGGTCAGTCTCCCGAAAACCGTGGGGGGCAGCAGCGCGCTCACTTGCCGCTGAGGATGGCTTTCTCGTCGTCCTCGCGATAGCGGCGCTCACCGCATTCGGTGCTCCAGGCGGCACGCTCGGTCTTGGTCTTGTCGACCTCGTCGTTGAGCTTGCCGTTGCGCTCGTTCCACTCGGCGACCTTCTGGTCCAGCCCGGCGGCCCGGGCGTTGAAGCCCTTGATGGCGCTGTCGCCGCGGCCGAGGATCGTCTCGCGCTCGGTTTGCAGCGCGGCCTGGCGCTTCTTCAGCGACTCACCGAACTCGTTCAACTCGACGCGCTGCTTCTCCGCCGGCGCGCCGGTCTGTTTGCTCTCGTTGAAGGTCGCGACCCGTTTGTTCCAGCCGTCCACATCTTCCTGGAAGGCCTTGGTCTTGGCGTTCATCCCGTCGATCTCGGCGCGCATGCCGGCCATGCTTTCACGCTCGGTTTTCAAGGCCTGCTGCTCCTGCCCGAGCGCGGCGCGTTCGGCGTCGAGCTTGCCGCGCGCGGTGTCGAGTTCGGCCAGGCGCGCCGCCAGCGCGTCGCGCTGCGTCATGCAGGCGCGCAACTCGTCGCGCGTCAGCAGCTTGCTGCTGGCGGCGTCTTTGCCGGTGAGCGTGCGCGAGTCGCCCGCGGCCGGGGCAGCGGGCTTGGCCGCTGGTGCAGTCTTGGCTGGCGTGGCTGGCGTGGCTTTTGCGGGCGCAGGTTTGGCGGGCGCAGGTTTGGCAGGAGGGGTTTGAGCGAAGGCCCAGGTCGCGCCCAGAGCAGCCAGCAGGGTACAAACCCGTAGGGCGCGGTGCGAGACAGTGCAGAGGGTGTGTGATGCAGTCATGGCGCTGGCTGAAAATAGTCGCGCATTCTCCCATTCCGAGCCGTCGCTGGCACCCGTCAACCTTGACAGGGCGCGCCTTGCGACGATCTGCGCGACTGGGCACACTGTGTTGGCCACATCGACCCTGGAACCATCCCATGAAAGCACTCAAGTGGATCGTTGGCATCGTGCTGGCGCTGGCTCTGCTGCTGTTCGCCGGCGGCGCGCTGCTCAGCCCGAAGTTCACCGTCACGCGCAGCGCGGTCGTCAACGCGAGCGCCGACAAGGTCTACGCCTTGATCGAGGACCCGCGGCGCTGGAAAGAGTGGACGGTGTGGAACCAGCGCGACCCGGCGATGCAGATCACCTATTCCGGCCCGCCCAGCGGCCAAGGCGCCGGCTGGGCCTGGAAGAGCAAGAGCGAAGGCGATGGCAAGATGACCTTCACCGCCGCCGAGCCGGGCAGGAAGCTGGTCTACGACCTCTTCTTCCCCGATTTCGGCACCACCTCCAGCGGCGAACTTCGCCTGGCGCCTCAGGGCAGCGGCACGCAGGTGACCTGGGTGATGAACGGCGACATGGGCAGCAACCCCCTCTTCCGCTGGATGACGCTGATGACCGACAGCATGGTCGGCAAGGATTTCGATGCCGGGCTGGCGAATTTGAAGCGGGTGGCAGAGAAGAGGTAGGCGCGCTACTTGAACCAGATCTGCCAGATGGCGACGAGCACGTGGCCCCAGATCAGGATGTTCAAGCCGAACAGTGTGAAGACGCGCGAGTAGTTCCAGAACGAACGCGCGCGCCGTCCGTGAGAATCCTCGCCCGTCACGGCGTAGAGCACCAGGAACAGCACCGACGGGACGAAGGTGCCGACGATGAGCACCGACATCACCCAGTAGAAGATGGTCATCGCACCATTATCCGGAGCCTGCAAGGCTTGCGCAGCAGGCGTGCGGCTGTGGGCGAAGGGACGCCCCGCGGACGCCGCAGGCGCATACTGCGCGGCGACGTCGAAAGCTCGCCATGAACGACCCTGTTGCTTCGTTGGTGCTCGACCTGCTCGAGTGGATCGGCGATGCGCCGCGGCCGTATCGCGAGGTCATCGAGGCCTGGCGCACATCGTGTCCGCGCCTGCCGGTGTGGGAAACGGCGCACGAAGACGGTTTTCTCGAGCACAGCCATGCGCCGGGCGACGAGGAGCGGGTCGCGGTGTCGGCCAAGGGGCGAATGCATCTGCTGTCGGCGCGGCCGCGGGCAGCGGCGCGGACTCCGGCTGCCGCCTGAACGCGGGTGCGCGCGAGCTGCGGCGTTCTTCGCTGCGCTGAAGCCCACTGCGCTGTGGCACAGTGCCGCCATGCCCCTCGTCACCCCCCTGCCCACCGACCACGACCCCGAGGTCGAGCGCCTCGCGGCTTTCTTCAACACCACGCTCGGCTTCCCGCCGAACAGCGTGCTGACGATGATGCGGCGCCCGGCCCTGGCGCGCGCCTTCACCGAACTGAACCGCGCGGCGATGGAGAACCACGGCCGCGTGACGAGCGAGTTGAAGCGGCTGATCGGCCATGTCGCGAGCCGCATCGCCGGCTGCCGCTATTGCGAGGCGCACACCATCCGCGCCGCGGCGCGCTTCGGTGAGCAGGAGCATCACGACCCGGCGCGACTCGATGACGTGTGGTCGTTTCGCACCAGTCCGCTCTTCAGCGCCGCCGAACGCGCCGCGCTCGAGTTCGCTTGCGCAGCTGCCAGCGTGCCGGGCGCCGTAACGCCCGAGATCGGCGCCGAGCTGCGCCGCCACTGGGACGACGGCGAGATCGTCGAGATCACCGCGGTGGTGGCGCTGTTCGGTTATCTCAATCGTTGGAACGACGCGATGGCCACCGAGTTGGAAGCCCCGGCGGCGGCAGATGGCGAGCGCTGGCTGGCATCGACAGGCTGGGCGCGCGGCAAACATGGACTGACCTGATGGCCTTGAAGTCCACCGTCTTCAAAGCGCAGCTGCAACTCGCCGACATCGACCGCGCTGTCTACGCCGACCACGCGCTGACGCTGGCGCGCCACCCCTCCGAAACCGACGAGCGGTTGATGATGCGGCTGCTCGCCTTCGCGCTGTGCGTGCCTGCCGACGACCTGAACGGCGCCTTGGCGTCGGCCGGCGGCCTGTCGGATGTCGACCAGCCCGACCTGTGGCAGAAGAGCCTCTCGGGCGAGCTGCTGCAATGGGTGGAGGTGGGCCAGCCCGACGAGCGCCGCATGGCGCGTGCCGCGGCGCGATCAGGGCGTGCCAGCATCTTCGCCTACAGCGCGTCGGTGCCGATCTGGTGGGCCGGTGTGGCGAACAAGCTCGCCACCTTGCGCAACCTGCAGGTCTGGCAAGTGCCGGCCGAACAAAGCCAGGCGCTGGCCGCGCTGGCGCAGCGTTCGATGCAATTGCAGGTAACGGTGCAAGATGCGCTGGTGTGGTTCGGCAACGGGCAGACCAGCGTCGAGCTGGCGCCGCGGCGCCTCTTTCCTAACCACTGAAGCGACACGATGGACAAAGAAGACCCCTACCTGTGGCTCGAGGACGTGCTCGGCGAGAAAGCGCTGGCCTGGGTGCGCGAGCGCAACGCCGAGAGCGAAGCCGCGATCGAGACCTTGCCCGGCTATGCGGCGATGCGCCAGGGCATCCGCGCCATCCTCGACTCGCGCGACCAGATCCCGTCGATCGTGCGCCGCGGCGCCCATCTCTACAACTTCTGGCGCGACGAGCAGCAGCCGCGCGGGCTGTGGCGGCGCACCACGCTGGCCGAGTACAAGAAGGCCCGGCCTGACTGGGAGCTGCTGCTGGACCTGGACGCGCTGGCGAAGAAAGAAGGCGAGAACTGGGTCTGGGCCGGCGCGCAGGCCTACGGGCCGGCGTACCGGCGCGCACTGCTGTCGCTGTCGCGCGGTGGCGCCGATGCCACGGTGGTGCGCGAGTTCGATCTGACGACGAAGACGCTGGTCGAAGGCGGCTTCAGCGTCGCCGAGGCGAAGACGCAGGTGAGCTGGATCGACGCCGATAGCTTGTTCGTCGCCAGCGACTTCGGCCCCGGCACGCTCACCGAATCGGGCTATGCGCGCACCATCAAACGCTGGCGCCGCGGCGAGCCCCTCGCCAAGGCGCCCACGATCTTCGCTGGCGAGACAGCCGACGTGCTGGTGAGCATGGACGTTGACCGCACGCCGGGCTTCGAGCGCATCACCTTCTCGCGCGCACTGGACTTCTACCGCAGCCGCGACTTCTTGCTTGATGGCGACAAGCTGCGCGCCATCGACAAGCCCGACGACGCCAAGGCCGCCTTCTGGCGCGAGTGGCTGTTCATCGAGTTGCGCAGCGACTGGCCGATCGGCAGCACCACCTGGCTGCGTGGCTCGCTGCTGGCGAGCCCGGCGGCGGCGTATCTCGAAGGCAAGCGCGAGTTCATCACCCTCTTCAAGCCCACACCAACCCGTTCACTGGCCAGCTGGACGGCCACGCGCAGCACGGTGGTGCTGGACCTGCTCGACCAGGTGGCGAGCCGGCTGGAGGAGTGGCGCCCCGGCGCGAACGGGCAATCGCGCAGCGGCGCGAGCGGCTGGCAACGCCGCGAGATGAAAGCTCCGCACCCGGGCACGTTGAGCGTGGCGGCGCTGCACGATGTGCTGGTCAAGGACGACGAGCTGGCCGAAGCGCTGCTCGTCAGCTACGCCGACTTCCTGACCCCCGATTCACTGATGCTCGGCGCCACCGGCCACGATGGACTGGAGACGCTGAAAAGCCGGCCGCGCTTCTTCGACAGCAGCGGCATGCGCGTCGAACAACGCTTCGCACGCTCGCGCGACGGCACTTCGGTGCCTTACTTCATTGTCTGGCCCAAGTCACCTCGCGACGACGGCCGCAATGCAACGCTGCTGTACGGCTATGGCGGTTTCGAGGCGGCGATGCAGCCCTCCTACTCGGGCACCACCGGCAGCCAGTGGCTGTCGCGCGGCGGCGTCTACGTTCTCGCCAACATCCGCGGCGGCGGTGAGTTCGGCCCGGCCTGGCACCAGGCGGCGTTGCGCACCCAGCGGCAAAAGAGCTTCGACGACTTCATCGCCGTGGCCGAAGACCTGATCGCACGCGGCGTGACGCGCGCCGAGCACCTGGGCATCGAAGGCGGCAGCAACGGCGGGCTGCTGGTCGGCGCGGTGATGCTGCAACGCCCCGAGCTGCTGCGCGCGGTGGTCTGCCAGGTGCCGCTGCTGGACATGAAGCGCTTTCACAAGCTGCTCGCCGGCGCGTCGTGGGTCGCCGAGTACGGCAACCCCGACGACCCGCACGACTGGGCGGCGCTGGCGCGCTACAGCCCCTACCAGAACGTGAAGGCCTCGATGAAGCTGCCGAGCGTGATATTCACAACCTCCACGCGCGACGACCGCGTGCACCCGGGCCACGCGCGCAAGATGGCGGCGCGCATGCGCGAGCAAGGCCACCGCGTGCTGTACTGGGAGAACATCGAAGGAGGCCATGGCGGCGCCGCCGACAACGCGCAGCGTGCGCGCATGCTGGCGATCGAGCTGAGCTTTTTGTGGCGCGAACTGGCGCCGCCACCGTGAACGCCGGGCCATGATCCGCTGGATCGACGACCAGACGCCGCTGCCGCCGACGCGGCTGGCGCTGGGCCCCGACAGCGACGCGCCCGGGCTGCTGGCGGCCGGCGGCAGCGTCACGCCGGCGCGGCTGGAAGAGGCTTACCGGCGCGGCGTCTTCCCCTGGTTCTCACCCGGCCAGCCCGCACTGTGGTGGAGCCCCGACCCGCGCATGGTGCTGCCGGTGGACGAGTTCAAGCTGTCGCACAGCCTGCACAAGGCCTTGCGCCGCTTCTTGCGATCGCCACGCTGCGCGCTGCGTTTCGACAGCGCTTTCGACGCCGTCATCGCCGGCTGCGCACACACCGAGCGCGCGGGCCAGGACGGCACCTGGATCGTGCCCACCGTTCTCGATGCCTACAGTGCCTGGCACCGCGCCGGCCGGGTGCACAGCGTCGAGACCTGGATCGATGGTGAACTCGCCGGCGGCCTGTACTGCGTGGCGATCGGCCGCATGGTGTTCGGCGAATCGATGTTCTCGCGCGCCAGCGATGCATCGAAGATCGCGCTGGCTGCGCTGGTGGCGTTCTGCCGCGGCCACGGCATCCCGCTCATCGATTGCCAGCAGAACACCGGCCACCTCGCGTCTTTCGGTGCCCGCGAGATCTCGCGCGCGGCTTTCGAGAAGCACCTGGCCTGGGGGGTGGACGCAGCCGAAAGCGCGATCGAATGGACCTATGATGCCGACCACTGGCGTTGGCTTGGCTTGGCCGACGCGAGCCAGCCACCCCTGGAGCGCAGCGCGTGACGCACCCCAAAGAGCTGCCGCTGTCGTCGTTGCAGTTTTATGCCACGGCGCCCTACCCGTGCAGTTACCTGCCGGGGCGGCAGGCACGCTCGCAGGTCGCGACACCCAGCCACTTGATCCACGCCGACGCCTACTCGGGTCTGGTGGCCAACGGCTTTCGGCGCAGTGGCATGTTCACCTACCGCCCGTATTGCGACGGCTGCCGCGCCTGCGTGCCGCTGCGCGTGCCGGTGGCGACTTTCGAGCCCACGCGCAGCCAGCGCCGCGCCTGGAGCCAACACCATCATCTGAAGTCGCGCGTGCTGCGCCTGTGTTTCGTGCCCGAGCACTACCAGCTCTACCTGCGCTACCAGTCGGGCCGGCACAGCGGCGGCGGCATGGACCACGACAGCGTCGACCAGTACACGCAGTTCCTCTTGCAAAGCCGCGTCAACTCGCGGCTGGTGGAGTTCCGCGAGCCGCGCGCCGACGGCCAGCCCGGCGCGCTGAAGATGATCTCCATCCTCGACGTGCTGGGCGACGGCATCTCGGCCGTCTACACCTTCTACGAGCCCGAGCCGCGCACCAGCTACGGCACCTACAGCGTGCTGTGGCAGATCGAGCAGACTAAAGCGCTCAAGCTGCGCCATGTCTACCTCGGCTACTGGATCGGCCAGAGCCCGAAGATGGCCTACAAGGCGCAGTTCGGGCCGCATCAGCTATTGATCGACGGCCGCTGGCAGGCGCCTCCACAGCTCGCCGGTTGAGCCGGCCACACCGTCCTGCTGCAACTTGAGAAGATGCGCCAGCAGCGAGCGCCGCGCCATCGGGTGCAACGCAGCGGGTACGTCGGCGTAGACGCGGGGCAGCAGCGCGTCGATCAACTCGGGCTCGGCGCGCAGAGCCGCCAGCACCTTGGCCTCGCGGGCGCGCCGGTGCACGATCAGGGCGCGCAGCACGGCACGCGGGTCGGCCAGCAGGAAGCCGTGGCCGGGCGCCAGCCAGTCGATCTGAAGCCGCGTCAATTCACCGAGCGAGCGCAGGTAGGCCGCCATCTCGCCATCCGGCGGGTTGATGACCACCGTCGAGCCTTGCATCACATGGTCGCCGGTGAAGAGCGTGCGCTCTTCTTCGAGCATGTAGCACAGGTGGTTGGAGGCATGGCCCGGCGTGTGCAGCACGGCCAGCGTGGTGCCCGGGCCAATGACGATCCGCTCACCCCCGGCGAGCAACTGCTGCGGCGCGAACGACTCGTCCTGCCACATCGGATGATCGGCGCGCCTGCCCAGCACCGGCGCGCCGGTGGCCTGGTGCAGCAGCTGCGCGGCCGGTGAGTGGTCCTTGTGCGTGTGGGTGACGAGGATGCGCTCGATCGGCCCCGGCGCATGCGCGATCAGCGCTTGCACATGTTCGTCCATCGCCGGGCCGGGGTCGATCACCGTGCAGGGGCTGCCGCCACCATCGTTGACGATGTAGGTGTTGGTGCCCGGCCCGGTCATCATGCCGGGGTTCGGTGCGGTGAGGCGCAGCACGCGCGGCGACAGGCGCACCGGTGTGCCCGGCACGATATCGCTGGACACATCGCCGCGCCCTTCGGGGTCGAGCCGGCCGACCTCGGCGTAGGCAAAGTCGCCCGGCAGCACGACGCGCGGGCCGTTGCGTCCGGCAGCGCGGCGTGGCATCACGAGCGGGATCTCGCGCTGCTGCGCAGAGGCTTGCCAGGCGTCGATTGCGGATTCGAAGCGCGTCAGTTCTTCGAGCGTGCGGCGAGTCACCGGCAGCAGCTTCAGCCCACCCGCTGGGTCGAGCGCCGCTGCAGGAGTGAGCCACATCAGCTCCACCGCTTCGCCTTCGTCGGCGGTGGCGATCTGGCCCGGCGGCGCCAAGGCGCAGAAGAAGCGCGTGTCGAAACGCTTGGGCGAACCCGGCGGCGTGAGCCAGTGGCTGTGATAAGCGAGGCCGCGCAGATCGAGTTGGAGGTCGAAGGCGGCGCAGAACGCGGCGATGCTGATTTCGCTGCGGTTCAGCCGGTCGCGCCAAGAGTGCATCGCGGCTTGGGCGCCGGCCAGGTCGAGCGCTTGGCCATCGCGGCCGCAAGCGATCAGCAGTCCGACTTCTTCAAAACATTCGCGCAGCGCGGCGATGGCGTAGTCGATGCCACCCCGCGCCAGACCCAGACGCCGGCTCCACGCCGCCTCGTCGGCGCCGATGCAAGCACCATGCGAGTGCCCGTCCATCGCATCGACCACGCCGCCCGGGAACACCGCGGCCCCGCTGCGCGGATCGCCGGCACGATCGGCGCGGCGCAGCATCAGCACTTCGGGGCCGTGGGCGCCATCGCGCAGCAGCAGCAGCGAAGCGGCAATGCGCGCGTCGGCAGCAGGAACGTAGCCACCGCTCATGATCGGATCCCCGCCGCAACGCCGGCATCGAACAGCGCCGCGATCTCTTCGGCCGAGAAGCCGGCTTCGGCGAGCACCTGCGCAGTGTGTTGCCCAAGCGCCGGGGCCGGCCTCGGCGGCGCCGGCACCGATCGGCCGAAACGCGGCGCCGCAGCGGGTTGCACCACACCGTCGATGCTGACGAAGGCCTCGCGTGCTGTGGCGTGGGCATGCTGCGGTGCTTCGGCGATCGACAGCACCGGCGCGAAGCAGGCGTCGCTGCCTTCGAGCAACGCACACCATTCGTCGCGGCTCTTGCCGCGCATGATGGCGGCGATCGCCTCGCGCATCTCGGGCCACAGCCGTCGGTCGTACTGGCGTTTGACGAAGCGCTCGTCCAGGCCGATGCGACTGGCCAGTTCGGCGAAGAACTTCGGCTCGAGCGGTGCCAGCGCGACGTAGCGGCCATCGGCGGTGGCGTAGGTCGAGTAGAACGGTGCGCCGCCGTCGAGCAGGTTGTGCCCGCGCGGCTCGCCCCAGGCGCCGGCTGCGTGCAGGCCGTAGAACAGCGAGGTGAGCGACGCTGCACCGTCGACCATCGCCGCATCGACCACCTGGCCGCGCCCCGAGCGCTGGCGCTCGAACAAAGCGCTCAGGATGCCCAACGCCAGGTACAGCGCGCCGCCGCCGTAGTCGCCGACCAGGTTCAGCGGCGGAGTCGGCGCGCCGCCGGCCGGGCCGATCGCGTCCAGCGCACCGGCCAGCGCGATGTAGTTCAGGTCATGCCCGGCAGCCTGCGCCAGCGGCCCGCTCTGGCCGAAGCCGGTCATGCGGCCGTAGACCAGGCGCGGATTCACCGCTTCGATATCCGCCGGCCCCAGGCCCAGGCGTTCGGCCACGCCGGGGCGAAAGCCCTCGATCAGCACATCGGCGCGCTCGGCCAGGCGCAGCGCGGCGTCGCGCCCGGCCGGCGACTTCAGGTCCAGCGCAACCGAGCGCCGGTTGCGGCCGTGCACCTCATGCCGTTTGTCCATCGCCAGGCCCAGGCCGCTGGCCTCCAGGCGATCGACGCGCAGCACGTCGGCACCGAGGTCGGCGAGCAACATGCCGCACATCGGGCCGGGGCCGATGCCGGCGAGTTCGAGAACGGTCAATCCTTGCAGGGGTCCCATGGCGGCAGATCCAGGCGCGAAGCCGTCGAGTGTGCCCCAGGCCCGATCAGGTCGGCTTCGCTCGGGGCAGCTCGATACCGGGGAAGGTCTTGACCACCGCGCTGTCGTCTTCCTTGGCGAAGCCCGCGGTCGAGGCCTGCATGAACTGATCTGGTCCCCGAAAAACGGACGCCACGAAGTCTGGTAGTTTGACTTCATGGAGGTTCGTATGAAGACGGGTTCTGATCGCAAGTACGCGGCCGAGTTTCGGGACTCTGCCGTGAAGCAGGTTCTGCAAGGTGGGCGGGGCATGGCCGCGGTGGCACGCTCGCTGGAGATGTCCAACAAGACGCTGGCCAACTGGGTGTATCTGGCCCGCAAGGGACAGGCGCTGGTCAAGCGCGTTGCGGCGCAGCCGGTGTCGGAGGCGGAGGCGGAACTCAGCCGCTTGAGACAGGAGAACGCCCGGTTGAGAGTGGAGAAGGAAATCCCAAAAAAAGCGGCGGCGTACTTTGCGAGGGAGTCGACGTGAAGTACGCCTGGATCGACAGGCAGCGGTTGGCGAGGTCGGAGCCATCCCACGTCCCGGGGTCGTAGTCGCGGCCGGTCCACTTCACGCCGAACTTCTGCGCCAGCAGTTGATACGAGCGGCGCACCCGCGCACCCTCGATGCCGCGCAACTGCTCGACGCTGCGGCGAGTGGGCGGTTCTTCGCCGAAGCGCATGGCGTACATCTTGCGCACGACCTTCAGGCGCAGGTCTTCGTCGAGCGCGAGCTTCGCTTGATACAGCAGCCGGTCGGAGCGCGCGCCGCCAGGTTGCCCCGCGGAATACAGGCGAACTCCCGCCTCGCCCACCCACACGAGCAGCGTGCCCACGCGCCCCACGAGCCCGGCGGCGCGGTGCGAGACGCGCGTGCCCGGCTCCAGCATGATGCACGCCACGCCGCCTACCGGGATGTGGGTGCGAATGCCGGTCACGTCGACGACGACGAAGGCGCCGTCGAGCACGTCGATCTCTCCTTTTTCGACGAATACGACGGAGAGCCGCTCCCTGATCGGAATGGGTTTCAAAGGCGGAAGCAGGCCCGAGGCCATGAGGCGCGCGCTATTCGCCGATGGAGGCCAACGTCCGCTCGACGAGCGCATGGGCCAGAAAGTAGCCGCTGGCGATCAAGGCGTCGGTCAGCGGGCGCACGTGGCCGACCAGGCCCAGCTCGCGTGCGCGCACCAGCAAGCCGAGCGTGCCCAACACAGGCAGTCCCAGTTCGACCGCGCAGGCGCGCCCGCGACGTTCATCGACCAGAACGATGGCGTTGCGCACGAGCGCGAGTGCCAGTGCGGAACGCTCGCCCTCGTCGATCAGCGCGCCGGCCAACGCAGCGGGAATCTGCAACGGGTCTTCGACGAGTTGAATCGAGCCTTCGTCCAGCGCCGTCGCAAGAGCGGCTCGGTCGGCGGGGCGGGGTTCGCGGGTAACTTCACGCCACACCGTGGCGGTGACCAGAAGCTCGCCGAACGCGCGCGACGGAATGGCCAGCAGGTCGAGCCTTGCGAGTGCGATCAGCGGGCCGCTATCGGCCACCAGCAAGGGTGCGGACATAGCCGAGTTCGCGGTCGAGATCCTCGACGCTGTAGCGCACCACGGGGATCTGGCGCGCCGCCAATTCGTCGATCATGCGGCTGTACGACAGCCCCGCGATCTTCGCTGCCAGCCCCAAGCCCAAGACCTCGCGCTCATACCGCGCGACCGCCAGCGCCAGCCGTTCCGCGCTCGACCCCGCCGTCTCGCCCAGCGGCAGCGTCAGCATGACGGGCTCACCTTGCACGGTGACGACGTCGGATGTGCCCCGCTTGGCGTCGTTGAGCAAGCGTTCAGGCTGGCGTTCCAGTTCTTCAGCGGTGAGGGTGGGCATGGCGGGCTCCGCGTCAGTCGCGATGGGGCGAGATTAGCCGACGCGGCGCACCAGGAGCAAGCCGCAGCCGAAGGCTTTGGCGCGGCCGATGCCTTGAAGAAGGGCCTGTGTCATCGCGGCGGCGTCCTTCACCAACAACTCGCCGGCAAAGTCCACCGTGCTGAACTGGACCTCGCCCCTCTTTCCCCGGTGCCGCGTGTAGGCGTCGACCGCGAGGGGGTCAGCACCGATGCCGCGAATGCTTCAACGAGATTGCGCTGTCCGGTCGCCAGCACCAGACTCGGGGCGCCCTCGAACAGCATCGCGTACACCTTGGCGATGCGGCCGTACATCGCATTCGCGGTCGCCATCGTCGGCAGAGCAATGTAGAAGCCGTCGACATGGCCGGAGCTGATCAATCGATGCGCCAGCATCACCGCGGCTTCGGTCTTTCCGGCGCCCGTCACGTCGTCGAGCAGGTGGATTTGCGGCTGCTCGGAAACCACCACTGTCGCGGCCCAGCTTTGCAGTGGGGACGGTGCGTCGATGCCTGGAAACAGGTCACCAAAACCCAGAGCGCTGCGCTTGCCGATCGGCAGCACGCCAACTTGCTCCAGCGCCTTCTCCGCCTTCGCGAGCGCCTCATGCCAGTATTCTTGGAGCGGCGTGGGCTGGTCAGGGTCGGCGCGGTACTCGAAGAAGTCGGTGTTGGAACCGATCCAGTCCGCGAGTACCGCGAGGCCGGCAACCCACCATGACAGTGCTTTGCTGTTGCGTTCGAATTCCGCAGGCGCCATCGCCATTGGCAACTGCGCCACCGCAGGTGTGAGGAACAGCGCCCGCGCGGCTTGGCAGAACTCGTGAATCGCCGGCGCGTCTACCGCCTTGTCGAAGTGGTGCGTCCAGGCGATTCCACCATTGCCGAGGGGCGGTTGACCATGGTGGCCAGTGACGGCACGCATCCAGGCGTGCAGACCGTCTTGGTAGTCATCGGTGTTCGGCCCGAACCATTGCTCGTCGATCACGCGGTCGAACAAGGCTTGGCTCCAGAACACCATGCCGAGGGTGTCGTGGCGTACCGAATAGGGTCGTGCCGGATGCGGTGAGGCGCCCCGTAAAGCGGTAACGACGTCGGCGCACTGGCCCTGAAATGCCTCGGAGAACTTTCCCAAGTCGTGAAGCGCCAGCCAGAAGCCGATCCATCCCAGCATCGTTTCCTCGTTCGTGCCAATGCCCAAGCTCAGCCACCGCCACAGGCCAGGTGAACGCTGCAGAAACACTCGGCCGACAGCAGCCACGTCCAGGCAGTGATAGGGAAGCAAGTGATACGCCGCAGCGGAGGCTACCGGTGGGCGGGCCTTTCCCCAGTACCGGTAAAAGCGCTGACCGGCGCCTTGATCGAACTTGACTTCACCCATGCAGGTGATCTTGTGTTGAGCATCAGCATGAGCCCGAGGACACCACCTGCCCAGCGCCGGATTGCGGCCAGCCGATGGTGCGCGTGGGCACGATCAGCGCGTGTTCGTCCTGCACCTGGCGCGCGAAGTCGTCGCAGCGCGCCTCGTTGGCCCGCGTCACGCGCGTGGCGCCGGTCAGGAAGCGTCGCAGGTACTGCAGCGTGCTGAGCAGGAACGGATTGCGCGCGGCATCGGCGATGCTGCGATGGAAGGCCACGTCCTCGAGCACACCATCGCCGCCGGCCTTGACGGCCTTGTTCAGTGCCGCGACGGCCTGGCGCACGCGGCGCACGTCAGCCAGTGTGCGCCGCTGCGCCGCCAGCGACGCCACCTCGGCCTCCAACGCGCGCCGCACCTCGACCATCTGCACCACGGCCTGCTTGGAAACCGCGTAGTGGGCGTCGAAACTCAAAGGGGGAATGCCGGCTTCGCGCACGTAGATGCCGCTGCCCTGGCGCGAACTGACCAGCCCCTGCAATTTGAGCCGGGCCACCGCTTCGCGAATCACCGTTCGGCTGACCGAGAACTGCGAGGCCAGGGTCGCTTCGGTGGGCAGCTTGTTGCCGGGCACGAAGCGGCCCGCGCGGATGTTCGTCAGCAGCGCGTCGGCGATCCGATCAGCGAGTCTGGTGCCGGGGGTCATGGCCTGGAAGGCGTTGGCGAGCATCATGCGCGTCGGGCCGAATTTGTCGTACAACTTTGGCGCAAGAAAAACTTCATCGCGCCCGGGGGGTGGCTCATCCTTTGAGCCACCCTCCCCGAATACTGCATCGCACACCGGAGCTGTCCTCCGGCCCCGACCAGGAGCCGTGCGATGAACCAGACCTGCCTTGACCTCGCCACCGATCTCGCCTTCGAGAGACCAGCGGCGCTGCCACCCGCGCGCCGCGTGCCGCCCTCGTGGACCGCCGCCGGCCAGGGCATGCCGGCCTGCCCCATCACCCGCCGCCGGCTCGGCGGCAGCGGCGACGATGCACCCGTGCTGGAATCGATCGTCCCCGGTAGCCCCGCGGTGCTGCTGTGCCGCCTGGCCAGCCAGGCGCGCGCCGGCTGCGACTTCAGCGCGGCGATGACCCAGCTGCGCCACCTGGAAACCGGCTACAGCCAGCAGATCGGCGGCCTGGCGCAGGCAGCCTGGCGCCGCTGGGCGGTGTTGCTGTCTTTTGCCAGCGTGCTGTCGGATGTCGAAGTGGCGCGCTTGCCGCTGGTGCTGCTGCCGCCTGCGGGCGTGCGACCCTTGCATCCCTTGCAGCGGCTGCAGGTGCTGATCACCGAACAACTCGCCACCCCAGGCTGGAGCAGCCGGCTGCGCGCGCTGGCCGACGGTATCGCCGAAGCGCGGCAGCGCGAAGACTTCCAGCTCTTCGTCGGCGCGCTGGCGCCGCGCCTTCTGGAGTTGCCCGATGCCCTGGGCACCCTTGCCGGGCAACGCCACGCGCTCGAAGACCTGTGGCTGGACAACACCGTGCGCCGGCGCTGGCAGCATGTGGCGGTGCAACTCGGCGCGGCTGGAGCCGAGACCTTGCTGAAGCACCACCCGGCGCGGCGTCAGGCCACCACGCTGGCGCGCGGCGTGATCGCTCGCGCAGCGCGCAGCGCCCCCGGCGGGCTGGACTGGACGGCTGGCAAGCCGCCGAAGAACAGCTCGGCGACGATCGGCGCCAGCGCCTGATGGTTCAGCGCGCCGCCGGGGCGCATCCAGGTGAAGGTCCAGTTGATCATGCCGAACAGCAGCATCGTCAGCGGCTTGCCGAGTTCGGCCAGGTCGGGCCGCAGCGCCAGGATCGCCTCGGCGAACGCGGCGACCACGCGGCGCTGGCCGCCTTCGACGCCTTGGCGTTCCTCGTCGGCGAGGAACCTCACGTCTTCGGTGAGCACGCGGTGCTCGTTCTGCGCGCTGGCGTAGGCCGCGGTGAAGCGCTCGATCAGCGCGCGCAGGTGCTCGGCCGGCGGCAGCCGCTGCGCGCTGACCTCGGCGACCAGATGCTGCAAGCGCGCGACATGCCCGGCGCTGATCTGCGCCAGCAGCTCGTGCTTGTCGCGCACGTAGTGGTACAGCGTGGCTTTGGAGACGGCGCAGGCCGCTGCCACCTGGTTCATCGTCGTGGCGGTGTAGCCCTGCTGCGCGAAGAGGGCCGCCGCCGCCACCAGGATCTGCTCGCGTTGGCCGTCGTAGCCGCTGGACCTCGTGCGGGCCATGGGTGCCCTATCGCTCGTCGAACGAGACCACGACCCGCTCGGTGAGCGGATGCGACTGGCAGGTGAGGATGAAGCCGGCCGCCAGCTCGCTCTTCTCCAGCGCGAAGTTGCGGTCCATGCGCACGCGGCCTTCGATCAGCTTGGCGCGGCAGGTGGCGCACACGCCTGACTTGCACGAATAGGGCACATCCAGGCCGGCCCGCGACGCGGCGGCGAGGATGCTGTCGTCCTGCGCCGTGAAGCCGATGTCGCGCGTCAGGCCGTCGCGCAGGACGCTGATCCTGGCGGTCACCGCGTCGCCTTCTTGCGGCGCGTGCGAGATCGTCTGCGCCACCGCGGGCGGCACACCGAAACGTTCGATGTGGATCTGCTCTTCGGCCAGGCCCGCTTCGCGCAGCGCTGCTTCGGCCTCGTCGTTCAGCGCATGCGGGCCGCAGACGAACGCATGGTCGACGGGGCCGACCAAGCGCAGGAAGGTGGCGATCTTGTCGCGCTCCAGGCGCCCGACGTTCAAGGGTGAATCGACCTGCTCGCGCGAAAACACCGTGTGCAGCGCGAGGCGCGTGAGGAAGCGGTTCTTCAGGTCTTCGAGTTCTTCCTTGAACATCGTCGACGAAGCCTGGCGGTTGCCGTAGAGCAGCATGAAGCGGGTGTTGCTGTCGCGCTCGAGGGCCGTCTTCAGGATCGACAAGATCGGCGTGATGCCACTGCCGCCGGCGATGCCGAGCAGGTGCGCGCCGCGTGCCGAACCCAGGGCCGCACCGAAGCGGCCTTGCGGCTCCATCACCTCGAGCTGGTCGCCCGGTTGCAACGATTCGTGCAGCCAGTTCGAGAACGCGCCGCCAGGGACCTGTCGCACGCCCACGCGCAACTGCTCGCCGGCTGCAGCGCAGATCGAATACGAGCGGCGCAGGTCTTCGGCAGCGCCGATGCGGCGCACGGTGAGGTACTGGCCGGGCGTGAAGACAAAGGACTCGCGCAGATCGTCGGGCACCTCGAACGACACCAGCTTCGCGTCGTCGGTGTCGGGCTGGACGGCGCTCACGCGCAGCGGATGGAAGTGCAGGCCGGCCACGCTCTTGATCCCTAGATCGGTTTGAAGTATTCGAAAGGCTCTCGGCACGCGATGCAGCGGTACAGCGCCTTGCAGGCCGTGGCGCCGAAGGCCGACAGACGCTCGGTCTGGGTGCTGCTGCAGCGTGGACATTCGATGCCGCGGGCGAAGATGCGCACCGGCCGTACGGCCGGTTGCTGGTCCAGCAGCAGCGCCGCCGAACCCGACGGCGGCGCGATGCCGTATTCGCGCAGCTTGCGTCGCCCGTCTTCGCTGATCCAGTCGCTGGTCCAGGCCGGCGAGAGCCGCTGCGTGATGCGCACCGGGCCGAGTTCGGCACGCTCCAGTGCCTCGCGCACACTGGCCTCGATGACCTCGGTGGCCGGGCAGCCGCTGTAGGTGGGCGTGAGCACGACGTGCAATCCGTCGTCGCCTTCATTCACCTCGCGCACGATGCCCAGGTCGCACACCGACAGCACCGGCACTTCGGGGTCGAGCACATCGGCCAGCACGTCCCACGCAGCTTGAGTTCTCACCACCGCCCCCCGGGAAACTGCCGCTGCACGCTCTGCATCTCGGCGACGATGAAACCCATGTGCTCGCTGTGCACGCCTTGGGCACCGGTGCTGAGGAATGGCGTGTCGGCGGGCAGCGCCAGCTGCGCTTGGGCCAACACCGCGCCGATGCGCTCGTGCCAGGCGTCGCGCAGGCTGGCGCGAGTCGGACCCAGGCCCGTCGACGCTGCGGCTTCGTCGACGGCATCGCTGGTGAACATCTCGTTCGTGTACGGCCAGGCGCGTGCCAGCGCCGCGCGCATGCGCGCGGCCGATTGATCGGTGCCGTCACCCAGGCGCACCACCCAGTCGGCGGCATGCTGGTGGTGGTAACGCGTTTCCTTCAACGACTTCTCGGCGATCGCCGACACCTGGGCGTCGTTCGACTTCAGCAGCTGCTGCCACAACAACATCAGCCAGGTCGACAGCAGCAGGCAGCGCACCACCACATCGGCAAAGTCGCCGCCCGGCGCGTGCGCGCTGGCGCGGCGTGCGGGCTGCTCGACCAGCGTCAGGTTGAAGAACTGCCGCTCGTCGCGCAGGAAGGCGAGTTGGTCTTCATCAAAGCCTTGCCCTTCGAGCCTGGCGGCATGAGTCAGCAGCGCGCGCGCCTGACCGATCACGTCCAGCGTCAGGTTGGCCAGCGCGATGTCTTCTTCCAGTACCGGGCCGTGGCCGCACCACTCGGCCTGCCGCTGCGCGTGGATCAGGCAGGTGTCGGCGATGCGCAGCAGGTACTGCAACTGCGGCGTGAGGTTCAGGCGGATCGAGTCGGCGGTGGCAAGCATGGCTTCACATGTGGTTCACGGACTCGGGGAGCTCGTAGAAGGTCGGATGGCGGTAGACCTTGTCTTCCATCGGGTCGAAGTACATGTCCTTGTCGGCGGGGTCGCTGGCGGTGATGTCGCTGCTGCGCACGACCCAGACGCTGGTCCCTTCCTGCCGGCGCGTGTAGACCTCGCGCGCGAGCTGGATCGCCATCTTCGAATCGGTGGCGTGCAGGCTGCCGCAGTGTTTGTGGTCGAGGCCGGCTTTGGGGCGGACGAAGACCTCCCACAGCGGCCATTCATTCTTCACGTCGATCATGCTGCCTGCTCCTTCATCGTTTGTTTTCGCGCATAAGCCAGCGCGGCTTCGCGCACCCAGGCGCCATCGTCCCAGGCCTTCACACGGGCGCCCAGACGCTCGTGGTTGCACGGGCCATGGCCGCCGACGACGCGCCAGAACTCGCTCCAGTCGATCACGCCGTAGTCGTTCGCGTCACGCCCTTCGTTCCACTTCAGATCGGGGTCGGGCAAGCTCACGCCCAGCACCTTGGCCTGCTCGACACAGGCGTCGACGAACTTCTGGCGCAGCGTGTCGTTGGACAGGCGCTTGATGCCCCAGCGCGTGCTCTGCGCGCTGTTCGGGCTCTCGGCGTCGGGCGGGCCGAACATCATCAGGCTCGGCCACCACCAGCGGTTCACGGCGTCTTGCACCATCGCGCGCTGCGTGTCGGTACCGTCTTTCATCATCACCAGCAGCGAATCAAAACCCTGGCGCTGGTGGAAACTCTCTTCGCGGCAGATGCGCACCATCGCCCGCGCGTACGGCGCGTACGAGCAGCGCGTCAGCGGCACCTGGTTCATGATCGCCGCGCCGTCGACCAGCCAGCCGATGGTGCCGATGTCGGCCCAGGAAAGCGTCGGGTAGTTGAAGATCGAGCTGTACTTGGCCTTGCCGCTGTGCAGCGCGGCGAGCATCTGGTCGCGGCTGGTTCCCAAGGTTTCACCTGCCACGTACAGATACAAGCCGTGACCGGCTTCGTCCTGCACCTTGGCCACGAGGATCGCCTTGCGCTTGAGCGTGGGCGCACGGGTGATCCAGTTGCCCTCGGGCAGCATGCCGACGACTTCGCTGTGCGCGTGCTGGCTGATCTGGCGGACCAGCGTCTTGCGGTAGTGCTCAGGCATCCAGTCCTTGGCCTCGATCTGGTCGCCGGCGTCGATGCGCGCTTCGAAGCGCTCTTCGAGCCGAGCTTCTTCGGCGCTGCGAACGAGCTTGCGCTCTTCCTTGGGCGCCAGGTCCATGGCTTGGGTGTACATCCTCGTTTGCTCCTTTACTTCGGCCGCCTGTCAATCACGCGTCGGGCCTTGCCGACCAGCGTGCGTTCGATCGAATCGGGCATGCCCACGTCCACGCGCGTGCTGACGCCGATCAAGGTCTTGATGCGCGACTGCAGTTCAGCCGCGATGGCGTCGCGGTTCGCGCTTCGGTGTTCGGGCGCCAGTTCGCACCTCACTGCCACTTCGTCGAGCAACGCCTCGCGCGTCACGACGAGCTGGTACTGCCCACCGAGCTGCCCATGCGCGAGCACGAGTTCTTCGATCTGCGTCGGGAACAGGTTCACGCCGCGGATGATCAGCATGTCGTCGCTGCGGCCGACGATTTTGCCCATGCGCCGCATGCTGCGCGCCGTGGGCGGCAACAGGCGCGTCAGGTCGCGCGTGCGGTAGCGGATCAAGGGCAGCGCTTCTTTGGTCAGCGTGGTGAAGACGAGCTCGCCCTCCTGCCCGTCCGGCAGCACCTCGCCCGTCACCGGGTCGACGATCTCGGGGTAGAAATGGTCCTCCCAGACCACGGGCCCATCCTGCGTTTCGATGCACTCGCTGGCCACACCCGGGCCCATCACTTCCGAGAGGCCGTAGATGTCCACCGCGCTGATGTCGGCACTGTGTTCGATGTCGCGCCGCATCGCCTCGGTCCAGGGCTCGGCGCCGAAGATGCCCACGCTGATCGACATGGCGCGCGGATCTTTGCCCTGCCTGATGAACTCCTCGACGATCACCTGCATGTAGCTGGGCGTGACCATGATGATGTCGGGGCGGAAGTCCTCGATCAGCTGCACCTGCTTTTCGGTCTGGCCGCCGCTCATCGGGATCACCGTGCAGCCGAGCTTCTCGGCGCCGTAGTGCGCGCCGAGGCCGCCGGTGAAGAGGCCGTAACCGTAGGCCACGTGCACCATGTCGCCACTGCGCCCGCCGGCGGCGCGGATCGAGCGCGCCACCAGGTCGGCCCAGCGGTCGATGTCGCCTTGCGTGTAGCCCACCACGGTGGGCTTGCCGGTGGTGCCCGACGAGGCATGAATGCGCACCAACTGCTGCCGCGGCACGGCGAACATGCCGAACGGGTACTGCCGGCGCAGGTCGCTCTTGGCGGTGAACGGGAACGTTGCCAGGTCGGCGAGCCGCTTGCAGTCCGTCGGGTGCACACCCTTCGCATCGAAGGCCTGCCGGTAGTGTGGAACGTTGTTGTAGGCATGGCCGAGCGTCGATTGCAGCCGTCGCAGCTGCAGCGCCTGCAACTCGTCGCTGCTGGCGCGCTCGATGGGCTCGAGGTCGTCCGGGGCAGGGGTCTTCACGGGCATCGGCAGCTCCGCAGGGCCGTTCCCAAGGTGCTGCGCGCCCCCTGGGTCACGAAGGGGCCCTTACCGGGCCCTGGGGGCCGCGAACGCAGTGAGCTTGGGGGTCTCATTTCACCCTCCTCGCGTCGACGGCAGGCCGGGAACGAGCGGCTTGCCTTTCATCGTGTACGAGCGCCCGCGGAATGCGGCAATCTTCTCGCCGCGCTGGTTGGCCACGAGGATGTCGTACACCCCGGTGCGCCCCGACTTGCTCACTTCCACCGCCTGCGCGGTGAGCACGTCGCCCAGCCGCGCCGACGCGACCAGGTTGACGTCGAAGCCCGACGCGACGGTGATGTCGTTGTAGCCGTTGCACGCGAAAGCGAAGGTGCTGTCGGCGAGTGTCGTGATCAACCCGCCGTGGCAGGTGTCGTGGCCGTTCAGCATCTCTTCGCGCACGGTCATCTGCAGCGTGGCGCTGCCCGGGCCGACGGCCAGTACCTGCATGCCGAGCCAGCGGCTGGCACGGTCGCCGCGCCACATTGCGTCGCGACAGGCCTCGGCGATGGCCTGGTCATCGGTAGCGCCCATCAGCGGTCCTTGAAGACGGGCGCGCGCTTGGCGAGGAAAGCGGCGACGCCTTCGGCGAAGTCATGCGCCCGCCCCAACTCGCGCTGCGTGTTCGCTTCGAGCGTGATCGCATCGTCGAAAGGCAGCGTGCTCGAGGCGTCGATGGCGCGGCGCGTCTCGGCCAGCGCACGCGACGGCATCGCCGAGAGCTTCGTCGCCAGCGCCATCGTCGTCTCGCGCAGCGCGACATCGTCCACACAAGACCAGATCAGGCCGATGCGCTGCGCTTCTTCAGCGGGCAGCTTGTCGCCGCTCATCGCATAGCCGAGCGCGCGGGCGCGGCCGACCAGCCGCGGCAGCAACCAGGTGCCGCCGCAATCGGGCACCAGACCGATCTTGGCAAAGGCCTGGATGAAGCTCGCACTGCGCGCGGCGACCACGAAATCGCAGCACAGCGCGAAGTTCGCGCCGGCACCGGCGGCCACGCCGTTCACCGCGGCGATGACCGGGATCGGCATGCTGCGAATACGCGTGGCCAGCGGCCTGTAGAGGGCTTCGATGACTGCGCCCACGTCGGGCGGGCCGCCGTCCGCGGCCATGCCGTCGTTCAAGTCTTGCCCGGCGCAGAAACCGCGGCCGGCGCCGGTGACGATGAGCGCACGCACCGACGCGTCTTGCGCGGCCAGGTCGAGCGCGGCGCGCAACTCGGCGTGCATCGCCGCGGTGAAGCTGTTCAGCGCCTGCGGGCGGTTCAGCGTCAGGCTGCGGATCGGCCCGGCGTCGTGGGTCAGCACCAGGGCGGTTGGGGAGATGTCCATGGGCGATAGTGAATTCGTCGACCGAGCGGTCGGCGAATTGTCCACCACGCCGCAACCGGATGGCAAGGCACACTCGGGCAAGCCCCTCACGGACCGGCCCCCATAGACTCCGCGCGATGGCGCACATCCAGCATCGGGCGTATTCGTCGATTCGGGACATCCCGCGCGACGATTGGGATTTGGTCTGGCCACGCCTGGCCGAGGGCCACGACTTTTACCGCAGCCAGGAGGAGGCCGGCATCGAGGGGTTCGACTTTCTGTACCTCGCGCTGTACGCCGGCGGCACGCTGGCGCTGGTCGCGCCGCTGTTCACGGCGCATTTCAACATGGGTTTGGCCATGGGCGACGCCGGCCGCCGGCGCCTGCAGAAGCTGCAGCGCTTCTGGCCACGCCTGCTCGTCTTGAAGACGCTGTTTTGCGGCTCCCCGACGTCGGAGAAGGGCCTGCTGGGCATCCACCCCGACTTCTGCCACGATGCCGCGCTGTGGCGGGCCTTCGACCGCGCGCTGCTCGAACAGGCGCGCGAGCACGGCGCCTGGATGATCGTCTTCAAGGACTTCATGGACGCGGACCTCGAGGCGCTGGCACCGCTCGAGCCACTAGGCTACTTCGCCGGTGATGGGCTGCCCGCAGCGAGCCTGGCCATCGAGTTCACGTCGATCGACCAGTACCTCGAGCGGCTGAGCACGGGAACGCGCAAGGACCTGCGCCGCAAGATGAAGAAGACCGAGAAGAGCGGTGCGCTCCAGATCGAAGCGGTGAGCGACATCGGACCCTTGATCGACGAGGCGTTTCAGCTCTACATGAACGTCCACAACGCCGGACCCATGCACTTCGAGGTCCTGACGAAGGCGTTCTTCCTCAACTTCAACCGCTACATGCCCGGGCAGACCGTCTACTTCCTGTATTGGATGAAAGACGGGTCGGGCAGGCGCCTCGTCGGGCTCAACCTGTGCCTCCAGTTCGAGGACCGCCTGATCGACAAGTACATCGGCATGGACTACGCGGTCGCGCGCGATCTGAACCTGTACTTCATCAGCTTCCTGAGCAACGTGCAGTGGTGCATCGACCACCGCAAGGCGCACTACATGCTCAGCCAGGGGGGCTACCCGGTGAAGATCAAGCTGGGCGCGCAGCTGATCCCGATGCGCACGATGACGAAGATCATCAACCCGGTGCTGAACTGGATCGCCAACCGATTTGCCTGAGATCGATCGAAAGGAGTTGCAATGAGGAAGAAGGGGCTGACGCTGAGGGTGGTGCTGCTGGTGGTTGCCGCCGACATCATCCAGTTCATCATCTTGGTGTCGTTCAAGAAGGTGTCCACGGGCTTGCCCCCGGCGTCGATGGACCTTGCCGTGCTGCTCGATGTGGTCTGGCAGGCGGTGCAGTCGCCGTACCTCTGGCTCGCGGTGGCGGGGATGGTCGCCTCGTTCATCATCTGGCCGGCGGTGCTCGCGGCGCTGGACCTGAGCGTGGCCTTCCCGCTGGGCAGTATGAGCTTCGTGCTGATCCCCGTTCTCTCCATCGTCTTCCTGGGCGAGGAGATCAGCGCGCTGCGCTGGTTCGGCATCTTCGTCATCACCGCGGGCATCGCGTGGTTGTCGGTGAGCGAGAAACACCCTGCCGCGGCGGAGGCGGCATGAGTCTCGCTCAGTACGTCGCCGTTTTCCTGATGGTGACGCTGATCTCGCTGGCGGAGACCGGCGCCCAGGTCTGCTTCAAGACAGCCGTGGAAAAGCTCGATCTGCCGGCGAACACCTTGCGCGAGATGTTGATGCTGTCGTGGCGGCTGCTGTTCTTCTTCCGTGTCTGGGTGGGCATGTGGATGGGCCTGGCGATCCTCGGGCTGTGGATCGCCGTGCTCGGCATGTCGGACCTGAATTTCGCGTTCTGCCTGTCGAGCATCCACTACATCTTCATCGCACTCAGCTCGAAGTTCGTGCTGAAGGAGAACGTCGGCCGCAACCGCTGGCTGGCCACTCTGATGATCACCGTGGGCATCGCGATCGTCAGCGTTTCAGGCACGAAGGTGTAGCGCCGGAACACGCGCGGCCTACGCCGGCTTGAAGCGCTGCTCCAGGTGCGACAGCAGCGTGCGCAGGGTCTGCGCCTCGGCACCCGTCGGCCGCCCGGCGCGCGCCGTGTCGTTCCAGCCGAAGATGTCCAGGTGCAGCCAGGGCAGATCGGCGGGCACGAAGTCTTCGAGGAATAGCGCCGCATTGATCGCGCCGGCCAACGCATTGCGCCCGGTGTTGACGATGTCGGCGACCGTGCTTTCGATGCCGCCGTGGTAGTCGCGCCAGAGCGGCAAATGCCACATCGGGTCGTGCAGCGCCAGGCCCTGGTCGACCAGCGACCGTGCCAGCGCCATGTCGCGGCAAAAGAGTGCCGGCAACTGGCCACCGAGCGCCACCCGCGCCGCGCCGGTGAGCGTGGCCAGGTCGATCATCAACGCGGGCTTCGATTCGGCCGCGTAGGCCAGCGCATCGCACAGGATGACGCGGCCTTCGGCGTCGGTGTTGCCGATCTCGATGTGCAGGCCCTGGCGCGTCTTGAACACGTCGCCGGGGCGGTAGGCGTTGCCGGCGATGGCGTTTTCCACCGCCGGGATGAGCAACTGCAGATGCACTCGCAGGTCGAGGGCCATCACCAGCTGCGCCAGGCCCAGCGCATGCGCTGCGCCGCCCATGTCCTTCTTCATCAGGCGCATGCCCTCGGCGCTCTTGATATCGAGCCCGCCGCTGTCGAAACACACGCCCTTGCCGACGATGGCCAGGCGCGGGTGGCGGGCGTCGCCCCATTCGAGTTCGATGAGGCGCGGCGCACGGGTGGCTGCGCGGCCGACGGCGTGGATAGCCGGGAAGTTCTTCTTCAACAGCTCGTCGCCGACGATCTGCCTGAACTTGGCACCTTGCGACTTGGCCACGAGCTTCACCGCTTCAGCCAGCTCGGCTGGGCCGAGGTGTTCGGCGGGTGTGTTGATGAGATCGCGCGTGGCGTTGCAAGTCTCACCGATCAAGGCGCCACGCCGGCTGTCCGGGCTGGCCGGCAGTTCGAGCTGGGCCGCTTCGCGCGCACGCGGTTTGTACAGATCGAAAGCATAGGCGCCTAGGGTCCACGAGAGCGCTGCGGCTTCTGCATCGGGCGCGAGACCTGCGTCGCCGAGCCGGTAGCGCCCGCGCGGCAGCTGCGCCGGCAAGGCCGCCAGCGCGTACGGGTGCGACACCGAGCGCACGCCGGCCCACACCGCACCCAGGCCGCCCCGCGCGTCGGGCACGGCGATGAAGCTGTCGGCCGTGCCGCTGAAGCCGTTGGCCGCCATCCACGCGCGGGTGGGCTCGGGCAGCCGCTTGCGAAAGCCCTCGAAGCTGTCGCGATCGACCAGGTGGATCGGCGTGGCATCGGTCTTCTTCGCCGGCTTGGTCAGCAGGTGCAGCGTCATGGCCGGTCTCAGGCGGCTGTATTGGCGGCGTTCGCGGCGTTCGGCAAAGGTGCCGCCGGCGCCGGTTGAGCCGCGTGGCGTTCAAAGTGCCAATCGAGCAGCTTGCGCATGTGCCCGAGCGACATCCAATGCGCGTGGATCAGCCCGAGCATGCCGTTCTTGTGCAGTTCCAGCGTGATGGTGTCCGAGAGCGCCATCAGCCGCGTCTGGTCGATGGTCAGGAAGCCGTCCACGCTGTGCTTGCGGCCATCGGGCAGCTGCGCATCAAAGCGCATTTCGCGCAGCACGTCCAGCTCGATCAGCCGCTGGCCGAAGGCACGCGTGCGCACGATCTCGTTCTCCAGCGTCTCGAGCTGCTGCTGCGCCGACTTGAGTAGCTCGCTGGGCTCGCCTTCGGGAGTGAAGAGCGGCTGGCCGTCGGTGGTGTTCACCTGGTGCCAGGCGCGGTCGATGCAGATCGCGAACTTCTCGTCATTGACGCGTGTCGTGCAGAACGGGTAGGTGCGCAGCACCGCCGGCATATAGCGCGCGCGCCAGCTCTGTGCCTCGCCCTGCCCTTGCACGAACAGGTTCTGTGTAGCGGCCACGCCCAGCACGGCGATCGGCGCCACTTCGTTCTGGCCCTTCTCGTTCTTGCCGGCGTTGACGAACACGACAGGGAAGTCGCGGCAGGCGTCGCCGAACTCGGTGGCCGCCACGAAGATCGAGTTCAGCTGCGTGCAGAAAGCGAAGTCGGGGTTGGCGGCGGCGCGCAGCTTGTAGTGGCGCAGCGCGTCGCGATCCACGCCGACCGGGTCGCGGTGCAGGGGTTGATGAATCATGAAGGTTCTCCAGTGGTTTCGGCGCGCGTCACGAGCACCTTGTCGACACGTTTGCCGTCGAGATCGACGACTTCGAAACGCCAGCCCTGCCATTCCACGCGATCCGTGGTTCGGGGCAATCGGCCGAGCAAGAGCATGATCATGCCGGCCAGCGTGTTGTAGCGCCCGCGGTCTTCTTCGGGCAATTCTTTCAGTTCCAGCCGGTCTTTCAGTTCGGGCACCGGGATCAGCCCGTCCATCAGCCAGCTCGAGTCTTCGCGCTGCACGGCCCAGGCGTCTTCATCGGCCGGGGTGCCGAGTTCGCCGGTGATGGCCTCGAGCACGTCGCGTTCGGTGATCACGCCCTGCACTGCGCCGTATTCATCGACCACGAACACGAGGTCGGCATTGGTCTGCTTGAAGTGCTCGAGCAGCTCCATGCCCGAGAGCGATTCGGGCACGAATACCGGCGGCTCGACATGCTGCTCCAGCGCCAGGCTTTCGCCGCGCGACAGCGGGCCGATCAGCGTGTGCACGGTGAGCACGCCCATCACATCATCCAGGCTGCCGCGGCACACCGGGTAGCGCGTGTGGCCGTGTTCGGAGACCTGCGCCATCACCTGCTGCGTGCTGGAAGCAAGATCGAGCCAGACGATCTCGGCGCGCGGGATCATCATCGAGCCGATCTGGCGGTCGTCCAGGCGGAACACGTTGCGCACCATCTGGTGCTCTTGTTCTTCGATGACGCCGGCGTCGACGCCTTCTTCGAGGCTGGCGGCGATCTCTTCCGAGGTCACCGAGCGGTTCGGGCCGCCACGGATGCCCATCAGGCGCAACACGCCGTTCGTGCAGGCCGAGAGCAGCAACACCAGCGGGCGCGTCGCGGTCGAGAGCAAGTTCATCGGCCGCGCCACCAGGCGTGCCACGGTCTCGGGGAACATCTGGCCCAGCCGCTTGGGCACGAGCTCGCCGAAGATGATGGTCAGCACGGTGATCAGCACCACCACCAGGCCGGTGGCGCCGATGGCCGCAGTGCGCGGCGCGAAGTCGAAGCTGCGCACCAGCCAAACCGACAGCGGCTCGGCAAAGGCCGCCTCGCCGACGATGCCGTTCGTGATGCCGATCGAGGTGATGCCGATCTGCACCGTGGACAAGAACTTGGTCGGGTTGTCGTGCAGGTCCATCGCCGCCTGCGCGCCCGCCTCGCCGCTCTCCACCATCACCTGCAAGCGCGCCTTGCGGGCGGCGCTGAGCGCCATCTCCGACATCGCGAACAGGCCGTTGAGAAGGATCAGGAAGATCAGGAGCGTGAGTTCCATGCGCGGCCGAGCGGCCCGAAAAAAGCCGGCAAGGGTAGCAGAATCACCCGATGCTCTTCTTCATCGGCGACGTGCAGGGCTGCGACGGCGCGTTGCAGCGGCTGCTGGCCGAGGTCGGTTTTTCGCCGTCGCGGGATCGCATCGTGCTGTTGGGCGACCTGGTGAACCGCGGGCCCGATTCGCTGGCTGTGCTGCAACGCGTGGCGGCCTTCGGCGACGCGGCCAGCTGTCTGCTCGGCAACCATGACTTGCACCTGCTCGCCGTGGCGGGCGGCGTGCGACGAGCGCATCGCAACGACACCTTGGCGGCCGTGCTCGAGTCACCGCAGCGCGAGGCCTGGCTCGAGTGGCTGCGCCGGCAGCGGTTGGCGGTGCTGGAAGCCGGATGGTTGTGCGTGCATGCCGGGGTACTGCCCAGTTGGGATGCGCAGCAGGTGCTGGCGCTGGCCGGCGAAGTGGAAGTGCTGCTGCGCGCGCCCGGGTGGGACGAATTCCTGCCCGAGATGTATGGCAACCTACCTGCGCGGTGGAGCGACGCGTTGCACGGCGCTGAGCGATGGCGATGCGTGATCAACGCGCTGACGCGGCTGCGCTTTTGCAGTGCCGATGGCGAGATGGAGTTCCGGAGCAAGGATGGCGCTGCCTCGGCGCCGCCGGGCTTCATGCCCTGGTTCGACGTGCCGGGCCGGCGAACGATGGGTCAGCCGATCGCCTGTGGTCACTGGAGCACGCTGGGGCTGGTCGATCGCGCCGAGCTGCTGGCGATCGACACCGGTTGCGTGTGGGGCGGTGCATTGACGGCGGTGCGTGTTGATGGTGGGCGGCGCGAGATCGCCCAGGTACGGTGCGAGCAGGCGCGGCGGCCCGGCGCCTAGAACTCGCGACCCGCAGCAAGCGTGGCCGAGCGGTTGAAGGCACCGGTCTTGGTCAACGCTGCAGGCGTTGCGCCGGAACTCATGTCGCGCAGCGACGTGAGTGCAGGCAAAACCGGCGCTACGATGCGGGCCTTCTCTGGAAGCGTGGCCGAGCGGTTGAAGGCACCGGTCTTGAAAACCGGCGAGGGCGAAAGTCCTTCGTGAGTTCGAATCTCACCGCTTCCGCCGCCGCGCCCTATGTCAGCCCTCCCGACCACCCCAGAATTCGCTAGATTTCATAGGTAAACCTCAGATCAGGCACTTGCACCCCGTCTCATCCAAACGCACAATGTAATGGTGGGGTAGATGGGGGAACCAAGTGCCAAGGATCGCGAAACCGCTGACGGCCCTGGAGATCAAGCGTCTCGACCAGCCCGGGTTGCACGCGGTCGGCACCGTTGCCGGGTTGCGTCTGCTGGTGAAGCCGAGCGGCGCCAGATCCTGGGTGCTGCGCACAGTGGTCGGCGCAAGACGAGCCGACCTCGGCCTTGGCGGGTACCCGACCGTGACGCTCGCGCAGGCACTCGACGACGCGCGCGCAGCGCTGCAGAAGATCAGGGCTGGCACCGATCCCGCCGCTGAGCGCCGCGCGCGCCGCCAGACCGTTGACTGGACCTTCAAGCGCTGTGGCGAAGCGTACATCGCCGCGCACCGAGCCGGATGGCGCAACGCGAAGCATGCTGCCCAGTGGGAGAGCACGCTCGACAGCTACGTCTATCCGAGGTTCGGGCACAAGCACGTGCGCGACGTGACGAAGGGCGACGTCCTGGCGGTGATCGAACCGCACTGGACGACGAAGAACGAGACGATGGTGCGCGTGCGCAACCGCATCGAGCTCGTGCTCGCCTGGGCGATGCAGCGCGAGTACAGGCCCGACGGCCCGAACCCGGCACGCTGGCGCGGAAACCTCGACGCCACCCTACCCCGCCCCTCCAAGGTCAACCAGCGCGAGCACTTCGAGGCCGTGCCGATCGACGACATGCACGAGTTCGTGCAGCGCCTGCGCCAAGCGCCCGGCGTGGCCGCCCGGGCGCTGGAGTACGCGATCCTCACCGCGAGCCGCACGGGCGCCGTCCGAGCGGCAACCTGGGACGAGATCGACGTCGACGCGAAAGTCTGGACGATCGGCGCTCAAAAGATGAAGGCAGGGCGCCCGCACCGAGTACCGCTGTCTGATGAGGCCGTGACGTTGCTTGGCGCCCTACCCCGCGTCGAGCGCGACGACGAGCATTCGTCGAATCATTCGTCGATGCTGGTCTTTCCCGGCGCCAAGGGCAAGACGCTGTCCGACATGAGCCTGACCGCGGTGATGCGACGCATGGGTCTGTCGGCTGTCCCGCATGGTTTCCGGAGCACCTTCTCCGACTGGTGTGCAGAGCGCACGTCGACGCCCGCCGAGGTTCGAGAGATGGCCCTCGCCCACGCGATCGGCAACAAGACCGAGGAAGCCTACCGGCGCGGCGACTTGTTCGAGAAACGGCGGGCGCTGATGGCGGAGTGGGCGACGTTTCTGGCCGCACCGTCTGCAAGGGCGAAGGTGCTGCCCTTCGAAGGCAAGCAGGCCTGATCCGCCAACGCGCGACGGGCGCTGGCTGCGTCTTGGCAACCGCCTGCCTGCCCCGATCCAGCGCTGGCACCAGTCACGTCTGCGGCAGCGATGCGGGCGGGTCGCAGACTGCCGAACGATCGCCTGGAAGGCGCGCCGTTGCTGCTTTTCAGCCGACCCGGACCGATCAGATGCCCCCAGCCGTGCCCCCGGGTGCGGACCCAGATACGAACCGCTCAGTTGGGCTCCATTCGCTCGCCGGGCTTGGGCGCGATTGCCGCCACGCAGGGTTAGCCGAGTTCACCAACTGCCGGTCTGACCTGTCAATGCATCTTCGAGAGCACGTCTATCGTGGAAGGAGCGTCTTGAATGGGTTGCCGGTTGGTCGGTTGGGCGTTGCCGTCAGGCCGGGCATGGCGCGCCATCGCCGGTGGCGCTGCAGCGGGGCGCTGGTGTAGTGGCACCTTGCACTGCGGCTTGACGCTGACGTGTCGCGGGTCATAGGCCGCCTGGCGCGTCATCACCGCCCACAGGATGCGGGCGTTCTTGTTGGCCATTGCCACGCAGGCCTTCTGCCAGCCGAGGCGTCGGTGCCGGAAAAAGGCCAACGGCGGCCGTGAGCCGCCGTTGCTTGCTTCAGCGGCTTCGGCCGCTCAACTTCGTTCGCGGCGGCGCGCCTGCCGGCGCGGGATGTAGCCGGCGTCGGCGCACCGGCGCGCTCGTGCGTTGAGCCAGGCACGCGCTCTGACGATGCGCAAACCGGAGTGTCCATGAGGCGATCGATAAGTACCCTGGTGTTTGCCGCCGCCACGGCGCTGGCCAACGCGCCCACCTTCGCGGTGAGCGTCGGAACGCCCGTCACCTACAGCAACCTGGTCTGGTTCGTTTCGCTGAACGCCCCCGGTCTGACGATCTGCAACCAGCTCGTCATCGACGCCACCGGCGACGTCGTCAACAGCGACGGGCTGTTGCTCTACGGCGCGATGAACTGCAACCCTGGCGCCTACGGCGTGACCGGCAGCGCATTCGTCGCAAGCGACGGCACGCTGCATATCACGATGCTGCTGGCCGGCTACACGGTGTCGTGCCCGCGCGTGGCCGGCTACGCCGGCGCTTGCACTGTCTACGACGCCGACTGGGTCACGCGCGGCACCGGCCGCATCGAGCTGCTGTGAAACCCTTGCCCATGACCCTGCTCGCCGCGCTGCTTGGCGGGTGCGGCGCCAAGCATGAACCGGTCAAGCTGATCGCGCGGCCGCCCGCGATCGAGATGTCAGCGGCTGCGGTCGTCCCGAGCGCCGTGACGGCCGCGCCTGCTGCGCCGGCGCCGCAAGCGTCGGCCGCGATGCCTGCAGCGCCGCCGGCCGCGCAGCTATCGCGCTTGCCGCCACCGGTGGCGCTCGCTGCGCCTGCACGCGTTCACCAGGACGGCATGCCCACAGGCAACGACCAGTTCCGGGCCGCGATCGACGCCAAGCTTCGTGCGCGCGCTGCGGCGCCGCCCTGACGGTGCTGCTACGTGCGGGCCGAGAAGGGCAGGCGGCATCGGGCCGTGCAGGCGGCGTTTGCGAAGCCTGTGAGCTCGTAGCTGCTCAATCTGGCCTGCGCAAGCCAAGTACCCCGACAACCAGCGAGCCAGTTGCGCGTAGCGCCCGACCAGCGGGCCGGATTTAGCGCGCGAGCCTTGACGTACAGCGCGTGCCGCGCGGCCAAGATCGAGTGATCTTCACCGGCATGACGCTGGGCCGGACAGACGTAGCGGATGCCGCTGTGCCGATGGTCATGGTTGAGGCCGTCGAACTGCTCTCGCAAGCTCGACTTGACGCGCTCGTCAACTGATGGTGCCGAGCACCCGGGTGGTCAGATGCGGCCGCAGAGTCATCAGCTGGCGCACAAACGAACTGATCCAGTCGTCGCGGGCGGTCATCGTCTCGGCGTGGTTCGCAAGAGAAAGCGCCCGTGACGGCGGTCAAGCCGTTTCGGGGCGCATGGCCGATCAGGGAGGACGATCGGCTCGCGCTGAGTAGCACGCACGAGCCGAGATGTGAACACGTCACTCTGCACTTGGATGGCGGGGAGCTCGCTACCCCGACCGGTGTGCCGTATGCGACCCTTCGACCTTTTGGCCGAGCTCGAAAAGCCAGGTGCACCGACCTCATCAACATGGAGGATTCCGGCTGCTCCCGGAACTCGCAAACTCTCCCTGCGCCAATTGCGGCGTGAACTGAGAACGAGGATCCACATGAAGAGGTTGTTGTCGATGATGACCATCCTGATCGCCGCGTTGGTGCCGGTGGGAGATGCTTTCGCCTGGTCGGCGCAAGTCAGGGACGTGAGCACACGGGACGGGAACGTCGACGTTGACATCAACATCAGGCTCGACCAGGCAGAACTCCGCACGCTGGATTCCGTCGAAGGGCGCGCTGCGCTCGCCACTTCGTTGGCGGCTGTGTGGAGCCCGGTGTACGGGCCGGCCGCGGCCCACTACATCTCCGAGCGAATCTCACAGGCTCGCGGATGGGCGGGCAACTGGGGCGTGTCGATCGAACTCACCCTGCGCCAGAGCGCAGTGCTCCCGTTGGGCTGGCAACTGCACGTCTTCAAGGGCGGTGGCTGCGACAACGAGTGCTGACCTGGCGCCGGACCAACACCGCTTCGCAGAGAAATCGGCCCTGGCGGCACGAGACCAGGGCCAGGAAGCACTTGCGATCGGCCATGACGGCTGCGAGCTGTACTGGCGTCGCCGCGAACTGCCGCGTCAGATCCCACTCGGCCAAGGCGCACACATAAAACGGGAGGGTGGCCGCCCGGAGGACCTGCGCAGTACCGCGCTGCAGCAGCAAGTGCCTGCTGCCACTGGCGCGAGCCAGAACATTGAGGAGGTTGACCGCCCGAATGTTGTGACGCGCGGGCAGTTCAACTCGCGGATGAGAACCTCGTCCGTGCGGCGCAGGCTGCACATCCCGCGGCAGGCATCGGCACGGTGCAGGTTTCCAACGAAGTGAGGCTGACCATGGCCGCCCACAGCGTAGCGTTTCCAACGTGCGTGTCTCCAAACCCGGTGCGCCGACGCTCGCGACGAGACGGCCAGACTGAGGCTCATCTGATCAGGTGAGCCGAACCTCACCTGTTTGGATGATCAATATTCACTGCGCCGAAGGACTCTCAATTTTGCACGCTCTCTCAACATCTGCACTGCCAACCGAGCCAACGGGTGGCTGATCTGGTGTCGAACGGGATCGCTTCCCGCTGCGACGTCGTCGACTGAGAAGGAGCATAGCGGTGGCCATTTACGAGTATCAATGCGATCAGGACGGCTTGTTTGACAAGACCATGCCGCTCGGGACAGCGCCGGGGTCAGTCCTGTGTACGAAGTGCGGAAGTCAGGCCCGCAGGGTGTTCTCAGCGCCGATGTTCAGGTCAGCGTCACGAAGCGGATGGACGGCGGCGATGGACCACGCGAACAAGAGCCGCTACGAACCCGAAGTTGTCAACTCGTTGCCTTCCACAGGCGCCCCGAGTCGGACGCTCGCACTGACCCCCAAGCTGCGCGGCCTGCCCCGGCCATGACGCCACGGTCGCCTTCGCCGTTGCGATCGTTTGGTTCGATCTCAGGGCGTGGCGCTCAAGGACGCTGGCAACCGACCCCACGGAATGAGGTGCGGCGATGGGCACAGGGGGCACCAAATCAACCATGAAAGGAGACGACATCGGTCAATCAAACGCGCAATGTGTCACCTGTTCGCATAGTCATGCAACCAACGAATGAGAGGTCTGGATATGCCCAAGAATCTGTTCCCGCTGGACAACAGCAAGAAGTTCACCAATCAGAAGCACGTCGGCCACAACCGCTGGCACCCGGACATTCCGGCGAACGTGACCGTGAAGCCGGGCGAGGTCTTCCGCGCCGATTGCCGCGAGTGGTTCGACGGCGCCATCAAGAACGACGACTCAGCAGATGACATTCGCAACGCCCCGCTCGCCGGCGTGCACGTTCTGTCCGGACCGTTCCGCGTCGAGGGGGCGGAGCCGGGCGACCTGCTGATCGTCGACATCCTTGAGATCGACTCTTGCGATCAAGAGGATTCGGGGCCCCTCTCAGGCATGGGCTGGGGCTACACGGGAGTGTTCGCAAACAAGAACGGCGGCGGCTTCCTCACCGAGCGCTTTCCCGATGCCTACAAAGTGATCTGGGACTTCAATGGCGACGTTGCCACGTCGCGCCATATTCCGGAGTGTTCCTACGTCGGCATCCACCACCCAGGCCTAATGGGCACCGCGCCATCCGCCGAACTATTGGCGAGGTGGACGAAGCGCGAAACCGCACTTATCGCAACTGACCCGTACCGTGTGCCGCCGCTGGCCCTGCCGCCGCTGCCCGACAGTGCAATCCTGGGCTCGCTCAAGGGTGCTGACTTCGAGCGCGTCGCCAAGGAGGCGGCACGGACTGCCCCGCCGCGCGAGAACGGCGGCAACCAGGACATCAAGAACCTGACCGCGGGGAGTCGGATCTTCTATCCGGTCTTTGTCTCCGGGGCCAACCTGTCGTTTGGTGACCTGCACTTCTCGCAGGGCGACGGTGAGATCACGTTCTGCGGCGCGATCGAGATGGGCGGCTTCATGGATCTGCGCGTTGACCTGATCAAGGGCGGGATGGAGAAGTACGGTGTGCGCGAGAACGCCATCTTCATGCCTGGGCTGCGTGATCCGCAATATTCCGAGTGGATCGCGTTCTCCGGCGTCTCGGTGGACAGCAAGGGCAAGCAGCACTACCTCGACTCGTGGCTTGCTTACCAGAACGCCTGCAATCACGCCATCGACTACATGATGAAGTTCGGCTACACGGACATCCAGGCCTACATGATTCTCGGGACGGCGCCGGTTGAGGGACGTCTGTCCGGCGTGGTGGATATCCCGAACGCGTGCTCCACGATTTACATCCCCCGGTCGATCTTCGATTTCGACATTCGACCGTCGGCGACTGGCAAGCCGCACCAGGTGAAGCAGGGCATGCAAGTGCCGCGCTCGGCGAACTGATGCCGATGCCGCCGCGGCTCACGCCGCGACGGTGTTCAAGGTTCGTCAAAAACGCGCGGGCTGCGTCCGGTAGGTCGAGGCTGGGCGAGCCCGCACTGGTTCGGTAGATGATCGAGGAGAACGCACCATGCTAGGACTGGTCTTGTTTTACGTTGGCGCCGTGTTGTGTCTGAACGGGCTCTGGCTGCTCGGACGCATCGGCGACAACGAGATTGCGGTCATCGACATTTTCGTGGGCGGCATCACGCTGCTGGTGTCGCTCTACCTTGCGTTCGGGCCAGGTTCCGACGCCGCGTCCATCAAGGCCGCCGCGCTGACGTTGATGTTCACCTTCACCTACTTCTGGGTGGCAATGAACCGGTACAACGGAGCTGACGGGCGCGGATTGGGCTGGTTCTCCCTGTTCGTTGCAGTCACGGCCGTGCCGGTCACGATCCAGACGCTGAGCGGCGCGACCACCACATGGGGCATCTGGTTCGGCCTATGCTGGGCGGCATGGGGTGTGCTGTGGTTCCTGTTCTTCCTCCTGCTGGTCGGCAAGAAGCCTATTGCCAAGCTCGCCGGTACGGTCGCCATCGCCGAAGGGGTGTTGACCGGCTGGCTCCCTGGCTATCTGCTGCTCGACGGCCTGATGAAGTAGCCGCCTGCCACCCTTGCCCCGCCCATTGACTCCAGATCGATCGCAGATCGCGGTCACCGCGATCGAACGACGCCACCGAGCCCGCCGGGTTCCGGGTCGTCTGGCGAGGGCTGCTCCGACCAAATAGGACCCGCGACGATGCCGATGTATGACTACCACTGCGCAAGCTGTGGCGATTTCCGGGAGAGCCGACCAATGACCGAGTCCCGAACGCCACGGCCTTGCCCAGACTGCGGCGCGGCATCCGAGAGGATGCTCTCGGCCCCGTTTCTCGCCCGCGGTGATCAGCCGCGGCCCGCTGGACGCAATTCGCCCGGAAACGGGCGCACACCGTGGCGTGCGGCCTGCGGGCTCGGTTGTTCGCACTCCCATTGAGCGACCCACGGGCTTGCGCGCAGGACTCGATGCATGACTCAAAGGCGCGCAAGGCTGGTGTTCCTGAAACAGGCTTTGACAGCTGTCGGTTTGCCGCCGTACCCACCAGCTCGACTGTCGCACCGAGGGCGCGGCCGCGACATGGACCCGACCGGCGTTGACTCACCCCCAGCTTGAGACTTCTATCTAAGGATGAACAGCCAAACGACACCCCTCGCGACCTTGCGAGTCGAAGTCTCTAAGCTGCGCAAGCGCCAGGCGCCGAAGGGCCGGCGCGTTGATCCGGGCGCTCTCGTTGCCGTGCAGCGACTGCTCGGCGACGAGTCGCGCCAGCGCGACCTGCTGATCGAGCACCTGCACAAGATCCAGGACAGTTTCGGCTACCTGTCGTCGGCGCACCTCGCCGCGCTGGCGCAAGAGATGCGCCTGGCTCAGACCGAGGTCTACGAAGTCGCGAGCTTTTACCACCACTTCGACATCGTGAAAGAAGGCGACGCCGCGCCGGCCGCGTTGACGGTGCGGGTCTGCGACGGCCTGTCGTGCGAGATGGCGGGCGCACGTGAACTTCTGGCCCGCTTGCCGGCCTTGCTCGGAAAAGAGGTGCGCGTGATCGCCGCACCCTGCATCGGCCGCTGCGAGCAGGCCCCGGCGGTTGCGGTGGGCCAGACGGCCGTGCCGAATGCGAGCTGCGAGAAGGTCAAGGCGCAGGTCGTCGCGAATCCGACACGTGACCTTCCCGAATGCCACATCGACCACTCCAGGTACCAGGCCGGCGGCGGCTACGCGCTGCTGAAGGCCTGCGACGCGGGCGAGCGCGATGTCGAATCGATCATCACCACGCTCGAGCACTCCGGCCTGCGCGGCCTGGGCGGTGCGGGCTTCCCGACCGGGCGCAAATGGCGCATCTTGCGGGCCGAAGCCGCGCCGCGCCTGATGGCCGTGAACATCGACGAAGGCGAGCCCGGCACCTTCAAGGACCGGGTCTTGCTCGAAACCGACCCGCACCGTTTTCTCGAAGGCATGTTGATCGCGGCCTGGGCCGTGGGCATCCAGCGCGTCTACGTTTACCTGCGCGACGAATATCACGCCTGCCGCGCGCTGCTCGAAACCGAGCTGGAAAAGCTGCGTGCGCATCCGCCAATCACTTCGATGCCCGAAATCATTCTGCGGCGCGGCGCCGGGGCTTACATCTGCGGCGAAGAGTCGGCGATGATCGAATCGATCGAAGGCAAACGCGGCATGCCGCGGCTGCGCCCGCCGTATGTGGCGCAGGTCGGCCTGTTCGGCCGGCCTACGTTGGCACACAACTTCGAGACGCTGTACTGGGTGCGCGAGCTGGTCGAAAAGGGCGGCGAGTGGTTCGCCTCGCACGGCCGCCACGGGCGCAAGGGCCTGCGCTCGTTTTCGGTCTCGGGCCGCGTCAACCAACCCGGCGTGAAACTCGCACCGGCCGGCATCACGATTCAGGAACTGATCGACGAACACTGCGGCGGGATGCAGAGCGGCCACACGTTCTACGCCTACCTGCCGGGCGGTGCTTCGGGCGGCATTCTGCCGGCGACGCTGAACACGATCCCGCTCGACTTCGACACGCTGCAGCCCTATGGCTGCTTCATCGGCTCGGCGGCGGTCATCGTGCTGTCGGACTCTGATACTGCGACCGACGCCGCGCGCAGCATGATGCGCTTCTTCAAGCACGAGAGCTGCGGCCAGTGCACGCCGTGCCGCAACGGCACGGCCAAGGCCTCGGCTTTGATCGAACAGAAAAGCTGGGACGTCGACCTGCTCGCCGACTTGTCGGCCGTGATGCGCGACGCCTCGATCTGCGGGCTGGGCCAGGCCGCGCCGAACCCGGTCGACTGTGTCGTGAAGTACTTTGCGCAAGAGCTGGTTTGATCCATCAGGCACCGACATGAACGCGATCACCAAACACGAAGCCCTTCACCTCGAAGCGCCGCTCGTCGAGTTCCAGCTCAACGGCCGCAACGTGCAGGGCCGCGCCAGCGAAACGATCATCGAGATCGCCAAACGCGAAGGCATCGAGATCCCGCACCTCTGCTACAAGGCCGGCCTGGAAGCGGTCGGCAACTGCCGCTCGTGCATGGTCGACATCGCCGGCGAACGCGTGCTCGCACCGTCGTGCTGCCGCGCGCCGACCGCCGGCATGAAGGTCACAACCGACAGCGAACGCGCCGTCAAGTCGCAGAAGCTCGTGCTGGAGCTGCTGCTCTCCGACATGCCCGAGACAGCCTACACGCGCCACAACGAAGTCGACGACTGGGCCCGCAAGCTGGGCGTCGGCAAACCACGTTTCGAAGCGCGTGCGAAGGTCGCACAAGACCTGTCGCACCCTGCGATCGCGGTCAACCTCGACGCCTGCATCCAGTGCACGCGCTGCCAGCGCGCCTGCCGCGACGAGCAGGTCAACGACGTGATCGGTCTCGCCTTCCGAGGCGACCAGGCGAAGATCGTGTTCGACATGGACGATCCGATGGGCGCGTCCACCTGTGTGGCCTGCGGCGAATGTGTGCAGGCCTGCCCGACCGGAGCCCTGATGCCGGCGCGCGACGTGGCGCTCGCGGTGCCCGACAAACAGGTCGCGTCGGTGTGCCCGTATTGCGGCGTCGGTTGCCAGCTCACCTACAACGTCAAAGACGACAGGATCCTGTTCGTCGAAGGCCGCGACGGCCCGGCCAATCAGGAGCGCCTGTGCGTGAAGGGCCGCTACGGCTTCGATTACGCACACCACCCGCACCGCCTCACGGTGCCGCTGATCCGGCGCGACGGCGTGCCGAAGAACGGCGACTTCGAGATGGACCCCGACCACGTGATGGAGGTGTTCCGCGAAGCCTCCTGGGACGAAGCGCTCGCATTCGCCGGTGGCAAGCTCGCGCGGATTCGCGACACGTTTGGGGGCAAGTCGCTCGCCGGTTTCGGCTCGGCCAAGGGCAGCAACGAAGAGGCCTACCTGTTCCAGAAGCTGGTGCGTACCGGCTTCGGCAGCAACAACGTCGACCACTGCACCCGCCTGTGCCATGCCTCTTCGGTGGTGGCACTGCTCGAAGGCATCGGCTCCGGCGCGGTCTCGAACCCGGTGATGGATGTGACCCGGGCCGAGGTCGTGTTGTTGATTGGCGCGAACCCGACCGTGAACCACCCGGTCGCGGCGACCTGGATCAAGAACGCGGTGAAAAACGGCACCAAGCTGATCGTCTGCGACCCGCGCGGCTCCGACCTGGCGCGCATCGCGCACCGCTTCGTGCAGTTTAAACCCGACACCGATGTCGCGCTGCTCAACGCGATGATGAACGTGATCGTCACCGAAGGCCTGGTGAACGAAGCGTTCATCGCCAGCCGCACGATCGGCTACGAAGAGCTGCGCAAGAACGTCGAAGGTTACGGGCCGGAAGCGATGGCGCCGATCTGCGGCATCGATGCCGACACGATCCGCGAAGTCGCCAGGCTGTTCGCGACCTCGAAGGCTTCGATGATCCTGTGGGGCATGGGCATCTCGCAGCACGTGCACGGCACCGACAACGCACGCTGCCTGATTGCGCTGTCGTTGATGACCGGCCAGATCGGCCGGCCCGGCACCGGGCTGCACCCGCTGCGTGGCCAGAACAACGTGCAAGGCGCGTCCGACGCCGGCCTGATCCCGATGATGCTGCCCGACTACCAGCATGTGTCGCAGTTGGCGGTGCGCACGAGCTTCGAGAAAGCCTGGAAGCTGCCGGCGGGCACCCTCGACGCCGAGCCCGGCCTGACCGTCGTCGAGGTCATGCACGCGATCAAGGCCGGTGGCATTCGTGGCATGTACGTGATGGGCGAGAACCCGGCGATGTCGGACCCCGATGCCAACCACGCGCGCGAAGCGCTGGCCGCGCTCGAACACCTGGTCGTTCAAGACATCTTTCTCACCGAAACCGCCTACCTCGCCGACGTGGTGTTGCCGGCCAGCGCTTTCCCCGAAAAAACCGGCAGCTTCACCAACACCGACCGGTTGGTGCAGATGGGCCGCCAGGCGATCAACCCGCCGGGCGATGCCAGGCAAGACCTGTGGATCATTCAGCAGATCGCGCAGCGCCTCGGCCTGGACTGGCAGTATGGTCACGTCTGCGAAGTGTTCGACGAAATGCGCCGCACGATGCCGAGCATCGGCGGCATCACCTGGGAGCGGCTCGACCGCGAGCACGCCGTCACCTACCCGTGCGTGCGTGAAGGCGACCCCGGCGATTCGGTCGTCTTCACCGACAGCTTTCCGCGGGACGGCGGCCGTGCGCGCTTCGTACCGGCCGACATCATTCCGGCCGCAGAACGCCCCGATACCGCCTACCCGATGGTGTTGATCACCGGTCGCCAGCTGGAGCACTGGCACACCGGCAGCATGACGCGGCGCGCCAGCACGCTGGACGCTCTCGAGCCCGATCCAGTGGCGCTGGTACATCCGCTCGACCTTGCCGCTCTGGGAGGGCAGCCGGGCGATGTGGTGACGCTGGAGTCCCGTCGTGGCCGGGTCACGCTGTATGCGCGGGCCGACGACAGCTCACCTCGTGGCGCGGTGTTCGCGCCCTTTTGCTACTACGAAGCGGCGATCAACCGGCTGACCAACGCGGCGCTCGATCCGTTCGCGAAGATCCCCGAATTCAAGTACTGCGCGGTCCGCGTTTCGCTCGGTGGCGTGGCGCCGGCACAGGGCAGTTACGGGGGTGGTCAGGCGGCGCTCCGTTGATCGGCGCTCTCCTGCGCTTCAATGGGAGGCCTTGCGGCCATTCATCAGGAACTCGTACACGTCGGCAGGCGCGCACGCAGGAGCCAGTGCATCACCCTGACCCAGATCACAGCCCTCCCACTTGAAGAACTGCGCGTCGCTGTCGGACGATATGCCGTCGGCAATGGCTACGATGTTCAGCGTCTGCGCCAACGCAATCAACGAGCGCGCCATCGCTATCCGCTCGGCATCAGCGGTCACCTCGCGCACGAAGATGCGGTGAATCTTCAGTCGGTCAGGAACCAGACGGTTCAGTCGTTGAAGGGAGATCGTCTGCGCACCAAAGTCGGTCAACGTGAATGTTACGCCCAGGGAGCGCAGTGCTGCCACGGCGGCTCGCATGTCGACTTGGTCGCTGAGCAAGGTCGCTTCGCTGACCAGCAGATCCAGCGTGCCTCGCGCAAAGCCGCTGTCGCGCACCGCCTCGGTGATCGCCTCGAGCGTGCCGCAATCGCCCAGGCTTTCTGCGACAAACGGTACCGAAACTGTCACAGACCCGCCAAAACTCTCCCGCCATGATCGCGACCAGAAGCAAGCCTGCGCGAGCAGCCACAGGACAAGGCGACGTCGGGCCGGGCCCTCGGGCAAGACATCGCTGACGCGTGCGGTCGGCAAGAGACCCAAGGATGTCTTCCACTGCGGCACCAGCTCAATACCGGTGACTTGGTTCGACACCAACGCAATCTCGGGTTGCGCCTGCATCAGGACAGAATCGCCCTCGTGTGTCTGCGCCAGTTCCATCGCCAGCAGCCTTCGCGGCGCGTCGACTTCACGCGGCATCGCCCGGTGCACTTCGCGTTCCCGCGCGAAACGCAGCGAGCGTGTGTGGCGATAGTTCCTGAGTGCCCAAATGACGATCGAGTGCAAGCGCTGCGCCGTGATGTCGGTCTTCAGGAAGTAGCCGTTGATGTCGTAGCGCAGCACGACGTCCCGCTCGGGCGCCATGCCCGGTTGGCCAGTGCGCAGCACGATTTGCATGTCGCTGTCGCGAAGCTGCTCGCGCACGTGTTGCACCAGCGCGATGCCTGCATCGTCGGTCTCCATCACGACGTCGAGCAGGACGAGCGCCACGTCTCGGTGGCGGGTCAGGATCTCGCGCGCCTGTGCGGCGGAATTGGCGGTCAGCAGTTCGATGTCGCGACCGTCGAAGATCAGGCCGGTCAGGATCAGCCTCGACACCTCGTGCACTGCAGGCTCGTCATCGACCAGCAGAACCTTCCAGCGTACAGCGTCGGCAGCGGCTTGGGAATCACGGCTCATCAACGGGCGTCCTCGGCAAGGCGGCCAGGATATGGTCAACGTTCGGCGAATGACGGGCCACCCTCGGAAAATGCATCACGAAGCGTACACCGCGGTGGGCATTGCCCTCAACGTCGATAGATCCGTCAAGTTGGCGCGTAATGATCTGGTTGACGATGTACAGGCCGAGCCCGCTGCCGCCGATCATTCGACGGGTGGAGAAGAAGGGCTCGAAGACCCGGCCGAGCAGCCCGGGATCGATACCTCGGCCGTCGTCGCTGTACTCGATGCGGACCTCCTCATCGTCGCGCACCGCGGCGTAAATCGCGATTCGTCCGTGGGCCCCTGGCTCGAACGCGTGTTGCAGTGAGTTGATCGCCAGATTCGTCACCACCTGCGCCAACGAGTCCGGGTAGCTGTCCATCTGAATACTGGGTGCAACTTCAATGCTCACCTCGACGTTGGCTTCGTCGAGCTTCGGCCGGAGGTCCCGAATGGTTTCCTCAAGGTGTTCGCGCAGATCGAAGGGGCGCCTTGCTTCCGTGATTCGATCCACCGCGAGCTGCTTGAAGTTCAGCACCAGTTGGGCCACCCGCCTAGCGTTGGACAGCAAGAGCTGGGCCGATTCGCCAGCGTCACGCAAGTAGTTCTCCTGGGCCGCTGGGTCGAACCGACCCGCCCTCAACAAGGCCTGCGAGGATTGTGTTCGGTCGCTCAGGTACGAGGCCGTGCTGACCGCTATGCCGACCGGCGTGTTGATTTCATGAGCCACGCCGGCCACCAAGCCGCCAAGCGAGGCGAGTTTCTCGGATTCAACCAGGTTCCTGCGGGTCTGTTCGAGGTGGCGCATCGACCCCAGCAGCTCGCGCTCCGACTGCTCCTGGCTTTCGTGAGACAGCACGATCCACCAGATGCCCATCGACGCCAAGACCAGCGTGGCAACATACAGGCGCACCATCACGTTGACCAGGTTCGTATCGACCGACACATCGTGCAGGTCCATGAAGCGGTAGGTCAACAGGAATGCGGCCCCCAGCAGCGCGGCTGCGACGCACAGCAGCCCCAGGAATCGGCCGACACGGCGTAGTACATGGGGCCGAAAGCGCAGTCCTCCCGGGTTGAGTTCCGGTGCCTCGGCGTCTGGTGACGCCGGCTGCTTGCAGAAGTCGTGGCAGTGCAACTCCAAGCCACAGCACAGCGAGCATATCGGTCCGCGGTAGAAGGGGCAATGTGCCATGTCGGGCGCCTCGTACTCGCGCTCGCAGATGCAGCATTCGACCAGCGCGTGCCCAGGTTTGCAGCGGTAGTGCTGGTCGGGCCGCGCGATGTAGTAGCGGCCGCCAGTGGCGTAGGCGATGACGATCGCAGATACAAATGCGACGGCCAGCGCGATGAAGCTGAACAGGGCTTGGGCCACCACACCGAAGGCGCCAGCGTACGCAAGAATCGCGACAGCCGAGGCGATCAAGGTGGCGCCGCAGCCCACCGGATTGAAGTTGTATAGGTGCGCGCGCTTGAACTCGATGTACGGCGGGCTGATCCCGGTGCGCTTGAGCACCACCAAGTCGGCCACGAGCGCGCCGATCCAGGCGGTTACGACCGTCGAGTACACCGACAGCACGGCCTGCAACGTCTCGAAGATCCCCAGCAGCGACAGCAGCAGTGCAATTAACACGTTGAACACCAGCCAGACCACGCGCCCCGGGTGGTAGTGCGCCAGCCGCACGAAACAGTTCGACCACGCCAGCGAACCGCTGTAGGCGTTGGTGACGTTGATCTTGACCTGCGACACGGTAACGAAGACGGTGGCCAGCGCCAGCGCCAGCACCGGGTCGTCGACCACACGCTCGTAGGCATGGACGAACATATAGATCGGCTCGGTCGCCTGCGCCGCGCTGCTGCCCATGCGCAGCGCCAACACCGCCAGCAGGCTGCCGGCGCCGATCTTGAGCGCCCCGATGACGATCCAGCCGGGTCCCGCCACCATCAAAGCAGTCCACCAAGCCCGGCGGTTTGACAGCGTGCGGTCGGGCAGGAAACGCAGGTAATCGGCCTGTTCGCCAATCTGACCCATCAGCGAGAAGAGCACACCCGATGCGGCGCCGAACAGAAGCACGTTGAAACCGCCGCCGGCCCCGGCACGGCCATCGAACGTCGTCCACGCCTGCAGGAGCGCGGGGTCCTTGATAAGGATGAAACCGAACGGTGCCACCAAGAGCACGACCCAGATCGGCTGCGTCCAGGCCTGTAGCTTGTTGATCGCAGTGACGCCGAAAAAGACGATCGGGATGATCACCAAAGAGCACACGAGGTAGCCGACGACGAGGTTGAGGCCCAGGGCCAACTGCAGTGCCTGCGCCCAAATCGCAGTTTCGATGGCGAAGAAGATGAAGGTGAACGAGGCGTAGATCAGGGAGGTGATGGTCGAGCCGATGTAGCCGAACCCCGCGCCCCGGGTCAACAGGTCGATATCGACGTTGGCCGCGCTGCACCAGTAAGCGATCGGCAGGCTCACTAGGAAGATCACCAGCGATACGACCAGCACCGCCGCCAGCGCGTTCTGGAATCCGTAGCTCAGCGTGATGCTGGCACCGATGGCTTCGAGAGCAAGGAAGGCGATTCCGCCGATCGCGGTGTGGGCCACGACCCCGGGCGTCCAGCGGCGGTACGAACTTGCCGCGTAGCGCAACGCGTAGTCCTCGAGCGACTCGTTGGCCACCCAGGACTGGTATTCGCGTCGGACTCGAAGCATCGGCTGGGTCGCTCCATCGGAGGCTGTGCTCCGCAGCGTCTAGGGTACTTGATCGGTACCGCAAAAGTGCCGCTTCCGAACGCTTCTGGCAACGTGACGCAGGCATGATGCCAATTGACAGGCACGCTGGGCAGAGCAGAATCGGCGCACGTTGTCGGCCTCTGTGGCTGGCAGCTGCGTCGGCGGGCTGCCCAGCAACAACGCCAGCTGCATTGCGGCAGCAGCTGTGCATGTGCAAAGGTGATTCGATGGGGAGGACGGGTTTGCTTACCGAGTGCCCACCAACACCGGGGTCCCTGGTCCGGGGGATTCATTCGGCTGGCCTCAGCGCAGCCGAATGGCCGGGCGTGTTGGAGCAATTGCGCATCCTGCTCGACGCCCGGATTGTCACGCTCGGCGATCACGAGTTCGCCACCGGGTCCGATTCGGCCCTGCTCGCGTCGCCTGACGACGGGGAGTTTGGCAAGGGCATGGCTGCCTTCTCTGCGCGCAACCCGTGGTTCCTGTCGAGCGATGAGTATGTGCCCGGGCGTGTGATGACCGGCGACGAACTCATCAGCCAAAGCGACCTGCGCCGCACCGACTTCTACCGGGGTTTTCTCCAACCTCGCGGCCTGCTGCACCGGCTGTGCGGCGTCGTGGCGCAGCGCGGTAGAGGGGCCCACCTCCTTTCGGCCTATCGCGCCGAGGATCAAAGCGCCTTCGGAGCGCGCGAGAGGGCGGAGCTGGAGGTCCTGCTCGATCACATCACGCTGTCACTCCAAAGCCAATGGCGCTGGCAGGAGGCCGAAGACCTTGCTCGCGCCCTGCTGGCGCAGTCCGACCACGACACGAACCCGCTGATCCTGGTCACGGCCGACGCCGAACCGATCTATCGCAATCCGGCCGCCGAACATCTGCTTGATCTGGGCGCCGGCCTGTGCTTGGACGGGACGCGCCTGGTGGCCTCGAGCCGGGCTGACCAACGGCTGCTGCGCGAGACGATTGCCCGCGTGGCGCAAGGCAATCCCACCCACGCCGCCGCCTCACCGTCAGTGATGACGCTGGCCTGCACACCACCGGCACCCCCGGTGGTGGTAGTGGTGCGTGCGGCGGGGCAGGTCTTTCAGCGTCAGGCCGGGGTGCGCCGCGGGCTGGTGATGGTGACGGTCCGGGGCGGCCACGCCCGGCACGACCCCGCGTCGTGCGTGTTCGCGCGGCAGTACGAGTTGACCACCGCGCAGGCCAAGGTCAGCGCGCTAGTGCTGGCCGGGCAGCCACTGTCGAGGGTCGCGCAGTCACTGAACGTGTCCGAGAACACGGTGCGCAGCCACTTGAAACAGATCTTCCAGAAGACGGATACGCACGGCCAGATGGAGCTCGTCCACTTGCATGCGCGCGTTTGCCCGACGCTCTCGTAGCACGCCGAACGTCTCGCCGGCCCTGCTTCACCCATTTGGGTGAGTTCGATCTCACCCGAATGGATGAAACCTCCTCACCCACGAGCGTAGGCGGGTCTCGCACGTTGCGGTGAGCGCGTGGGTCCGCCGCGGGGGATTCGCCCGCACAAGGAACTTTCTACGATTCGCCATGCCATGCCGGCATGTGGGCGAATGGCACATCCATTCAGGCTCTGAGGCGAAAGCAGATCATGGCGGGTACAGCTCCACGTGCACATTGCGGCCGGTGGCCGCGGGTTCGACAAGACGGCGAACGCCTCGATCCCCGGCACCTCAATGCGGCGACCATCGACGGTAGCCGGCCATGACGATCGGCCTTGATGTCGTCATCGTCACCTGCGTGCTGGTCAACGCCGCCGGTCTGGTCGCCGCGGCGATGACGGTGTACTGGCGCCGCACCGTACCCGCGGGGCCGCGCCTTCTCAGTTTCGTGGTCGGGGTGCTGCTCGGGGCCGTGCTGCTCGACCTGCTGCCCCACCTGTGGGAAGCGACCGGCAACCTAACCGCGTTGTTGGCCATGTTCTCTGCAGCGCTGCTGGTTAGCTGGCTGTTCGACATCGTTTGCGTGTGCCGTCACCCACCGATCGGGCGGTGCGCCTCGCAGACAATCCACCGCCACGGCGGTCAGCGCGCATCTCCGACGCGCGGGGCGGAGTTGCTGCTGGCCGGTGACTTCATTCACAGCCTGGTCGATGGCGCGCTGATCGTCGCCGCGTTGGCGGTGGGCGTCGTGCCCGGCGCCGTGGCGACGTTGGCGGTGGCGCTCCATGAAGTACCCCGGCGCATCGCCACCGTGACGCTGCTGGTGCGCGGGGGCTGTCGGCCTGCGGTTGCGTTGGGGCTGGCGGTGTGCGCCGGCCTGGGCACCGTGCTGGGGGGCACGCTGGCCTGGTGGTCGGCCGAGGCAGTTCGCCCTGCGCTACCGGTCGCTCTGGCCCTGTCAGCAGCGGCGATGCTCTACGTGGCGCTGGCGCAGTCGGTCAGCCTGTTTGGGGTATGGCGTGCACGCGTACTCACGCTTGAGTGCGGCCTGCCATTCCTGGCCGGCGTTCTGATCATCGGCGGATCGCACCATGTGCTGGAGTTGTTCGGCTGAAGTTCGCGCGTGTCTGAAGCGATGCGACGGCGCCGCGCGTACCGTTTCGTTCTGCCGTTCATCTCCCTCGTGGGATGGAGCTGCGCCGGCGTCGGCCCTCTGGCTCCTTCCCGATTGGCGGCGCGCGGACGTACCGTGAGCGTTTCGATACTGGCCATTTGCGTCGGAGCTTCTCTCGGCGCCATCCTGCGGTGGCTACTTAGCTCCCGTCACAAGTCGCTTCTCCCGTCTCTACCTCCAGGTACATTGGTGGCCAATCTCCTCGGCGGCTATCTGATCGGTGTGGCAGTCGCATTCTTCGCAAGCCATCCGTCGCTGTCGCCTTAATGGCGCCTGTTGGTCGTGACGGGTTTCCTGGGCGGACTCACTACCTTCTCGACCTTCTCTGTCGAGGTGGTCACCAACTTGATGGGAGACGCGACTGAATTGGGCATTCGCAACAATCGCCGCACACCTGCTCGGGAGCATCGCGATGACGCAATCATCGCCTCTCCCGCACCGGGAGCCCCCTGCTCCGCCGGCATCCCCGCCCTCCGGTGCCCGTTGGACCTGTGGTCGCGCCAGTCGCACCAGTCTGGGCACGGCACGCGGCTCGCTTCACGTCGGTGGCCGGGATCATCGTCGGCGCCGACCTCGCGCAGCCAGAACATGCAGCCGTCGGCCGGCATCGGGTACACCCACCGTCCGTTGAGCCGCCTGCATGGCGCCGCAGTGGTTGACCAACGCACGAAGCGCACGCCATGCCAGCAGAGCGGTTGGCTACCCCAGACCGGGCGCGTCGTGTCAGCCATGGCGGGCGATGATGTGCTTGCCGGTGGCGCAATGGATGCCGAGCCTTACGCAATCGCACCGCCGGAAGGTGGACTAGATGGGGGAACTCTGCACGAATCGACCGTTGAGCCGCACGAATGCTAGCGCTTCGGAGGACACCGCCTCCGCCAGGACTGGGCCGCGTTCTGCGCGAACCCCGGAATCAGGAAGGGCAGCGTGATCTCGATGAACGCTGCGCGCCCGTGATGGTATCTCCTAGAGTACCATTGTGATTGAGTTGCGAACCTACTTGACGGCCGATGAACGGGCGCCGTTTGATGAATGGCTTGCGGCACTGCGCGACGTGCAGGCCAGGGCCCGAATCAGAGCGCGGTTGGCGCGAGTGCAGGCCGGCAACTTCGGTGATTTCAAGCCTTTGCAGGATGGCGTGCAAGAACTGCGAATCGACCATGGGCCAGGCTACAGGGTGTACCTGAGCCGGCAGGGGCCGGTCGTTGTGCTCTTGCTGTGTGGCAGCGACAAATCGGGGCAGGCTTCGGCAATCAAGCAAGCGGTGGCCTACCTGAAGGATTGGCGAAAACGAGGTGAACCATGAACGCACGCGACAAGAGCTATGACGAGTCACTGGACGCCGCGCTGCTCGACCCGGTCGAAGCCGCCGCCTACCTGGAGGCCGTGCTCGAGATGGACGACCCTGCCGCGCTGCTTCTGGCACTTCGCCAGGTTGCCAAGGCTCATGGCATGGCCGAAGTCGCACGCCGGGCCGAGCTGGGTGAGAAGACACTGTTCAAGGCCCTGTCTGAGAACGGGAACCCGACCATTGCCACGGTGCACAAGGTGCTACACGCGGTTGGGTTGCGGCTCAGTGTCACGCCGGCCTAGACCCAAATTTCCCGCGTGCCGATCCCGCCGACCGCAGCGTGAGTAGCCTGCGAACACCTTATTGCCCCAGATAGACCGCTGTAATTTGCTCGCGCTCGATGCGCCGATCAAGTCGACACATCGCCGCGCACGGGCTTCCACACCGCGCGCGCCAACCGCATCAGGTTGCTGCCCAGCACAGCGCGCAGATCCTCGTCGCTGTAGCCCCAGTCCATCAGCGACTGCACGACGGCCTCGAGCTGCTCAGGCGCCACCATGCGAACGCCCTTTTCGTAGCCCAGTTCGGCCGGAAAGGTGTGGCCCATCTTGGCCAGGTAGTCGTCGAGCTCCTGGGTGTCGAAGACGTAGTCCAGGCCCAGGGCCACATGCTGCGGCCCGACCAATTGGGCCACGTGGTCGATGTGCCGGGCGAAGGTGTCGCTGCTGTTGTCGTTGTCACCGAGAAACGTGCCGATGCCGTTGATACCGACCACGCCGCCGGTGGCGGCGCAGGCACGGATCAGCTCGTCGGGGATGTTGCGCGGGTGGGCGCGCAGGGCACTCGGATTGCTGTGCGAGAAGATCACCGGCCGGGTCGCCACGTCGAAGACATCGCGCACCGTGCGATGGCCGGTGTGGCTGACGCAGACCTGCAGGCCCACGCGCTCCATTTCGGCGATGACCTCGCGGCCAAATGGCGTCAGGCCACCGTCTTTGTCCTGGCAGCCGCCACCGACTCGGTTGTTGTTGTTGTAGGCCAGCAGCATCCAGCGTACGCCCAGGTCGTAGTACAGCGACACAAGACTCGGCTGGTCGGCCACTGCGTTGGCGCCCTCGATGTCAAAGCCCACCGCCAATCGGCCAGTGGTGCGCGCGCGCTCGATGTCGTCGGCCGTGGCCATCAGCACGTACTCGTCGGGCCGCGCCTTGAGCCAGTGGCGCAGGCTGGCCAGCGTGCGCACGTGCTCTTCGATGCCCATGTCGCCGAAGCCGACGTTGAGCATCACGGCGCTGACCCCGGCCGCGCGGTAGCGCTGCAGCTGCGGCAGGAAGGAGGTGTCGTGCGGGCGGCCCACGGGCATGCAACCGTGGTTGTCCCAGATCAGGCTGTCGCGCAGCAGGGCGCCGGCACGCGAGACGGGAGACGGCGATATTGAGTTCATACAGGGCCGACCTTAGGCCAGGCGACGCCGGCTTGGGTTAGGCTGCGCACACAGATATTTAGGAGCATCGACCGTATGCCACACCGCGCCGTGTCTGCGGCCACAGACGCCTGGTCGCCGCTGGATTTCGACCAGGAAGCCTTTCGCGCCGGCGCCACCGAACAGAGCTTCAAACGCTTTGCGCGCCACGGCGTGCGCACCTTGCATGCGGCCGAAGGCGGCAGTGGCACTTCCGACACGGTGCGTCTGGACGACGGCCTGTTGTTGACAGTGATCAACTGCGTGCTGCCCCGCCTGGTGCGCTGGCGCTACGACACCGACGAGGCCTTGATCATGCTGCGCGCCTCGCTGTGCTGCGACGTCGCCTTCGAGGTTGGCAGTGCAACGCCCTTGATCTTCAACCGCCCCGAGGTCACCCTTGTCTGCCTGCCCAAGGGCCGGCCGCAGACCGTGGACATCGCCGGTGGCGCCCGACAGCAGGGCATGATCGCCATCTTCCGCGCCGCCGCCTTTGCGCAGCGCTATGGGCTGGCGCTGGGCGACTTGCCGCCCTTGGTGCGTGATGCGGTGACAGGTTTGGCCGATGTTGGGCGCATCGCCTCGTTCCCGCTCGACCACCGCCTGGCGGCCCTGCTGGCCGACACCATCGACACGCGGCTGGACGGTGAATTGCGCGTGTTGCAGTACGCCGGCCGCTTGGCCGAACTGGTGGCCTACACACTGGATGCCATGCAACACACCCCCTTGTTGCGCGGCACGGCCTTGAACCGGCGGCGCGATGTCGAACTGGCTCACGCGGCCCTGCAGCGGCTGGAACTTGACTACCGCAAGCCGCCGCTCTTTGCCGACCTGGCGCACGACATCGGCACCAACCAGAACAAGCTCAAGGCGGTGTTCAAAGAGGCTTTCGGCGTGACCATGGCCGACTACTGCCTGGAGCGCCGCATGCGCGAGGCGCAACAACTTCTGCTGGAGGCAACGCTGACCATCGCCCAGGTGGCCGAACGCGTGGGCTACGAACACCAAAGCAGCTTTGCTGCGGCCTTCAGCGGCCACGTGGGCATGTCACCGCGCCAGTATCGGCAGCACCGTGCGCCCTTCACTTTGCCGTTGCATTCGGTCGGCGTGGGCGCACCCAGTCGCTCCTAGGGTTCACCCGAGGCTGCGATACCTGCCGGCGACAGCCCGTGTCGATCGCCTAAATCTTCGGTGCAAAGGCGAACGAGGCTCTTGTCGACCGTGCCTATCGTTGGGCTCAGGCGTCAGTTGAAGCGCCACATAGAGGATCGCAACATGACCACGCCGCAACTCTCTTCGTTCCGCTCTACGCGACTGGCAACTGCACTGGTTGCAGCGGGCCTGCTCGCTGCCTTGCCTGCGGGGGCTCAGCAAACCGCCGCGACCAAGGCTGAAGAAGACAGCACACAACGGGTTGTGATCACGGCCAACAAGCGGGCCGAGAAGCAGCGTGAACTGGCCGGCACGGTGTCGGTGCTCGACGGCATTGACCTCGAACGCCGCGGCGCGCGCGACCAGGAAGACTCGCTCAAGCTCACGCCCGGCGTGCAGTTCAACAAGGGCGACATCGCCAGCAACACGATCACGATCCGCGGCATCGGCACCAGCACCACCAACGAGGGCAGCGGCGCGCAGCAAGGCCCCACGGGCCAGTACCTGGAGGACGTGCCCTTGGCCTCGGCGCAAGGCAAGGGCATCGTGCTCGACCCGCTGACCTGGGATCTCGACCGCGTCGAAGTGCTGCGCGGGCCCCAGGGTGTGTTGTTCGGTTCAGGCTCGCTGGGCGGTGCGGTGCGCTACCTGTTCAACAAGCCGCGAATGAGCGAGGTCGAGGCCAGTGTCAAGGCCGAGTACGCACAGTCCGCCGCAGGCGATGGCACATTCTCGCTCTACGGCATGTTCAATGCACCGCTGTCGCCGAGTGTCGCGGCGTTGCGCGTGGTCTTGTTCGACCGCAAGGACCCGGGCTACATCGACAACCTGGGCACCGGCACCAAAGACGCCAACACCTTGGAGCAGACGGGTGGTCGTGTGCTCTTGACGGTCAAGCCCACCAAGGGCTTGACGGCCACCGTTGTGGCCAGCACGCAGAAGAGCAAGCAGGGTGACACCTTCAGCGTCTCGCCGGATCCGACGCGGCTCGAGCACACCGCGCCGAACAACTCCAGGCGCTCGAGCACGACCGACTTCTACAGCCTGACGGTGGACTATGACCTGGGCGGCAGCACGCTGACCTCGATCACCGGCTACGTCAAGAGCAAGGGCTCAACGCTGATTGACGACACCGAGTTGTTCGGCAGTGTCGGCCTGGTGCTGCCGCGGGTCTTCCGGCCGGGCGTCAACTCAGGTTCGGCCAAGTCGCAGGAGCTGCGCATTGCCAGCAATCCGGGCGGTGCGTTCAGCTATGTCGCAGGTGTCTTCTACCAAACCAGCGATGCCAGTGGCAACGCCCAACAGATCGATCCGTCGGGTGCTTTCGGCCTGACTACCCTGGTCGACCTCACCAGCACCGGTGGCGGCACCGAAAAGGCGGTCTTTGCCGACACCGAGTACAACTTTGGCGGCGGCTGGAGCGCCGGCGCCGGCGGCCGCTACTACCGAACGACAACCGAAGCCACGCAGGCCGGCACCATCTTCGGCGGCCCAGCCAACTTCGGCCCGCTCAACGGTGACGACAGCGGCTTCACCCCAAAACTGACGGTGAAATACCGCTTCGGCGAGAGCTTCTGGTACGCCCTGGCTGCCAAGGGCTACCGCTATGGCGGCGTCAACAGCGTCCCGCCGTTCACGAAGTACAAGTCGGATTCGCTGTGGAGCTACGAAACCGGTGTGCGCCTGAATCCGGCACCGGGCTTGCAGGTCGACCTGAGTGCCTACCTGCTCGACTGGAAGGACGCCCAGTTCACCTTCTTCGAGATCGTCAACGGCTTGCCCGGTTCGAGCATCGGCAATGTCGGCAAGGCCCGGAGCACGGGTCTGGAAGTGGCGCTGCGCTACCGAGTGAGCCCGAGTCTGGACTTCAACGCCTCGGTGGCCAGCATGGATGCCAAGACCAAGGCCGGCACGCGGATTCCCTCGGGCGGGCCGACCTCGATCACCGCCCCTTCCGGCTCGCGCCTGCCCGGCACGCCGAAGCTGCAGGCCGCGTTGCAGGCCAACCTCAAATTCAGCGGCCCCTTCGCCTCGCAAGGCCGCTTCAACGCCACCTACACCCATGTCGGCGATCGCGTGATGTTTCTCGGTGGCAACAAGCCGGCCGACGGCTTCGACACGCTGGACCTGGGCCTGAACTTCGCCAAGGACAACCTGACTCTGGCCACCGGCATCAGCAACGTGACCAACGAGAAGGGCGTGTTGAGCATCACCGGCGCACCCGCCGGGGTGGGCGGCTTCGCGCAGTACTTCCTGCAGCGCCCGCGCACCATAGCCGTCTCGTTGCGCTACGACTACTGAGCTCACATTGAACGCCGCGGCAGCCGTCGACTCGCCCGCCAGCTGGCGGGTGCTCGCCGGCTGCTGCATCGTCGCCATCTTCGGTGTCACGTCGCTCTACGGCACGACGTTCGGCCTGATGATGCTGCCGATGCAGAAAGAGCTGGGTTGGTCGCGCGGCGACATCACGTTCTCCCTCACCTTGATGACGATCGCGGGCCCGGCGATCCTGCCGCTGGTCGGCTGGCTCGTCGACTACGTGCGGCTGCGCCCCTTGGTGCTGTGGGGCGTGTTGCTGCAGTCGGCGAGCCTGGCCGCCTTCGGCTTCATGCAGGGCAGCGTCTGGGTCTACTACGTGCTGTGCATGGTGATGATCTTCACCGCCACGGGCGCGTCGTTCCTCACACTGTCCAAGCTCTTGCAAACCTGGTTCGACAAAGCCTTCGGCCGCGCGCTGGGCCTTCTGTTTGCTCTGATCACGGTGGGTGCGGTGATCCACCCGCAAGTCGTCAGCCGGGTGATCACATACGCCAGCTGGCGCGAAGCCTTCATGGTGATGGGTCTGCTGAGCCTGGTCTTTGGTGGCCTGGCCGCCTGGTTCCTGGTGCACGAGCGGCCGGCACAAGCGACACTGGCGGAACTGGCGAGCACGGCACCGGCCGTCGCCGCCACCGACCCTTCGGCTGCGCCGGTCTCCATGCGTGCCTTCCTGAGCGACCGGATCTGGTGGACCCTGGCCATCTGGAACATGCTGTTCGGCTTTGCCGTGGCCGGCATCATGGTGCACTTCGCGGCCATGATGCAGGACCGCGGCATGAGCTTGGCCCAGGCTGCCACCGCCATGAGCCTGATCGGCGCCGGCGGCTTCGTCGGCAACCTGATGGCGGGCTGGCTCATCGATCACACCTCTGCGACGCGGCTGGCGCGCCTGTTCGTGCTGGCGCCGCTGGGCGCCACGGTGATGCTGTTCTTCGGCGGCAATGTCGCCGTCATGATCTGCGCCGCGGTGCTGCTGGGCGTCTTCAATTCGGGTGACCACAGCCTGTCCGTCTTTCTCGCACGGCGCTACTTCAGTGCCGAGAGTTTCGGCCGCGCCAGCGCGACGCAGCAGATCGCTGTCGCCTTCGGCAGCGGCACTGCACCGTGGCTGATGGGCCTGGTGCACGACCGCACGGGCAGCTACGACGTCGCGTTGATGGTGTCGATGGGAGCTTTCGTTCTCGCGGCTGTTGCGGCCTGGTTGCTGCCGGAGTTTCGCGAGGGGCAGCGCTCCGCCCCAGCCATGGCGCCGGCAGGCGCTTGAGCGATGGCACGAGTGCGTGACACCGCATTGGCCTTGTTGAGCCGCGACTGGGCTGGCTTGTTGATCGCCTTGCTGGTTGTCGCAACGGCTTGGGCATTGGCTCAGACCACCCGTGGCGGTGGCGGCACGCTGCTCCTCAGCCTGGGCCTGTTCCTGGCGCTATTGCTCGCATTGGCATCACTGAAGCACCTGTTCACACTGGCGCAGGCGCGCCGCGCCCATCCGCCACCAGGGCAGATGATCGACCTCGGCGGCTACCGCGTGCACATGCTTTCTGAAGGCGCGGCGCGCGAGGGCCGGCCGCCCGTTGTCTGGTTCGCCGGCGGTCATGCCAGCGGCTACGCCATCCACCACTTGCACCGCGCCTTTCGCACTGAAACACGCTCGATCCTGATCGACCGCCCCGGCACCGGCTGGAGCGATGCCGGGCCCTTCCCACGCACCACGGCGCGTGAAGCCGAGGAGGTCGTTCTCGCACTCGAGCGAGCCGGCGAGAAGGGCCCCTTCATCTGGGCCGGACATTCCTTTGGCGGGCTGCTCGTGGCCAACATCGCGCGGCGCCGGCCCGAGCTGGTGCACACCTTGGTACTGCTCGATCCAACTCCGCTGGAGACCATCGTGTTCGGCCCGCGACTGAGCGCGATCAAGGACATGCGACGCACGGCCTGGCTGGGCGGTTTTGCGCAACTGTTCGGTGTCAACCTGCTCGAGCGCCACAACGCCAAGGCGCGCACGACACCCGCCTACGCGAAGGCGCTCGATGCCACGATGGCCGTGCTCGGCCCCGAGGTGGCTGCCGCACGCACGGTCGAGGCCAACGCGGCATCGTTCTTCACCCAGGCTTCGATCTACAGCGAACTGACGCCCGAAGGCGTGGCCGCCGTGGCCTGGGATACCGTGGTCTACGACCGCGACCTCGGCGACCTGCCGGTGTGGCTGGTGGGCCCACGTGACGACAACGACGGGGACATTGCGACACTGCCCGAGGCCCAGACCGGCGGCGCCGCCAACGCCCAGCGCATGTTCCGCTTCTTCGCCGCCACGCGCGAGCGCTACCTGGCCACCTCGACACGCGCGCGCCGCGTGGTGGCTCCAAAGGGCTCGGGACACAACTTCGTCTACGAGGTTCCCGACTGGACCATCGGCGTGCTGCGGGAGTTGATCTGCGCGGACGAGAAGACGCAGCCGAGTTCATGACTCCAGCGAGCAGCCCGTCGCAGCCGCTGGCGGCCCTGGCCGAGCGCTACTGGCAGTTTGAGTGCCACGAACTGCCCCTCGCAGCCGCCATGGCCGGCGTGACGCTGCCCGATGCGGTGCTGTTTCGCGAGTCGGCAGCGGACCACGCGCGGCGCGATCACAGTGCTGGCGAGTTGATGGCTGACGCCGAGCAGATCGATACCCGTGCCCTGGCGGCGCAGGAGCGCGCCACGCTGGCCTTGCTGAAGCGCGAACTCGCCGGCTTGCGCGCGCAGTACGCCGTCGACTCGCATTTGCGCCCCTGGCTGTTCCCCGCCGGGCCTGATTTCACCGCCATGTTCTGGGCCAATTCCGCCAGCGTCAGCGACGCAGCCACGGCAGCGCTGTACGTCGACCGCCTGGCCACCTTGCCCGGCTTCCTGCGCGACGTGCAGGCCAACATCGAGACCGGCCACACGCGCGGCTACCGCTACTCGCGTGTGGTGCTGTTGGCCGGCGCCGGCAATACGCGCGGCATCCTGGCCGCTGCGCCTGAAGGCTCTGCCTGGCTGTCGCCCTTCAAGCGCTCGGCTGCGGCTGCACAGCCCGCCGTGCAAACGCAGGCAGCGCGCGCGCTGGCGCTGGTGCGCGAGACCTTGATGCCGGCCCTGCAAAACTGGGCCGACTTTCTGGAAGGTTCGTTGACGCGCGGCGCGCGCGAATCGCTGAGTTGCATCGACGGCCCCGCTGGCGCCGACTACTACCGCACCTGGGTACGCCACTTCACCAGCACCACCATCGAGCCCGAGGATGTGCATGCGCTGGGTCTGGCCGAAGTGGCGCGCATCGATGCACAGATTCAGGCTGTGGCGGCCGATGCCGGCTTCGCCAATGACCTGGCCGGCTACCGCGGCTTTCTGGCCACCGATCCGCAGTTCGTTGCCTCGTCGGCAGACGCTTTGCGCCACAGCGTGGAAGCGCTGTGCAAACGGGTCGACCGCCGCATTCCCGAATTTTTCAGCCTCATCCCGCGCATCACCTACGGCGTGCAGAGCATCCCCGAAGCGGTGTCGGCCCGCATGCCGCCGGCCTACGCGCAGCCCAGTGCGGCCGACGGCACAAGCGCCGGCATCTTCTGGATCAGCGGCCTGCCGTCAAAAGCACCGAGCTACCTGCACCCGGCGCTGGTGATGCACGAAGCCTGGCCTGGCCATCTGATGCACCTGGCGCTGCTGAACGAGCAGACCGATATCCCAACGTTCCGTCGTTATGGTGCGGTGAAGTACACCGCCTGCATCGAAGGCTGGGCGCTGTACTGCGAAAACCTGGGCACCGAGATGGGCGTGTACACCACGCCGCACGAACACTACGGCCGCCTGGAAATGGAGCTGTGGCGCGCCGTGCGCCTGGTGGTGGACACCGGCATCCACGCCCAGGGTTGGTCGCGCGACAAGGCCATCAACTACATGGCCAAGCTGCTCACGCTCTCGCGCGACACCATTGAAGGCGAAGTCGACCGTTATGCCGCGCTGCCGGCGCAAGCGCTGGGCTACCAAATCGGCAACCTCAAACTGCGCGAATTGCGCCAGCGGGCAGAACGTACCCTCGGCACGCGTTTCCAGCACCGCCGCTTCCACACCGCCGTGATGACCGCGGGCGCAGTGACGCTGCCGGTGCTGGACGACTTGGTCAGCGATTGGTTGCTTCGCGAACAAACAGGCGAGGCTGCACATGCCGCTTGACCCGGCCAGTGGCGTCTTCTACGAGGTGCAGGGGCAGGGCCAACCGCTGCTGATCGGCCTGCCGCTGATGGCCTCGTTCACACAGCTCTTCGGCACCGAGTTGCAGGGTGTGTTGGACGGCTACCTCGACCGCCTGAGCGACCGCTACCGTGTGCTGCGCGTGGACTGCCCCAGCATCGGCGGCAGCCGCGACATCGCGCCCGATGAACTGACCGCCGACCGCGTCTGTGCCGATCTGCTGGCCGTGGCCAGCGCTGCCGGCTTCGACCGCTTTGCCTACTGGGGCTACTCCTGGGGCGCCGCCGCCGGCCTGCAATTGGCCGCGCGAACCGACCGCCTGACCGCACTGGTGCTGGGCGGCTGGCCGCCGCTGGGCGCGCCGTATGAAGGCATCCTCCAGGCCACGCGCCTGAAGCAGCCCGACCCCGAGCCGTCGTCGCTGAAGGTGCTGCGCTCCAAGGAACAGTACCGCCAGTGGGAGACCTACTACACCAGCATGCTGGACTGGCCCGAAGCCGAGTCGGTGGCGCGCATTGCCTGCCCGAAGATGGTCTACTTTGGCGGCGATGGCGACCTGGTCGAAGCCGGTTTTCCCATCCGCATCGCATCCATCATCCGCGAGCACCGGGTCACGCTCGAACAGCTTGGTTGGGCCGTGCATGAGATACCGGGCCAGGGCCATGGCGTGTGCATGGCACCGGAGCTGGTGGTGCCACCGGTGCGGGCGTTTCTGGACAAGGTGTTGCCTTGAATACTTCCATGACCTTGTCTGCCCAAGCGCAAGCCCTGATGGCGCCCTGGGCGGGGCCCTACGGCGGCTTGCCACCGCTGGCCGAGGCGAACCCAGCGGCGCTGGAAGAAGCCCTGCGTGCCGGCATCGATACCAAGCGCGCCGAGGTCCGGGCCATTGCTTTGGACGCGAGCACGCCCACTTTCGAAAACACGGCCGAGGCGCTGGAAGACTGCGGCCGTGCCTTGGCGCGGGTGCTTTGTGTGCACCGGGTCTACGCCAACAGCCTGAGCCTGGGCGAGATGCCCGCCGTCGCGCAGCGCGTGGCGCCGCTGCTGGCGGCGCTGGATGACGACATCGCGCACGACGAGCGTCTGTTCGCGCGGCTCAACGCCGTTTGGGACCAGCGCGTGGCGGCCGGTCTCACACCCGAGCAGCAACGGCTGCTGGAAGTGCAACGCAAGCGCATGCAGCGCAAGGGCGCTGGCTTGGCGCCGTCGGCCAAGGCGCGCTTGGCGCAGATCAATGCACGGCTGGCCTCACTGTCGACCCAGTACAACCAGAACCTGATCCAGGAGGCCGGCACGCAGGCGGTTTTCATCGAAGACGTGTCCGGCCTGGACGGCCTGCCCGAAGCCCAGCGCCAGGCCGCCGCTGCAGCGGCGGCAGACAAGGGCCGGCCCGGTATTTGGGCTATCCCCAATGCACGCGGCGCGGTCTGGCCCTTTCTGACGCTGGCCACGCAGCGTGATTTGCGCGAACAGGTTTGGCGCATGTGGACCCAGCGCGGCGACAACGCCGGTGCGCTTGACAACAAACCCATCGCCGCCGAGATCCTGCTGCTGCGTGGCGAACTGGCGCGACTGCTGGGCTACACGAGCTTTGCGCACCTGGCGCTGGCCGACCGCATGGCGCGTACACCCGAGACGGCGCTGGCGCTGCTGGAACGTACCTGGACAAGCGTGAAGGCTGCCGCGCAGGCGCAGATAGCCGACTACCAGGCCATCGCCGACAAAGACGCCGGTGGCAGGGGCGTGCCCCTCGCGCCCTGGGACCGCCAGTTCTACGCCGAGAAGTTGCGCCGCGAGCGCTTCAGCCTGGACGGCGATGTCGTCAAGGCGCACCTGCCGCTGGACGCGGTGCTGCAAGCCATGTTCTGGGCCGCCGGCCGTGTGCATGGGCTGAGCTTCAAGCCCATCGCCGATGCACCCTTGGTCCACCCCAGCGTGCGCGTTTTCGAGGTCGGCCGCGGCAGCGAAGCGGTAGGCGTCCTCTACTTCGACGTCTTCAACCGCCCAGGCAAGGCCCACGGCTCGTACCAGATGCAGTACCGGCAAGCCGAGAACTTCCGCGGCCGGGTGCTGCCGATCTCGGGTGTCTACTCCACCTTCCCACCACCGCCTGAAGGTCAGCCCGCGCCGCTGCCTTGGGAGTACGCCAACGTCTTTTTCCACGAGTTCGGCCACGCGCTGCACATGCTGCATTGCACCTCGGCCTACGCTTCTTTGGGTAGTGAACACGTGGCCTGGGACTTCGTCGAACTGCCGGCGCTGATCAACGAACGCTGGCTGCGTGATCGCGAGTTGCTGTCGCGCTTTGCACGCCATCACATCACGGGTGCACCGATGCCCGCCGAATTGATCGACCGCATCGAACAAGGCCTGAAGTACGACCGCATATTCAGCCTGAACCCCGACTTCCTGCTGCCGGCCATCGTCGACATGCGGCTGCACCTGTTGGCCGATGGCAGTGGCCGGCCCATCGACCCGGTTCAGGTCGAGAACGACACGCTGGCCGAGTTGGGCATGCCCGAGGCCTGGGACCTGATCATGCGTGTGACGCACAACTTCCACCTCTTCATCGGCGCCTACGCTGCGGGCCTGTATTCGTACCTGTGGGCCGATGTGATGGCGGCTGACGCGGTGCAGACCTTCGAGCGTTCGCCGGGCAGCATCTACGACACGGCCACGTCGAAGGCCTGGATCGAGAACATCCTCAGCGTCGGTCATCGCGTGCCGGCCGACGAGGCTTTCCGGAACTTCGCGGGGCACGACCCTGACCCTTCGCCGCTGCACAGGCGCTTCGGTCTGGCAGCCGCGAGCGCGGCGCAGTAGAGGCGTGGTGATGTCGCAGCAGTTCTCCAGCGACAGCCTGGCCGGCATCTGCCCCGAAGCCTGGGAGGCGATGGCCGAGGCCAGGGTCGCGTGCGGTTGCCCAGTGGATCGGATCCGACCGTGACTGAACGGCCCGCGCTGCTGCCGCTGGACTTGCTGGATCCACGGCTGGTTGCCCTGTGCACCAGCGCTCTGCAGCAGGCCCAGGCGCCGGGTGCGTCGGTCGCCGTCGTGGCCGGTGATCGCGGCTACCACCACGCGCACGGCGTCAAGTCCGTCGTCACGAACGAGCCGGTGACGGCGTCCACCGCCTTCCATGTGGCCTCGTGCTCCAAGGCCTTTGTGTCGGCTACGGTCGCCTCCCTGGTGGCCGAGGGGCTGGTGTCCTGGGACGACCCGATCTCGCGCTACGTGCCCGAGTTTCAGTTGTACGACCCTTGGGTCACCGCGCACGCCAGCCTGCGCGACCTGAGCGCCAACCGATTGGGCTTGCCGCGGGCGGGACTCAGCAACTTCGGCTTCGACACCACCATCTCCAACGAGCGTGTCTTCAGCGGCTTGCGCCACACGGCGCCGCTGTATCCGTTCCGTTCCCGCTTCACCTACGTCAATGCTGGGCACAGCGCCAATGCGGTTGCCGTTGGCCGCATCACCGGCCTGGGTTTTCTGGCGACACTTCGCCAGCGCATCCTTCAGCCACTGGGCATGACGAGCACTTCGGGCGGTGACGCCGCACGCACCGAGCTGCCTGACCAGGCGGCCTGGCACACCTTCATCGACGACCGCGCTGTGCCGATCGACACCATGGTGGCCGAACAACTGGTCGGTGCGGGCGGCATGGCGGTGTCGGGTGCCGACGCGGTGCAGTGGCTGCGCTTTCACCTGGGCGGTGGCACCGTCGACGGGCGTGTCATCGTGCCGCGCCAGGCCTTGCAAGAGACGCATACGCCGCAGGTCTGCGCACGCCCGGGCCTGGACTTCCACAGCCTCTTCTACCCCGGTGCACGCCAGGCGGCCTACGCGCTGGGCTGGGCGGTGTCTGACTTCGAAGGACACCTGATGGTCTGCCACTCCGGCAACCACTTCGGCGTCACGGCGATGACCCTGTTGCTGCCGCGCCAAGGCATCGGCATAGCCGTCTATGTCAACGCCACGCAGGGCGCTGTGGCCCTGGCCTATGCCTTGGCGGCCGCGCTGCTGGGCCTGCCGGCGCGCGACTGGCAGGCGTACTTCGATGGCCTTCAGCCTGCGCCGCCCAAGCACGGCCGGGCGGGTGCCTGGGCCAAGGCCTTGGTCCTGGGCGCCTTCGCAGGTGACTACCACCACGCGGCCGATGGCGTGCTGCGCATCGAACGCGACGGCGACTCACTGAGTGGCGTGCGCCCCGACGGCTATCGCATGGGCTTTCGCCTTGAACCTGCCGCGCAAGAGAATCACTTCATCGTCCGCTTCACCGCGCCGGAGTGGCAGGGCGGGCAGGCTAACGACCCGCCGCTGATTCGCTTCAGCCGCGACGCCGCCGGCCGCGTGACGCAGGCCGATTGGTTGCAGGCAGGAACCACCAGAGAGCATCGCCGCCATGTTTGACCTTGTTATCCGCCACGGCACCGTCATCGACGGCAGCAACGCCCCGCGCCGCCGGGCCGACGTGGCGGTGCAAGGAGATCGCATCGTTGAGGTGGGCGCACATGTCGGGCACGGCAAGGAGGAGATCGACGCCAGCGGCCACATCGTGGCACCTGGTTTCATTGATTCCCACACGCACGACGACCTGGCCATCCTGGTCGAGCCACAGATGCGGCCCAAGATTTCGCAGGGCGTGACCACCTGCGTTTGCGGCAACTGTGGTCTGAGCCTGGGGCCACTGCCAGTAGGCGATCTGCCCGAGCCACTCAATCTGCTGGCGTCTGCCCCGGGTGCACGCTTTGCCACCGCGCAGGCCTACCTGGATGCCCTGCGTGGGCAGAAGACGGCAGTCAACAGCGTACCGCTGCTCGGCCATTCCAGCCTGCGCGCCAGCGTGATGGACCGCACCGACCGCCCGGCCACCGACCGTGAAGTCGCGGCCATGCGGGGCCTGGCGCACGACGCCCTGCAGGCGGGTTACCACGGCATCTCCACCGGCACCTTCTACGCTGCGGCGGCACAGGCCACCACCGCCGAAGTCATCGAAGTCTGCTCGCCGCTGCGCAGCCTGGGCGGCGTGTTTGCCACCCACATGCGCGACGAGGCCGGCAGCGTCATGCAGTCGCTGGAAGAAACCGCACTCATCGGTCGCGCGCTCGGTGTGATGGCCATCGTGTCGCACCACAAGGTGGCCGGCCTGCCCAACCATGGCCGCTCGGACCAAACCCTGGCCCGCATCGCCGAGTTGCAGCAGACACAGGCCTTGGCGCTGGACTGTTACCCCTATGTCGCAAGTTCAACCTCGCTGCGCGCTGACCGCGTGGCCATGGCCGAGCGTTGCGTCATCACGATGTGCGCTGCGCACCCTGAACATGTGGGGCGCGAAGTGGGCGAACTGGCGCGCGAGCTCGGCCTGTCTGTGCCCGATCTGTGCGCGCGGCTCAGTCCCGCGGGCGCCACTTACTGGATGATGAACGAGGCCGATGTCGAGCGCATCCTCGCCTTCCCCGGCACCATGATCGGCTCTGACGGCATCCCTCTGCAAAGCCATCCGCACCCGCGTCTGTGGGGCACCTTCCCGCGTGTGTTGGGCCACTACTGCCGCAATCGCAGGTTGTTCTCACTGGAGACTGCAGTGCACAAGATGACGGGCCTGACGGCGCAACGTTTTGGGCTGGCAGACCGCGGCCTGATTGCACCCAGCATGGCCGCCGATCTGTGCATCTTCGATGCCGACACGGTGATCGACAAGGCCAACTTCGACGAACCCGCACAGGCCAGCGTGGGCATGACCTGGGTCGTCGTCAATGGGCAAGTGGCCTGGCGCGAGGGTGAGAGCGGGGCGCAAGCGGGGCGTCTGCTGCCACGCCATCGATGAAGCCCGCGCACCCGCTACTCCGCGCTTGACCTGCTGGGCGCTGCCCGCAAAGGCCATACCGACTGGGCGCCCGCATGGCGCGAGGCTGAGCCCAAGCCACGTTGCGACGTCATCGTCATCGGCGGCGGTGGCCACGGCCTGCTACCTGGCCAAGAAACACGGCATCACAAACGTCGCGGTGCTCGAGGCCGGCTGGATCGGCGGCGGCAATACCAGCCGCAACACCACGATCGTGCGCTCGAACTACCTCTACCCCGAGAGCGCGCGGCTCTACGACTTCTCGGTGCAGCAGTACCAGCGGCTGGCCCAGGAGATCAACTTCAACATCATGTTCAGCCAGCGTGGCATCGTCACGCTGGCGCACTCGCGGCATGACCTGGGCGCGAAATCGCGCTGGGCCAATGCGATGCTGTGCAACGGCATCGATGCCGAACTGCTGGATCCCGCCAAGTGCAGTGCGGCACGACGCCGTGGCCTGGGGCTGGCTATGCGCGCGCAGCCTCGGCCCTGGGCGTGGACATCGTGCAGAACTGCGCCGTCACGGGCTTCATCAAGCAGGGCAACACCGTGGTCGGCATGAGCACGAGCCGCGGCGAGATCCGCGCCGAAAAGGTGGCTATGGCAGTGGCCGGGCATTCGTCGGTGCTCGCCGGAGCCAAAGCAACAAGGGCGAGGTGGTGATCGGCGGCGCACTTGGGTACCATACGACCCGTATTCAAAGTATGGGTTACCCATATGAAGACCACCATCGAACTGCCGGACGAGCTTCTCGAGCGAAGCAAAGCGGTTGCGCGGCGCGAGAACTCTACGCTCAAGGCGCTGATCGAAGAGGGCCTGCGCCTGGCGCTTCGAGCGCGCACGCGCAAGCGTGCCTCGCCGTTTGCGGTGCAAGCTTTTCCGGGTGACGGCTTGTCACCGG
>JANNQO010000015.1:0-12382 GCA_031400795.1 Rubrivivax sp. | reverse complement strand
CGGGGCCATTCCTGGACTTCATCGGGCACGCGGAGGGCCAGCACGTCCTCGACGTCGGCTGCGGCACGGGCCACCTCGCCTCGACGATCGTCGAACGAACGACTGCCACCCAGATCTGGGCGATCGACATCGCACCGGCCTACATCGAGTACGCGAAACGCCGCAATCCAACCCCCCGAGTCACGTTTGACCTCGCCGATGCGTGTGCCCTGGACTTCCCGCGACAGCGTTTTGATCAGGTCCTGTCGCTGCTGGTCCTTCACTTCGTTCCGGACGCGGAACGGGCGATCAAGGAGATGCGGCGTGTTGCCAAACCGGGTGGCGTGGTCGGCGCAGCCGTCTGGGATGCGCGCGGCGGCTTCGTCTCGAATCGATTGTTCTTCGACACGGCCGCCGCGTTGGACCCCGACGCTGGCGAACGTCGCGCCCGGAACTACACGCGCCCGATGACCCGCCCGGGAGAACTGGGCGACGCCTGGCGGTCTGCGGGGTTTCGCAATGTCCTCGAAGCCACGTTGTGCATTCGCATGGACTTCGCGAGCTTCGCGGACTATTGGGCGCCCTATGAAGGAAAGGACGGACCCGGCGCGCAGTACGTCGGGACGCTAGGCCCCGATCTGCGCCAGAGGCTCCGTGAGGCGGTGCGGGCGGCGTATCTGGACGGTGAAGCCGACGGCCCGCGCTCCTATGCCGCCCTGGCGTGGGCCGTGAAGGGCAGCGTACCGGCTGACGACTGAAACCGGGAACGAGGGGCAGGCAATGACTGATCGCGACCAGGCCAAGCAGTTCGGCGCAAAGCTGCTGGGCATCTTCACGGGCGGAATCCTCACGAAGTTGATCGACATCGGCTACCAGACCGGGCTGTTCGAGACGTCCAGGCTCGGCCCCGCGACCAGCCAGGAGTTGAGCGAGAGGGCGGGATTGCGCGAACGCTACGTGCGGGAGTGGCTGGGGGCCATGGCAACGAGCGGGATCTACACCTACGACCCGGTGACGCAGCGCTACACACTCCCCGAAGAGCATGCGATCGCATTGACCGGGCAGAGCGCTTCGAACCTTTGCCCCAACAGCCGCATGATCAATCACTTCGGCACGCATCTGCCTCAGCTGGTCAGATGCTTTCGCGAGGGTGGCGGCATCCCGTACTCGGCCTATCGACCGGTGTTCACCCAGTGCATGGACGACACCTGGCGCCGCATCTTCGATCAGCACCTGGTGGGCGCGTTCGTGGGGGCGGTGCAGGGATTGACCGAATCACTCCAGCAAGGCATCAGTGTCCTGGACATTGGCTGCGGCACCGGTCATGCGATGAACCTCCTGGCTCGCGACTTCCCGAGGTCGACATTCGCCGGCTACGACATCGCTGCCGACGCCATCGGCAGTGCGAAGGCCGAGGCCCAGCGCATGGGGCTTGCCAACGTGACATTCGACGTCGTCGATGTCGCGCGGCTGTCGGACAGCCCCCAGTTCGATCTCATCACGGCCTTCGACGCGATTCACGACCAGGTGGCGCCCGATGCCGTCCTCCAGGGCATCAGCCGAGGATTGACCCCGGACGGGACGTTTCTCATGGTCGACTTCAAGTTCAGCAGCAGGGTCGAAGAGAACCTGGCCAACCCGTTCGCCCCGCTCTACTACGGGATCAGCCTGATGCACTGCATGCCCGTGTCGCTGGCGTCCGGAGGCGCCGGCCTGGGCACGGTGTGGGGTGAACAGGTGGCCAGGCGAATGTTGGCCGAGGCGGGTTTCGGCAGCGTTGAAGTCTTCGACTCGCCTCGCCCGCAGAACTGCATCTACGTGTGCCGGCATTAGATTGGGGCCGAGTCCGGTATCTCTCGGAAATGGAGATCGCAGATGACTGAAGTGATCGACTTTCCGAGCGGGCAGTTCCGCTTCGTGCGAGGGGTGAGCCCGTATTCGGCCATCGTGACACCGTTTGCCGGGTTCGAGATCGAGCGCGCGCGTTTTGCTCATCGCCTGGTTCTGGAGGAGGGTTTCGCGCGGATCGAAGCGCACCTGAAGGCTGTCGGCCGGCCGCTCACCGCGCTGTGCGGTTGCGAGTTGCGCTCGCCGGCCCAGTGGACCGAACAGGGGTTCCAGGAGTTCAATCGGGGCTACTTGGCCGTGCTCGCGCGTTGGGGGCTGGTTCGCGATGGAGTGAACCCGGTCGCGCGGACCAACGTCTGCCCCGAGATCGACAAGCCCGCGATGCCAAGCTTCTTCGCGTTCTCGTACACCGTTGCGGCTCGCGTGGGCGCGCGCACGAGCTTCCTCAGCGCCGGGTCATGGGAGATGCCCGATGGCCCCCCCGATTTCCGCGACCACATCGTGCGCCGCGGCGATTGCTCGGCCGACGGCTTGCGCGAGAAGGTGCGCTTCGTCCTGGCGGACCTCGAGCAACGGATGGCCGCGGTCGGATTCGGTTGGGCCGAAACGACCGGGACTCAGGTTTACACGGTCCATGACTTGCACCCGTTCCTGGCGCAGGAGATCGTGCAGCGCGGTGCCGCGCGGGCCGGCCTGACCTGGCACTACGCACGACCGCCGGTGCTCGAGTTCGACTACGAGATGGACACGCGCTGCGTCACGCGCGAGATCGTGATCTGACATGCGCGAAGACCGGCCGGCCGACCACCCGTACCGCGACTTCGAACATCGCGGCTGGGAGCGGGCGGCGGACGTCTACGCGGAAACGTTCGAAGCGGCGACGCAACTGTTCGCTGCCTCGCTGCTCGATGCGGTGGCGGTACGCACAGGCAGCCGCTTGCTCGACGTTGCCTGCGGCACGGGCATCGCCACCGCCATGGCCGCGGCGCGCGGCAATTGCACGATCGGGGTCGACTTCTCGGCCGGCATGATTGCCGAAGCGACACGGCTCCATCCTGAGCTGGCATTCCGGGAGGCCGATGCCGAGGCCTTGCCGTTCGACGACGAGTCGTTCGATGCAGTGGTGATCAATTTCGGCGTGCATCACTTTCCGTTTCCGCGGCGCGCACTGTCGGAGGCCCATCGCGTGCTGCGCGCGGGTGGCCGAGTGGGCTTCACGGTCTGGGCCTCGCCCGACGAGCATGCGCTGCATCGAATCGCGCTCGACGCGGTGCGCGAAGCGGGTGATGCGGGTGCATCGCTGCCGGCGCCGCCCGAGGGCGCCGTGAACGATGCGGCGACCTGCACCCGTCTGCTGGTCGAGGCCGGATTCGATGGCGCTGCAGTGCGCGCCGAGACACTGAGCGCCGTGCTGCGCCTGGACACGATGGCAGACCTCGTGTACCTGCTCGAACGCGGCACGGTGCGTCTGTCCGCGCTGATCAACTCGCAGCCGCGCGACAAGTCCGCAGCCATCCTGGCGGGCATCGAGCGCGTGGCGGCCAAGTTCCAGCGCGACGGCCGGCTCGACATCCCGGTCGCCGCGATTCTTGCGGTGGCCACGCGCGCATCGACAGGTCGTCGAGAGTGACGGCCTGCGTCACTTCGCCGCGCCGCGCTCGATCAGCATGGCCACGGCGGAGAGGCCTCAGAGTACGGTAAAATGCCGTATTCACTTCCTGGAGTTTGTCATGACCACCGCCGCACGCTTCGACCTCAAGATGAACGCCGACGAGAAGGCCGTCGTCGCCAAAGCGGCTGCTTTGATGGGTACGACAATGGCAGGCTTCGTTCGGGCGGCGGCCAAAGAGAAGGCACAGGTGTTGCTCGAACGCGAAACGCGGATCACCCTGACCGATCGCGACTTCACCGCGTTTGCCCGTGCGCTGGACTCGGCGTTCGCGCCGAATCCAGCTCTCAAGGAGGCGCTCGGCCAGGCACGCCGCAAGGTTCGGCGTGCTTGACGATCTGCCACTCGACCCTGCGATCCACGATCGGCAAGGGTTCGCGTGCGGCGTACCGGCGCTGGACGAGTACGTCCAGCGCTTTGCCGATCAACACCGCCGACGCGGCATCAGTTCGGTCTATGTGCTGACTGACTCCGCGCAGCCCGAGTTGATCTTGGGCTACTACACGCTCAGCGCGGCCGAAGTCGATGGCCTGCAACTCTCCGAAGCCGAGCGCAAGAAGCTGCCCCGGTATCCGGTACCCTGCTTTCGCATGGGTCGCCTCGCCTGTCGAACGGATCAACAGGGCCGTGGTCTGGGCAAGCTGCTGCTGGGCTGCGCCGTCGATCGCTGCCTGAAGGCCCGACAACAAGTCGCGGCGTACGCGTTGGTTGTTGATGCGAAGGACGATGTGGCCAAGGCCTTCTACGTGCATTTCGGATTCAAGTCGCTGAAGGATGCGCCCCTGACGCTGTACCTGCCGCTTGGACGATAGTGCGGCGCAACGGCACGCGTGACGCAGACCAGAGATGTTGCCCGACAGGCCGTTGACCACCACCGCACAGGGGGCTCACCGAGCGCCGCTGGGCGCTTGTGATCGCGAGCTCCATCTTCACCTAGGTGAATGACGCGCCGAGTGGCGCTTGGCGATGATGGCCTTCAGCACCGGATGTCCCGGCGAAGGAGCCCCTCATGCAAGACCTCGAGCGTCGAAAATTTCTCGGCCATGGCGCAGCGCTGTTGGCGTTCAGCACCGCTGCATGCGGTGGCAACGGCGAAGAAGACCCGCCCTACGAGGGCATGGCCGTCGAGCGTCGTGTGCGCGTGCCCTTGCGTGACGGTGGTGTGCTCAGCGCCGACGTGTTCCGCCCGCTCGGCACTGCGCGCTACCCGGTGATCCTCTCCGTGGGCCCCTACCCCAAGAGCATTCCTTTCAAGGACTGGTCGCCCGCCGACCATGGGCGCCAGATCCTGAAGAGCGGACACGGCGCTGCCGACCTGATGCACTGGGAAACCGCCCTGCCCGACTACTGGGTGCCGCAGGGCTATGTGCAGGTGCGCTGCGATCAGCGCGGCTCCGGTGAATCACCGGGCAAGCTCGACGTGCTGGGCCCGCAGGTGCAACGCGACTTCGTCGATGCCATCGAATGGGCTTGCGTGCAGCCCTGGAGCAATGGCAACGTCGGCCTGTTGGGTGACTCTTACTTTGCCGCCGTGCAGTGGCTGGTCGCGCAACACCAGCCTCGGCACCTGAAAGCGATGATCGCGGTGCAGGGCTTCACCGACTTCTACCGTGATGCACTGCGCCACGGCGGGCTGCTGTCGTCACGCTTCCTGGACCTGTGGTTCGAAGGCCGCGTGCGCCAGATGCAACACGGCGGTGCGCGCTTTGCCACCACCCCGCCCTTGTCGGCGGCGCAGCTGGCGGCCAACACCGTGTTCGAGCGCGACTTCAGGCAGCTGCTGCGTGAGCACACGCTGGCCAACAACCGCTTCGTCGCCGAACGCACGCCCGACCTGACCAAGATCCAGGTGCCCGTGCTGGCCTACGCCAACGCAAGCGGCCTGGGCTTGCATGGGCGCGGCACGATCGAAGGTTATCGGGGGGCTGTCAACGCCTCGATGCGAAGGCTGAAAGTGGGCACCGGGCAGGACCCCGATGCGATGTACACGCCCGCGGAAGTCGAGCAGCAACGCCGCTTTTTCGACCACCACCTGAAGGGCAAGCGCAACGGCGTGGACAGCGAGCCGGCGGTGACGGTGATGGTGCGCCGGGGCGCCGAGCTGATCAAGCGTGAAGGCAGCGACTACCCCCTGCCGGGCACCCGGGCCGTGCGCTGGAGCCTGGACCTGCCGCGCAGGAGGATCGCCGCCGGCACCAGCGCCGAACCCGGCCGGCTGAGCTACGCCGCGGCCTATGGTTCGGCCGGCGGATTGGTGCGGTTCGAGTCGGAGGCGCTGGCCGCCGATCTCGAACTCATCGGGCCGCTGCGCTTGCACCTTCGCCTCGCCAGCAGCGGCACCGACGCCGACCTCTTCGTCGCGCTGCGCGAATTGCGGCCCGATGGCACCGAGGTCACCGCACAAGGCGCGCAAGACCCGAACCTGCCGGTGGCCATGGGCTGGCTGCGCGCGTCGCTGCGCAAGACCGACCCCACGCGCAGCAGCGAGTTTCGCGCCTGGCACCCCTATGACGAGGTGCAGGCGCTGAGCCCGGACGTGCCGGTGGAGCTGGACATCAACTTGTGGCCCACGGCCTGGGTGATTCAAAAGGGCAATCGACTGGCGCTGGACATCGGCGGCAGCGAACAAGCGGGCATGGTCACGTTCACGCATCTGCCGGCCGGACCCTGGCGACCCGACGGGGTCACAGCGATCCCCAACGGCGCCAGCCCGCCCTGCACGGTGACATTGATCAGTGAGCCCGGTGCGCCGAACTATCTGGTGCTGCCGGTGCGTTGATCCACCGCGGTGCCGCTGGGCTTAGCATGCACCGACCACATCCGCACTGCTTCGTCGCTGGAGCGCGCACCGTGACCGACGCACATCCCGTGGCCCAGTTCCTGCGCCGCCTGGCGCCGCTGCCGCAAGACGAGCTGGATCGTTTCATCGCTGCTGGCCGCGAGCGAAGCCTGGATGCCGGCGAACCGTTTTGCACACAGGGCCAGCAGCAGCACGAAATTGCCTTCATCCGCCACGGCATCGTGCGCTACCACGTGACGCTGCCCAGCGGCGACGAAGCGACCAAGGACTTCAGCTTCGAGGGCGGCTTCACGGTCTCGTTCGGCAGTGCCACGCGGGGGGTGCCGGCACAGGTGGCGATCAGCGCCGTCACGCGCACCGAGCTGTTGGTGTGGCCCTGGCAGACCATGACCGCGCTCTACGAGTCGAGTGCGCTGTGGCAAAGGGTCGGCCGTCTCGCCGCCGAGGCGCTGTACGTGCGCAAGGAACAACGCGAGCTGTCGTTCCTGCTGCAATCGGCAGCGCAGCGCTACCATGAGATGCACCTGCGGTTCGGCGCCCAGCTCGAGCAGATTGCCCAACACCACCTGGCGTCGTACCTGGGCATCCGGCCGCAATCGCTGTCGCGGCTGAAGCGCTCGCTGCGGCAGTGAAAGGGGGTCCGAGGCGCAGCCGGTTGTAGTCGGCGTCGGGCGCCACGCGTGGCACGGCCGCGTTGAGCGCCGCAGGGGCCGCCGCGTCGCCATCGATGGCGTAGACGATCGCCCGGGTGTCCAGGTTGTAGGTCGATGCGATCCTGTGCGCGGTGACCCTGTCACCAGGGAAAAAAGGCCGGATTCCTTCAGGCGGCGGAGACAGCCGCACGCTTCACCTTGACCTTGTTGGCCTTCATTCGCTGCTGCGCATGCCACATGTCGAAAGCGGTCTGCTCGGCCAGCCACACGCGTGCATCGCCGCCTCGATCCACGCCGAGCCAAGCTTCAATGCGCAGCGCCATCTCGGGCGAAATCGCCGAGCGTCCGTTCAGCACACGCGACAACGCGACCCGAGAGACGCCGAGCTGTGCCGCCGCGTCGGTGACGTTCACGCCGAGCGCAGGCAATACGTCGTCGCGCAGCGTCAGGCCGGGGTGGGGAGGATCGAACATGCGCGCCATGGTGTTGCCCTTCAGTGATCGTCCTGATAGTCGACCAGCTCGACATTGACGCCGACGAAGCGAAAGGTCAGGCGCCAATTGGCATTGACCCACACGGACCAGTGGCCCTTGAGGCTCCCCTTCAGCGGATGCAACCCCCAGGGGGATCCTCTCGGGCCAGATCACCGAGCGGCAGCGTGACCAGACAAGGCGCGAAGTCAAGTACGTCATCCAAGGTGCAACCCTCGAAGGCGAAGCCGGCGAGGTCGTCGTGTCACCCGGAGCTGCGGCACGGACGCCAGCTTGCTCGTCTGTGGCAAAGGGTCGGCCGTCTCGCCGCCGAGGCGCTGTACGTGCGCAAGGAACAACGCGGGGCATGCGCCCCCGCGCGCGGACACGCTCAGACCCCTGCCTCGTCACGCCCCCGGGCAGCTCTGCCCCAGCTGCTGGATCAACCCGCGCAACGTGCGCGTCGTGCCGGTGGCTTCGTCCACCGGATGGAAGATGGTCTTGGTGTGCGTGCAGCCGTAGGTCGGGGCGGCCACTGTTGCCGCTGTCAGCACGTCGTCGCCCGCCGGCTTGGTGCCTTGCTTGACCCACTTGACCATGTCGTCGAACGCGGCCTGCATCTCGGCATTGGTGAAGTCGCAATGCGAGGCGCCGCGGATCGCGCGCTGCACCACCCGGTCGGCACGCGCCGGCCCGGCGGCGACGACGCGCTTGCGGTAGATCTGCTGCATGCTGAACGGCACGAAGAGGTCGCCCAGCGTGTGCAGCGTGACCATCGGCGCATACGGCTTGCCGCTGGTCAGCGGCACCCAGCGCAGACCGTCGCGGCGCAGCCGGTTGTAGTCGGCGTCCGGCGCCACGCGCGGCGCAGCGGCGTTCAGCGCTGCGGAGGCCGCCGCGTCGCCGTCGATGCTGTAAACGATGCCGCGCGTATCAAGGTTGTAGCGGGTGAGCAGCCCGGTCAGCGTGCCGTCGACGCCGAAGTTTCCATAGGCCCCGGCGGTGTAGCTGCCGCCGTACGCCAGGCCGATGTCGAACAGCGGGCGGGTGCCGCCGGTCGTGTTCTTCACCACGCTGGCGTACTGCGCGCCTGCCGCACCCTTGGGCGTGAAACCGGCACTGGGGAAGTTGTTAAACAGCGCAGTATGCGATGGCAACCGCAGGGAGTTCGGGTTCAGGTCAGCACCGAGCAGCGACTGGTAGCGCTGGCGGTCGGTGAGCGACGCCGGCAGCGCGGCGCCCACGCCCGACAGCGTGAGTGCGGCCAGCCCCTGCGCGGTAAAGCCGTTGAACAGCTCCACGTCGCCCAGCACGCCGCACATCGGCACCGCACCGGCATAACGCAAGCGGTTCTGCGCCGTGGCCAGCGCCTCTTCTTCGAGCGCTGCCGCGGCGATGTGCCCGCCCATCGAGTGGCCGATGATGTAGGTGCGCGCGGGCGCTGCCTTGCCGGTGATCGTGCTGAACGCCAGCGCCAGTTTGTTGGTGTCTTCGAGGCCCGCGCGCACTTCGTAGGAGTTCTTGCTGTAGCCCGAGGCGGCCCAGGCGTAGCCGTTCTGCACCAGGTGGCGGCGGATGCTCGAGTTGTTGCCCGCGAGCGTGGCGCCTTCGCCGGCGTAGCCGTGGGCGTACATCACCAGTTCACCGTTCCAGTTGGCCGGCACCTCGATGCGATAGGCGGCGAACGGGCTGGCCGGATTGTTGTCGTAGGAAGCGAGCCGGCCGGCGAAGCGCTGTGTCGTGCTCGGGTCCACCGCGTCGCCGAGCGCCATGGGCAGCGCCACGAAGGTGGTGGCTGCGGCATCGTTGGCGTTGATCGTGTACGGGGCCGCGTCGTGGCCGCGGGTCTCTTCGCGCGGCAGCGCCGCGATCAGTGAGCTGCCAGCGGCGGCCGCGCTGGCGAGCGTGGCGAGCGTGGCAGACGCGCTGGCCAGCGAGGCGCCCAGCGCGTCGAGTGCCTTGTCGTCGTCGTCGCCGATCGCGAAGGCGCCGGTCATCGGGTTGACACTGAAGGTCCAGCCCATCAGCCGGCTGGTCTCGCCGACGATCGCCGTGGTGGCGGCGGCGATGCCGTCGTTGATCGTCGTCAAGGTGCGCGAGTCGACCGAGGCGAAGGCCGACGTCGGGTTGCTGCGCAGCGCCCGCGCGACGATCAGCTCCGTCAAGGGCGTGATGTTGACGCGACCGGAGGTGAAGGTGAAGCCGTGCAGCTTGCCCGCGGTACCCCCCGCGTCCACTTCGAGCAGGCAGGGCATGTTGTGGTTGCTCATCTCGACGCGGAACGCGCCGCGGCTGTCGGTGGTGGCGCTGGCTGCGTCGCCGCTGGCGCATTTGACGGCAACTGTCTTGCCCGCCACCGGCGCACCGGTGGCGGCAACGCCGTCGATCGTGAACGGCGTCAAGCGGACGTCACCGCCGCCGCAAGCCGCGAGCAGGGCGCCGGCGGCAATGAACGTCATCGCGAGCTTCATGTCTCTCATGGTCTTGTTCCTCTCGAGCAAATGTGGCTTTGCCACTTTGATTGACCCCCACGGGGGGCGGACTGGGCGCAGCCCGGTCCTGGGGGCGCTCAGTGGGTGGTGTTGCAGGCCGCAGCGCCGGCACCATCGATGCTGCTGCATGACGGCAGGCCAGTCTGGCCTGTGCACACAGGACTTTCCCGGGCTTCGCCGACAATGCGGGCCCCATGGACCAAGGCCCCCAAGTCCCCTATTCGCCCGCCGTCCGCCTGCCCGACAGTTGCATCGAAGTGCTCGACGAGCGCTTCCTGGCGTTGCGGCTGCTGTCGGGCACGATCGAACAGCTCGCCAGCGGTTTCTACTGGGCCGAAGGGCCGGTGTGGTTCGGTGATGGGCGCTTTCTGCTCTTCAGCGACATCCCCAACAACCGCATCCTGCGCTGGGACGATTGCTCCGGCGCGCTGGCGGAATTCAGACACCCGTCGAACCACGCCAACGGCCTGGCACGCGATCGCCAAGGTCGATTGTTAACCTGCGAACACGGCACGCGCCGCGTGATACGCACCGAATACGACGGGCGCATCACCGTGCTCGCCGACCGCTATCAAGGCAAGCGGCTCAATTCGCCGAACGACATCGTTTGCCAAAGCAACGGAGCCGTGTGGTTCACCGACCCGCCCTTCGGCATCCTCGGTTGGTGGGAGGGCGAACCGGCCGAGCCCGAACTGCCGCACGGCGTCTATCGCATCGACCCGATCAACGGCACGCTGACGATGGCCCTGGACGACCTGGCCGGCTCGAACGGCCTCGCCTTCTCGCCCGACGAACGGATGCTGTACGTGGTGGAAAGCCGCGCCAAGCCGCACCGGCTGATCTGGGCTTACGACGTGGCCGGCGACCAGCTCACCAACAAGCGCCTCTTCGCCAGCGCGCTCGGCCCGGGCGCCTATGACGGCATTGCGGTGGACCAGGGCGGCAACGTCTGGTGTGGCTTGGGCAGTGACGGCTCGCCCGGGGCCGATGCCGCGCAGCTAGACGGCGTGCGGGTCTACGACGCACAGGGCGTGGCGCTCGCCCACATCCACTTGCCCGAGCGCTGCGCCAACCTGTGCTTCGGCGGCCCGAAGAACAACCGCCTGTTCATGGCGGCGAGCCATTCGCTGTACGCGCTGCACGTCAATGCGCGGGGCGCGATATAGGTATTGGGGCGCCCCGGCCCCCGGCTGCTGCGGCAGCCAGCGCTGATTCAGGCTTTCGCCAAGGCGGCCCTGCGCCGGCCCAAGCCCAGGCCCAGCAGCCCAAGGCCAGCCAGCGCGACGGAGAGCGGCTCCGGGATGACGGCCACGCGCACATCGGTCACCCTGATCACCAACTGATCGAGCACCGCAGCCGCACCGCCCGCGCATGCGACGGGTACGGCTGCGCCCGCACACAGCGAGAAATTGAACGGGCCGAAGCCTTCGATGCTGTAGCCGTCGGCATTGGTGCCGTCGAAGCGCATGAAGAAGTTGAGATCGTTGATCAAGCCGGCACCGTCGATGCTCAACACCCACTCGATGTCGTTCAGATCGACCTTGTTGAACGAGGTTGATGCCGGCGCGCTGGGGATGCCAGCCAGCGACATGGTCATCGAATTCAGGTCAGCGGGGTTGATCGTGAAGTCGCCGGGATCGAGATTGGAACTGTCGGTGAATGCGGTGCCACTGCCGGTGACGGTGCCGCCGATCGACGACACCACGCTGAAGTCAATCGCCATCAGCGTGGCCTGGGCGGCGAACGGACTGAGCGCAAGGGCCGCGGCGAACGCGAGAGGGAAGCGATGCTGCATGGGATGTTTCGTGGATTGCCTGGAGCGACTTGCTCGACATGCCCGCACGCAAACATCGTGCCGCGTTCGCAATTTGTTGAGCGAGCAGCGATTGTCTTGCGCGACGCGGAAATCGCTCGACGGGATCGCGCGCTTTGTAAGTCGTCTCGACACCGGGTGAGCCCTGATCCGGGGCCGCTGGTGAAATCTCGGAGTGAACCGCGGCGGCTGACCCCGGCCGGCGAGGTGGTCCAATCAGGCTCGATGCCGCGCTTCGAACCCACCCCTCTGGCCGAAGACGCCTACCGCCCGATCTCGCCGCGCCAGCGCCTGGTCATCGTCGTGCTGGCCATCGTCACCGCGGTGGGTGCGGTGCTGATCCTGCTGGACCCACCGGGCGGCGTGGTGCGCAAACGAGCGGCGATTCCGGAGTGCGCGGCCAGCGCGCCCGATGCGAAGGGCTGCGTCGGCGGCATGGCCACGGTGATCGCGCCCGCGGCTTCGAAGTAAGGGGGCCGAATTCGAGGCGGCGCGGTTCCGACTCAGCGCGCTTCGAGAAAATCACAGGTCAGGTGGGCCAGCGAGCGCACGCCCAGCAGCAGCGCGCGCTCGTCGACGTGAAAGCGCGGTGAATGGTTCGCCGGTGCCTGCCGGGGGTCGACCTCGGGCCGCGTGGCGCCGACGAAGAAGAACAACC
>JANNQO010000014.1:0-9277 GCA_031400795.1 Rubrivivax sp. | reverse complement strand
GGCGACAACACCGACGGCGTCGGCCTGCTGCGCGACATCGACCACAACGCCGGCGTGGCGCGGGCGCGGCGGGGGGTGCTGCTGATGGGCGCGGGCGGCGCCGCGGCCGGCGTGCTCGGGCCGCTGTTGAGCGCGCGGCCGGCCGAGCTGGTGCTCGTCAACCGTACCCTGGGCAAGGCCGAAGCGATGGTGCACCGCCACCAGCGCTGGGCGTCGCGCTACGGCGCGGGGCTCGAAGCCCGCAGCCTGCGTCTGGCCGGGCGCGCCTACGACGTGGTCATCAACGCGTCGTCGAGCAGCTTGTTGCGGGCCCCGGTGCCCGTGGACCCAGGCGTGATCGACCGCGGCACGTTGACCATCGACCTGATGTACGGGCCCGCCGCCGCACCGTTCCTGGCCTGGGCGCAGGTGCATGGGGGTGTGCCGCGCGATGGGCTGGGCATGCTCGTCGAGCAGGCTGCGTTCGCGTTCGAGTGGTGGCGCGGTGTGCGGCCCGACACCGCGCCTGTGCTGGCTGCGCTGCGCACGCGGCTGTCCGGGGTGGCCTGATGGCGCATTGGAAAGTCGCGTTGCTGCGCGCCGTCGGTCTGCTCTTGCTGTGCTTTGCCGCCCTGCAGCTGGCCTTCCTGCTGCGTATCGCGCTGATGGTGCTCGTTGATCCGCAGTCCACGACCTTCCAGCGAAGCGAGATCTGGCGCCTGGCCACCGAGAAAGGCCAGGTCGCCTGGGCACAGGAGTGGGTCGACGACGAGCGGCTCTCGGCAGCGCTGAAGCGTGCCGTGATCGCCAGCGAAGATGCCGGCTTCGTCGAGCATGCCGGCATCGACTGGGAGGCGTTGGAGACCGCCTGGGACAAGAACCAGCGTGCCCAGGCGCGCGCGCAGAAACAGGCACAGCGCCGACCCAGCCGGCCGGTGAGTGCGCGTGTCGTCGGCGGTTCGACGATCACGCAGCAACTGGCGAAGAACCTGCTGCTCTCGGGCGAGCGCACGGTGCCGCGCAAAGGTCAGGAGGTGGTGCTCACGCTGATGCTCGAAGGCCTGCTGACCAAGCGCCGCATCCTGGAGATCTACCTGAACAACGTCGAATGGGGCGAGGGCCTGTTCGGTGCCCAGGCGGCCGCGCAGTACTACTTCCGCACCGATGCTGCACGCCTCGGTGCCGAGCCGGCCGCGCGGCTGGCGGTGATGCTGCCCGCACCCAAGCGGTTCGAGCGCCAGCCCGAGTCGGCCTATGTCAGCAGCCGTGCTGCCACCATCATGGCGCGCATGGGGGCGGTGGATCTGCCGTGAACGGTGACCAGCGCACCATGGAGATCGCTACCGCCGCGGCCAGGCTGGTGGTGGAGGAGGGGCTCGACTACGGCTCGGCCAAGCGCCGCGCGCTGCGCGACCTGGGCCACCGCCGTGCCGAATTGCCGAGCAACGAACAGCTCGAGGACGAGGTGCGCGAGTACCTCGAACTGTTCTACGCCGACACGCAGCCGGCCGAGTTGCGCGCGCTGCGCGCGGTGGCGATGACCTGGATGCAGCGTCTGGCTGCCTTCCGCCCGCACCTGGCCGGTGCGGTCTGGCGCGGCACCGCCACGCGGCTCTCGGCGGTCCTCATCGATCTGTACTGCGACGACTCGAAGAACGCTGAGCTGATGCTCGTCAACGAAGGCGTGGACTACGACAGCGGCGCGATGGAACGCAGCCAGGGTGGCGAGCCGCTGCCGGTGCTGACGGTGGCGTCGCGGTCTGCGGCGCTGGGCGAACGGGTCACGGTGCACCTCACCGTACACGACCACGACGATCTGCGCGGCGCGCTGAAGCCCGACGCGCGGGGCCGCGCCTGGCGCGGCGACCTGGCTGCGCTGCAACGCCTGCTGGTCGACGGGTCCGCCAGCGCATGAAACGCCGCGGCTGGCTCTTCGCGGGGGCCGGCGCCGCTGCGCTGGCGATCGGTGCGCGGTGGCGATGGACGCAGGATTCGGCGCCATCCAACCGCGCCGACGCTGAACTGTGGGTACAGCGCTGGCCAACCCCCGATGGCGCCGGCTTCGCCATGACCTCGCTGCGCGGCCGCCCGCTGGTGATGAACTTCTGGGCCACTTGGTGTCCGCCTTGTGTGCGCGAGCTGCCGATGCTGGACCGTTTCCACCGCGACACGGCGAGCCACGGCTGGCAGGTGCTGGCGCTGGCCGTTGACGAGGCCGGCCCGGTGCGGCAGTTCCTGCAACGCACGCCTCTCACGCTGCCGATCGCGCTGGCCGGCGCCGCGGGCCTTGACTGGAGCCAGCGGCTCGGCAATACGGGCGGTGGGCTGCCCTTCACCGTGGCGCTGAATGCGCGCGGCGAGGTCGTGCAACGCAAGATCGGTGAGATTGGCGAGGAAGAACTGCGGCGCTGGGCCGCGTTTTCCACTACGCCGTCGAATTGACGCTCAGTTGATGCCTACATGCCGCTAAACCGGCGTAAAGTCGGCGCCTTTGCAATTTCGCCGGCAGTCTCAGCGATCCCGGTGGCCCCACTGATGAGCATCCTCGTCCTCAACGGCCCGAATCTGAACCTGCTCGGCACTCGCGAACCGGCGATCTACGGCGCGACCACGCTTGAGCAGATCAATGCCAATCTGGTCGAGTTGGGAGCAAAAGCCGGCGCCAAGGTGCATACCTTTCAAAGCAACCACGAAGGGGCGCTGATCGACCGGGTGCACGCGGCGCGCCTGGACGGCACCGAATTCATCATCATCAACCCCGGCGCGCTGACCCACACCAGCGTTGCGCTGCGCGATGCGTTTGCCGGCGTGGCGATTCCGTTCATCGAAGTGCACCTGACCAACGTGCACCGCCGTGAAGCGTTTCGCCACCAGTCGTACTTCTCCGAGATCGCGGTGGGCGTGATCGTCGGCATGGGTGTAGACGGCTACCGCTACGCGCTCGACGCGGCGCTGGCACGCCGCACCACCGCCAGCGCCTGAGCGCTAACCGCCGCACGGCCCCAGCGCCGCGCGGACGAGGACACGAATGGACCTGAGAAAACTGAAGACCTTGATCGACCTCGTCTCCGAGTCGAACATCCACGAACTCGAGATCACCGAAGCCGAGGGCAAGGTGCGCATCGTCAAGGGCAGCCCGCCGGCGCCGGGCGCTGCGCTGGGCTCGGCCGCGGTGATGCAGGTTGCCGCACCGACAACGGTGGCCACCAGCGCGGCGGCACCGTCGGCCGCTGCCGTGGCGGCCGCCGAAGAAGAGCCGCCCGGCAAGCTCATCAAGTCGCCGATGGTCGGCACCTTCTACCGTTCGGCCAGCCCCGGCGCAAAAGCTTTCGTCGATGTCGGCTCGCAGATCAAGGAAGGCGAACCGGTCTGCATCATCGAAGCGATGAAGATCATGAACGAGATCGAAGCCGACGTGGCCGGCAAGATCACGCGCATCCTGTGCGAGAGCGGGCAGGCGGTCGAGTTCGGCCAGCCGTTGTTCATCGTCGACTAGGCGCGAAGTGTTCAAGAAAATCCTGATCGCGAATCGCGGAGAGATCGCCTTGCGCGTGCAGCGCGCATGCCGCGAGATGGGCATCAAGTCGGTGATCGTCTACTCGGAGGCCGACCGCGAAGCCAAGTACGTCAAGCTCGCCGACGAAGCGGTGTGCATCGGCCCGCCGCCTTCCGCGCTGAGCTACCTGAACATGCCGGCGATCATCTCCACCGCCGAGGTGACGGATGCCGAAGCCATCCACCCGGGCTACGGATTTCTGTCGGAGAACGCCGATTTCGCCGAGCGTGTCGAAAAGAGCGGCTTCGTCTTCATCGGCCCCACGCCCGAGGCGATCCGCATCATGGGCGACAAGGTCTCGGCCAAGCAGACCATGATCAAGGCCGGGGTGCCCTGCGTGCCCGGCAGCGAAGGTGCGCTGCCCGACGACTCGAAGGAGATCATCCGCATCGCGCGCACGGTGGGCTACCCGGTGATCATCAAGGCCGCCGCCGGCGGCGGCGGGCGCGGCATGCGCGTGGTGCACACCGAAGCGGCGTTGATCAACGCCGTGCAGACCACCCGTGCCGAGGCGGGCGCCGCGTTCGGCAATTCCGCGGTGTACGTGGAGAAGTTCCTCGAGAACCCGCGCCATATCGAGATCCAGGTACTCGCCGACAGCCACAAGAACGCGGTTTGGCTGGGCGAGCGGGATTGTTCGATGCAGCGCCGGCACCAGAAGATCATCGAAGAAGCGCCGGCGCCGGGCATCCCGCGGCGTGTCATCGAGCGCATCGGCGACCGCTGCGCCGCCGCCTGCAAGAAGATCGGCTACCGCGGTGCAGGCACTTTCGAGTTCCTGTACGAAGAAGGCGAGTTCTATTTCATCGAGATGAACACCCGCGTGCAGGTCGAGCACCCGGTGACTGAACTCGTCACCGGCATCGACATCGTGCAGATGCAGATCCGCGTCGCCGCCGGCGAGAAGCTGCCCTTCGCGCAGCGCAACGTGCAGATGCGCGGCCATGCGCTGGAATGCCGCGTGAACGCCGAAGACCCGTACAAGTTCACCCCGTCGCCCGGCCGCATCACGATGTGGCACGCGCCGGGCGGGCCGGGCGTGCGGGTGGATTCGCACGTCTACACCAACTACTTCGTGCCGCCGAACTACGACTCGATGATCGGCAAGATCATTGTGCACGGCGACACCCGCGAGCAGGCGCTGGCGCGCATGCGCACCGCGCTGTCGGAGACGGTGGTCGAAGGCATCCAGACCAACATTCCGCTGCACCGCGAGCTGATGGTGGACGCCAAGTTCGTCGAAGGCGGCACCAGCATCCACTACCTCGAGCACTGGCTCGGGCAGCACCGGCGATAGGACCGATGCACGAGTTGGTGCTGCACACCGGTGAGCATCGGGTCGAGGCGGTCTCGGAGGCCCTGATGGAGCAACTCGACGCGCTGTCGGTCTCGGTCGAAGACGCCGACGCCGGCAGCGCGGCCGAACAGCCGCTGTTCGGTGAGCCGGGCATGCTGGCGCCGGCCGCCGCGTGGCGACGCTCCACGCTGCGCGTTCTGTTCGACGACGAACAGACGGCCGAGCGCGCCGCGGCCTGGCTGCTGGCGCAGGACGCCTGGCAGCCGCTGCAGCTGCAATCACTCGAGCCGGTGGCTGACCTTGACTGGGTGCGGCTCACCCAGTCGCAGTTCACGCCGGTGGCAATCACGCCGCAGTTCTGGATCGTGCCCAGCTGGCACGCTCCGCCGCCGGCGGCACAGCAGGTGATCCGCCTCGACCCGGGTCTGGCCTTCGGCACCGGCACGCACCCGACCACGCGCATGTGCCTGCGCTGGATCGCGTCGCATGCGGCGGCGTGGCCGCGTGTGCTCGACTATGGCTGCGGCTCGGGCATCCTGGCGATCGGCGCGGCCCTCTTCGGTGCGCGGCAGATCGACGCGGTGGACATCGATGCCGCGGCGCTGGCCGCCACGCGCGACAACGCACGCGCCAATCAGGTCGAACTGCAAGCCGGCACGCCCGAGCTGGCCCGCGGCGAGTACCCACTGGTGCTGGCCAACATCCTGGCCATGCCGCTGAAGCTGCTCGCGCCGCTGCTGTGCGCGAATCTCGCGCCGCAGGGGCAGCTGGTGCTCGCCGGCATCCTCGATCGCCAGGCCGACGAGTTGTGCGAGGCTTATGCGCCCTTTCTCGCCCTCTCGGTGCACGACGCCGAGGAGGGCTGGATCCTGATGACCGGACAACGCCGATGACGCTGGCCACGCGCTGCACTGCCTGCGCCACGGTGTTCCGCGTCGTGCAGGACCAGTTGCGCGTCAGCGAAGGCTGGGTGCGCTGCGGGCGCTGCAACCAGGTCTTCAACGCGGTCGACCACTTGGTCGACTTGTCGCGCGCCGCGCCGATCACGCCGCCGGCGACGCCGCATGCCGAAGCGCTGAGTCAGGGCGTGATGCACGAGTTGACGCAGCTTCGCGCAGCGGACATCCCGGTGCCGGGGGAGACGCCGCTCCCGAGTGCCGCCGAAGAACCGGTGCGGGTGCATTTCGATCTGCCGACGCAGCGCGCCGAAGACGAGGCGCCTCCGATCCACATCGACGACAGCGAGCGCCGCAGCAGCGAAGGACCCGAAGCGCTCGACACCGACCCGGCACGCTCCGAGGCCGATGCCGACCTGCATCCGCCCCCGACCTTCGTGCAAGCCGCCGACCGTGCCGCGCGCTGGCAGCAGCCCAGGCTGCGCCGTGGCCTCGTCGTCGCCGCGCTCGGATTGGCGCTGGTGCTGGTGCTTCAGCTGGCTCTCGAGTATCGCGACCTGGTGGCCGCGCGCTGGGTGGGCACGCGGCCGCTGCTCGATGCGCTGTGCGGCTGGAGCGGCTGCCGCATCGAGCCGCCGCGCTGGATCGAAGCGCTGGCGGTGGATTCGAGCGGCCTGGTGCGCGTGGAAGGCACCAGCACCTACCGCTTCTCGGTGGTGCTGCACAACCGCTCGGCGATGGCTCTGGCGCTGCCGTCGATCGACCTCACGCTCACCGATTCGCAAGGCCGGGTGATTGCCCGGCGCGCTTTCCTGGCCAGCGAATTGGGCAGCGCTGTGACGATGGTCGCAGCGAGCGCGGAATTGCCGCTGCAAGCCACGCTGTCCATCGCCGAGCGCCCGGTGGCCGGCTATACGATCGAAATCTTCTACCCCTGACCGGGCCGCCGCGGCGGCATCACACCCATGCCTGCTCTGATCTGCGGCTCGCTCGCCTTCGACACCATCACTACCTTCCCGGGACGCTTTGCCGAGCAGATCCTGGCGGATCAGATCCACATCCTGAACGTCTCGTTCCTGGTGCCCACGCTGCGCCGCGAGTGGGGCGGCTGCGCCGGCAACATCGCCTACACGGTGCAGGCGCTGGGCGGCCGGCCGGTGGTCATGGCGGCGCTGGGCGTGGACGGTGGCGAGTACTTGCAGCGCATCGCCGGCTGGGGCGCCGACACGTCGCTGATCTGGCGCGACGGCGAACTGCACACCGCGCAATGCCACATCACCACCGACCGCGACAACAACCAGATCACCGCATTCCACCCCGGCGCGATGAGTCATGCGCACAAGATCGCTGTGCCGCAGAGCGCCACGCGCGACGACCTGGCAATCGGCATCATCGCGCCCGATGGCCGCGATGCGATGTGGCAGCACGCGCACCAGATGGCCGCGGCGAACATCCCTTTCGTCTTCGATCCCGGCCAGCAGCTGCCGCAGTTCGACGGAGCACAGCACCGCGAAATCCTCGGCCTGGCAAGCTGGGTGGCGCTGAACGACTACGAGGCGCGCATGCTCTGCGAGCGCACGGGCGAGAGCATCGAGGCCATGTCGATGCGGCCGAACATCCGCGGCGTGATCGTCACGCTGGCTGCCGAGGGCTGCGAGATCTGGGTCGGTGGCCGGCGCACGCCGGTGCCGGGTGTGCAAGCCGCCGATGTGGTGGACCCGACGGGCTGCGGCGACGCCTTCCGCGGCGGCTTGTTGTACGGCCTCGAATGCGGCTGGACACTCGAGCGCAGCGTCGCACTGGGCAACCGCATCGGCGCGATCAAGATCGCCTGCCGCGGGCCGCAGAACCACGAACTGGCCGGCGTGCTGAAGGGTGCATAAAAACGAAAAGCCCGGCCGGAGCCGGGCTTGGAAGAAGCACTGCGCGGCACCTCGTGGCGCCGCGCAGCCGGTGCAAGCCTAGGGCTTGTTGCCGGTCGGGAAAGGCCAGGCCGCAGCCGGGCTCAATGCCGTCTTCGCCGCAGGAGCAGGTGCTGCCGCAGGGGCAGCGGGCGCCGCGGGCGCCGCCTTCTTCGCAGCCTTCTTGGCAGCGGGTTTCTTGGCGGCAGGTTTCGCGGCGGGCTTGGCCTTCTTGGCAGCGGCTTTCTTGGCCGGCGCCTTCTTGGCCGCAGCCTTCTTCGCCGGCGCCTTCTTGGCAGCGGCTTTCTTCGCCGGCGCCTTCTTGGCCGCAGCCTTCTTCGCCGGCGCCTTCTTCGCCGCGGCGGCCTTCTTGGCCGGTGCCTTCTTCGCCGGGGCCTTCTTCGCGGCCGCCTTCTTTGCCGGGGCCTTCTTTGCCGGGGCTTTCTTCGCAGTTGCCATAACGATCTCCTTGATCAAGTTACGAAATACACCGCGCTGCTCGATACAGCGCGGCGATTCACTGCCCGTAGGTCAACAGCCCCGGTGCAGTGAATGCAGTGGCGGTGCGGCCTGGCGCATCTGACGGCGACATGAGTCGCACCGCGAGTCTTGACCTGGTTCCAGCGGCGATGCATCGCCGTTCTTGTTGTGGGTTCTTCATGATCTTCGGCGAGGCGCAGGGCCTCACTCCTCCCAGCTCAGGGCGCCACCGGTCTGGTAGTCGATGACACGGGTTTCGAAGAAGTTGCGTTCCTTCTTCAGATCGATCATTTCGCTCATCCACGGGAACGGGTTCTCTTCGTTGGGGAAGAGCGCGTCGATCCCGATCTGCTGCGCGCGGCGATTCGCGATGTAGCGCAGGTAGCCTTTGAACATCGAGGCGTTCATGCCCAGCACGCCGCGCGGCATGGTGTCTTCGGCGTAGCGGTATTCGAGTTCGACCGCGCGCTCGAACAAGGCCTTGATCTCGGTCTTGAACGCCGCCGTCCACAGCTGCGGGTTCTCGAGCTTGATCTGGTTGATGAGGTCGATGCCGAAATTGCAATGCATCGACTCGTCGCGCAGGATGTACTGGTACTGCTCGGCAGCGCCCGTCATCTTGTTCTGCCGGCCCAGGGCCAGGATCTGCGTGAAGCCGACGTAGAAGAACAAGCCCTCCATCAGGCATGCGAAGACGATCAGGCTCTTCAGCAGCGTCTGGTCGGCCTCAGGGGTGCCGGTGCGGAAGTTCGGGTCCATGATCGCGTCGATGAACGGGATCAGGAATTCGTCCTTGTCGCGGATGCACTGCACCTCGTGGTAGGCGTTGAAGATCTCGCCTTCGTCCAGGCCGAGTGACTCGACGATGTACTGATAGGCGTGCGTGTGGATCGCTTCTTCGAAAGCCTGGCGCAGCAGAAACTGGCGGCACTCGGGCGCGGTGATGTGCCGGTAGGTGCCGAGCACGATGTTGTTGGCGGCCAGCGAATCGGCGGTGACGAAGAAGCCGAGGTTGCGCTTGATCAGGCGGCGCTCGTCTTCGGTCAGGCCGTTCGGGTCTTTCCAGGTCGCGATGTCGCGCGACATGTTGACTTCGTTGGGCATCCAGTGATTGGCGCAACTCGAGAGGTACTTCTCCCAGGCCCACTTGTACTTGAACGGCACCAAC
>JANNQO010000013.1:0-7725 GCA_031400795.1 Rubrivivax sp. | reverse complement strand
AAGGCACTGCGGTCCAGCCCCTGCTGCGGTGCAGGGCGAGCAGGGCGCAGGCCGTCGACGCCTGGCTCAGCTTGACCAGCAGCTCGAGCCGCGACGAGGCTTGCACATAGGCGTAGAAGCGATCCCAGTCGCCGAGCAGGTCCAGCACACGCTGAACCTCGATCGAGTCCATCGGACCGGCATAGCTGCCGTTCATGATGACGTCGAAGAACTCGGAGATCAGTCGCGTGCTCGCCGGGCAGACGCAGTCGCGAGGCGAGATCAGCACGCCCGACGCATCGGCGAGCTCGTACAGGCGTTGCCCGCTCATCGGCCGCGGGTCGAGGCACGTCGCATCGCCGCGCGCCATCGTCTGCCGCACGAGCATGAAGGGCGCGGTCGCGAGCATGTAGAACGCCGTCTCCAGCGGCCCCAGCGAACCGTCGCGGACCGGCCGGTCGCGGCGCCGCGTGAGGTAGGCCGGCAAGCCCATCGAGAACTTGGAGAAGAGATAGGCCTGCACGAGGCTGAAGCGCGGGCTCTGCAGACCCCGCTTGGCGATGTACCGGTTGCGCAGCGCGGTCGTCAGCCGGTACGCGTCCTTCGTGTGCGGCATGATCAGCTGCAGGTTGGTGACGTTCATCTGCAGCCCGCGGCGCGAATCGGCGAATTTGCAGCTCTCGTACCGGTTCCGCGTGATCTCGCGGTAGGGGTATGGACCGGCGTTGTCCTCACCGATCTGGCGCCCGCCCCGCCAGTGCAGGGACGAGACGCCGGCCCAGGCGTCGAACTCGAACTCCATGTTCGGCCGCCGATGGGGCGGCGGGTTTCTCATCGAATACGCCTTCAATGCCCACCGGTGCAGCGTCGGTTGACGCTTGACGTGGGCCATCAGTCCTGCGAACAGAGTCACGCGAGATCTCCTCGTCGATGATGGGCGGGCCACCGTGCGAACCGAGTCGACGCTCGCGCGGGGCGAGGCGGCGCACGCGACGTCGCGCGCGTTGCGCGCAGCGCTCGAGCCGCCTCGATGGCCAGTCTCGGGATCGCCGCGGCGGGCGTCCTTAGCGACGCCTGAATTCGGGCTGAATGTGCTTCTGCCGCGCGGCCGGGGCAGCCCCGACCGCCGTTGCGTCGTCTGGGAAAGTCTGAGCTTGATGCGTCCGGCATCACGGTCCCACAAAGCCCGCTGCTTCGTGCCGACGAGGTGATCTAGTGACACCGCATGGGCATGCGTTTTTCAGGCCAATCCGCCCTGATGGTGGCTGGCCTTGCCTTCGCCCCTTCTGAAAGGGCTTTCCATGAACACCCGAATCCTGGCCTTCGCCCTGGCGCTCACGCTGGCGATCTCGTCGCCGCTCATCCGGGCCGCGGATTCCCACGCCGGCGGGCATGACAAGTCCTCGATCGGCGAACCCGGCAAGGCGGCCAGCGTCACCCGCACCGTGCGGATCGACATGAGCGATGCCATGCGCTACACGCCCTCGAGCATCGATGCCAGGCAGGGCGAGACGATTCGCTTCGTGATCAGGAACTCGGGCAAGCTCAAGCACGAACTGGTGCTGGGCACCGAGAAGGAACTCCAGGAGCACTACGAAGTGATGAAGAAGTTCCCGGAGATGGAACACGACAGCATTGAGTCGCGTCCCTTTTTCACCCGCAGGCTCCGCACAGTGGCGGCCGTGGCGGTGCTGGCAGCCCTCGCCGACAGCGCCTTCGCCGATGTCATGGACATCGCATGGGACACCCACGGACGCTTTGCGCGCCGCCTGAGCGTGGCACCCACCCAGTTCGCGGAGGCCTGCGGCAAGCTGCCCGCCGGACTGAAGGTGCGCTGGCGCTTCGAGGCCAGCGCCCCGCTGGACTTCAACGTGCATTACTACGTCGGCAAGGAAGTGGTGTTCCCATCCAGGCTGACGGCGGTGGCCACCGCGAAAGGCACGCTCGACACCAGGATCGATCAGGACTACTGCTGGATGTGGAGCAACAAGTCCGTGGCACCCGCCACGATCACGGTCAGGCTGCAGCGCTAGCGCGTAGACTCGAAGTCGCTCCCGGTGCGAAGCCGGATCACGCTGACTTTCATGATTGCCGCATTCAACCCCCCGCCTCGCATCGCACCCGCTTTGTGCGTGGCATGGCGAGTGCCGGTCATGACACGCCGCTGGCTCCGCGCGGTGGCTTGTGCCCTTGCCGGTGTGTTGTTCGCGGCGCAGCTGGCGATTGCCGCGTACGTGTGCCCGGCCCTGTCGATGGTGCCGGCGAACATGCAGATGCCTGCCGCGGCCGACGCCGCGTCGAGCGAGCGCGGCGTTGCAAGCGCCGGCCTGGCAGCGACGAGAAATTGCGAGGACATGGCCGGCGCGATGGATCCGTCGTCGCCCAATCTCTGCGCTGAACATTGCAAGTACGGCCAACAGAGCGACAAGGCCGCGACGCTGAACGCGCCGGCGGCCGTGCTGGTGGCGCTGTATGCCACGCCGCTGATGCCCGAGCCGGTGCCCCTGCCGCGCTTGGCGGCGGCCGCGATGAGTGCGCTGGTTGCGGCGGCCCCACCGCACGCCATCCTGCACTGCGTTTTTCGCATCTGATCTGCTGACATCACGCCTGCGCCGGTGACCGCGAGGGTCGCTCGGGCGCATCGGTCGTGCTCGTCTGCACACGCGAGCTTTTCGCATGCATCTGCTGATCGGGCCCGACACGAGACCACCGATTCGTTGTCTGGAGATTTCATGTTCATTGCTTCATCGCCGCACGCGTGGCGCTCGCCGCGCCGCTGGGTGCCGGCCCTGGCCCTGTGCGGCGCCGCCGCGATCGGGTTGCATGCCCAAGCCCAACCGCCGCTGACCCTCGACGACGCCCTGCGCCTGGCGCAGGATCGATCGCGCCAATTGCCGGCGCAGGACTCGGCCGCTGCCGCAGCCAGGGCCCTGTCCGCGGCAGCCGGACAGCTGCCCGACCCGACGCTGAAAACCGGCCTGAGCAGCCTGCCGATCAGCGGGCCCGAGCGCTTCAGCCTGACACGCGATTCGTTCACGATGCTCTCGGTGGGCGTGGCGCAGGAGTTCACCCGCAACGACAAGCTCAGGGCCCGCTCCGCGCGTTTCGATCGTGAGGCGGACGTGGCACAGGCCGGCCGCAGCTTGGCGCTGGCCAGCCTGCGGCGCGACACCGCGATGGCCTGGCTCGAGCGCCACTACCAGGAGCGCATGCGCGAGCTGCTGCAAGTGCAACGCGCCGAAAGCGCATTGCAGATCGAAGCTGCCGACGCCGCCTACCGCGGCGGGCGCGGCGCGCAAGCGGACTTGTTCGCCGCACGTTCGGCGGTCGCGCAGATCGAGGACCGAATCCGCCAGATCGATATTCATCTCGCCAGCGCCAGAACGAAGCTCTGGCGCTGGGTCGGTCCCGGTGCCGAGCGCTCGCTTGCCCCGCCGCCCGGTCTGGCCACCGTGCGACTGCAAAGCGGCGAACTCGAAATCCATCTCGAGCATCACCCGCAGGTCGCGCTGATGGCCGCCCAGGAGGCCGTGGCGCGCGCCGAGGCCGATGTCGCGCAGAGCAACAAGCGTTCGGACTGGAGCGTGGAGCTGACGTACAGCCAGCGCGGCCCCGCCTACTCCAACATGGTGTCGGTCAATGTCGCGATCCCGCTGCAGCTCGATCAGCAAAACCGGCAGGACCGCGAGGTCGCGGCCAAGTTGGCCGTGGCCGAGCAGATGCGCTTGCAGCGCGAGGAGCTTACCCGGGAGCATCTGTCCGAAGCTCGCAGCTGGCTCCGGCACTGGCAGGGCAACCGGGACCGGCTGACGCAGTACGACAGCACGCTGATCCCGCTCACCGGCGAACGCACGCGGGCGGCGATCGCTGCCTATCGCGGCGGCAGCGGGCCGCTCGGCTCGGTGCTGGAAGCGCGGCGCATGGAGATCGACACGCGGATCGAACGCCTGCGGCTGGAGATGGAAACCGCTGGCCTGTGGGCTCAGCTCGAGTACCTGATTCCGCCCGAACAGCCGATGCCGAAGACGGATCGCCCGGCGCTCATCCAGGAGCAGCAACGATGAATCGCAAACCCTTTCTGATCGGCTTGGCGGTCGTGATCACGGCAGGCGTCATCGGCGCTGCCGGCTACGGCCTGTACGCCATGGGCATGAGCCGCGGCATGGACATGGCCCCGGCGCTGCCCACCGCCGGCGGCCGCGACGCGGCAGCGGCCGGGGAGGTCGTGCCGCAGAGCATCGCGCAGGGCGAAGCAGCCACGCGGCGCCACATCACTGCGGGCATCAAGGCCGGCGACGTCGATCCGGCCACGGGCAAGAAGATCCTCTACTACCACGACCCGATGGTGCCGGGGAACAAGTTCGACAAGCCGGCCAAGTCGCCGTTCATGGACATGATGCTGGTGCCGGTCTATGCCGACAGCGATGGCGGCGACGGCAGCAAGGTCACGGTCAGCCCGCGCATCCAGCAGAACCTGGGGGTGCGCACCGCGGCCGTCACGCAAGGCACGCTGTCGCCGCAGGTGTCCGCCGTGGGCAGCATCGCCTTCAACGAGCGCGACCAGGCGATCGTGCAAGCGCGAGCCACCGGCTACGTCGAGCGGCTGCATGTACGCGCCACGCTCGACCGCGTGGCCAAGGGCCAGCCGCTGGCCGAGCTGTACATGCCGGAGTGGATCGCCGCGCAGGAAGAGTTCCTGTCGGTGCGCCGCATGCAAGGTACCGACCTCGCGGCGCTGGTCGACGCTGCACGACAACGCATGCGCCAGGTCGGCATGAGCGAAGCGCAGATCGCGCTCGTCGACAGCAGCGGCAGCACGCAGCCCCGTTTCACGCTGCTGGCACCGATCGGCGGTGTCGTGACGGAGTTGATGGCGCGCGAAGGCATGACCGTGATGTCCGGCGCCACGCTCTTTCGCATCAACGGCCTGGGCACGGTGTGGGCCCACGCCGAAGTGCCGGAGAGCCAGTCGGCGCTGCTGCGGCCCGGTGCGAAGGTCCAGGCCGCCAGCCCGGCCGTGCCCGGCACGAAGTTCGACGGCAAGGTGCAGGCCATCCTGCCCGAGGTCAATCCGACCACCCGCACGTTGAAGGCCCGCGTCGAACTCGCGAATCCCAACGGCGCGCTGGTGCCCGGCATGTTCGTGCAGATGCAGTTCATGGACATGCGCGAGCACAAGGCGCTGTTGGTGCCCACCGAAGCGATCATCCAGACCGGCCGGCGCACGGTGGTGATGCTCGCCGAGCAGGATGACAAAGGCGGCCGCTTCCGGCCGGTGGATGTCGAGATCGGCATCGAGAGTGGCGGCCAGACCGAGGTCAAGCGCGGGCTGCAGGCCGGTCAACGCGTGGTGGTGTCAGCGCAGTTCCTGATCGACTCGGAGGCCAGCCTGAAGGGCGTCGAGGCGCGACTGAACGTCGATCCGAGGCCGGCCGCCGCTGATGGTGCCAAGGTCGGGAGCAAACCATGATCGCCGCGTTGATCCGCTGGTCCATTGCGAACCGCTTCCTGGTGCTGCTGGCCACGGTGATGGTCAGCGCCTGGGGCGTGTACTCGGTGCTGCGCACGCCGCTGGACGCGCTGCCCGACCTGTCGGACGTGCAAGTGATCATCCGCACGACGTACCCGGGCCAGGCGCCGCGCATCGTCGAAAACCAGATCACGTATCCGCTGACGACGACGATGCTGTCGGTGCCGGGTGCGAAGACGGTGCGCGGTTATTCGTTCTTCGGCGACAGCTTCGTCTATGTGCTGTTTGAGGACGGTACCGATCTGTATTGGGCACGTTCGCGGGTGCTCGAATACCTGAACCAGGTGCAATCGAAACTACCCAGCGGCGCGAGGGCCTCGCTCGGGCCCGATGCCACCGGCGTGGGTTGGATCTACCAGTACGCGCTGATCGATCGCAGCGGCACGCAAGACGCCGGCCAATTGCGCGCGCTGCAGGACTGGTTCCTGAAGTACGAGCTGAAAACGGTGCCCAACGTCGCCGAAGTGGCCTCGGTGGGCGGCATGGTGCGCCAGTACCAGATCCTGCTCGACCCGGACAAGCTGGCGGCCTACGGCATCGCGCATACGAAAGTCGTCGATGCGATCCGCAAGTCCAACCAGGAGGCCGGTGGCTCGGTGCTCGAACTCGGCGAGGCCGAGTACGTGGTGCGCGCTTCGGGCTACCTGGCGTCGCTCGACGACTTCCGCAAGGTGCCTCTGGTGACCACCGACGCCGGCGTGTCGGTGCGCCTGGGTGACGTGGCGCGCATCCAGGTCGGGCCCGAGATGCGGCGCGGCATCGGCGAGCTCGACGGCGAAGGCGAAGCCACCGGCGGAGTGATCGTGATGCGCTCGGGCAAGAACGCGCTGGAGACGATTGCGGCGGTGAAGGCCAAGCTGATCTCGCTGCAAGGCAGCCTGCCCAAGGGTGTGGAGATCGTGCCGGTCTACGACCGCTCGGGACTCATCGAGCGCGCGGTCGAGAACCTCGGCCACAAGCTGCTCGAAGAGTTCATCGTCGTCGCGCTGGTGTGCTTCGTCTTCCTGTTCCACCTGCGCTCGGCGTTCGTCGCGATCGTCTCGTTGCCGCTGGGCATCCTGGTCGCGTTCATCGTCATGCACTACCAAGGGGTGAACGCCAACATCATGTCGCTGGGCGGCATCGCGATCGCCATCGGCGCGATGGTCGATGCGGCGGTGGTGATGATCGAGAACGCGCACAAACACCTGGAGCGCTGGAGCCACGAGCACCCGGACCGGCAGCTCGAAGGCGAAGCACGCTGGAAGGTCATCGGCGATGCGGCCACCGAGGTCGGCCCGGCGCTGTTTTTCTCGCTGCTCATCATCACGCTGAGCTTCATCCCGGTGTTCACGCTCGAAGCGCAGGAGGGGCGGCTGTTCTCGCCGCTGGCCTTCACGAAGACCTACGCGATGGCCGCAGCGGCAGGGCTCTCGGCAACGCTGATTCCGGTGCTGATGGGCTATCTGATCCGGGGGCGCATTCCCGCTGAGAAGACCAACCCGCTGAACCGCTGGCTGATCGCGATCTACCGGCCGCTGCTGAACGCGGTGCTGCGGGTGCCCAAGCTCACGCTGGTGGTCGCCGCGCTGATGTTGGCCGCCAGCTTCTGGCCCTTGCAGCACATCGGCGGCGAGTTCATGCCGCGCCTGGACGAAGGTGATCTGCTCTACATGCCTTCGGCGCTGCCGGGCTTGAGTGCGGGCAAGGCCGCCGAGCTGCTCCAGCAAACCGACCGCCTGATCAAGACCGTGCCCGAGGTGGCCAGCGTGTACGGCAAAGCCGGCCGCGCCGAGACCGCCACCGACCCGGCGCCGCTGGAGATGTTCGAGACCACGATCCAGTTCAAGCCGAAGAGCCAATGGCGGCCCGGCCTGACGCAGGACATGCTGGTCGATGAACTCGACCGCATCGTCAAGGTGCCCGGCCTGGCCAACATCTGGGTGCCGCCGATCCGCAACCGCATCGACATGCTGGCCACCGGCATCAAGAGCCCCGTCGGTGTGAAGGTGGCAGGTGCCGACCTGGCCACCATCGACCGCGTGACCGGCGAGATCGAGGGTGCGTTGAAGGACGTGCCGGGTGTGAGCAGCGCGTTGGCCGAACGCCTCACCGGTGGCCGCTACGTCGACGTGATCATCAACCGCGACGCCGCCGCGCGCTTCGGCATGAACATCGCCGACGTGCAGTCGATCATCACATCGGCGGTGGGCGGCGACAACATCGGCGAGACGGTG
>JANNQO010000012.1:0-61332 GCA_031400795.1 Rubrivivax sp. | reverse complement strand
GTCGCCTGATAGCCCGCCGAGAACCGCTGTGTGAACCACTCGGGCAAGCGCCGGGACGTGTTGCCCCACAGGCTCAGGTGTTCGCGGAACGCGATGTTCTGGCGCACCCCCCGCCACGCGAGTGCCGTCTTGCCGCCGACGTGAAAGCCCGGCGTCTGCGCCGACAGGAAGGCCAGGCTGCCGTCGCGCGCGAGCGTGTCGCCCGGCAGCATGTACACGCCGCGCGCCAAGTGCACCAGCCAGCCGCTGCGGGCCAGCGCGGAAGCCCGGAACGCACTGAGGCCGCGTGCTTGCAAGGCCGCAGTGCTCAGCGGCTCTCCTCTGGGCAGGCTCGCGAGCAACGCCTTGAATGAAACAGGAAGGGCAGTTGAGTCCACGGGGCAACTGTAGGAAGTTTTTCATTCTGCCGCAAGCTGATTAGAATGAAAAAACATGATAAGTTGACTTAATGAGTCAACTGTAAGAGAAATCGTATTCCTGCGAGGTTTCAGTTTGCGAGGGCTGCCGCGTACACGGTTTGGCCGTAGAACGCGAAAGTTGAAACCATGCGGTTCGAAGAGGTTTTCCAAGGCCAGTTCCGCTGCAGTAACTCAGGCAGTAACCGGTGAGCGACTTGGCCAATGACTGGCGTTGGAAGGCTCGTCCGGACTATCTTTCGATAGAGCCCCAGCCACCAGCGAGCTTTCGCTCAGCCCCGCTCGGCTTGCAGTTCTGCCTCGTCCTGCTCGGCCTCGGGCCACAAGGCCGGAAAGTAGAACCTCAGCGCGCGTGCCGTGGCACCGCGAAACGCAGCTTGCCGTACGGCGAATCGGTGGCCACGAACCCTCGGCGAACCAGTGCCGAAAGCGTCTCGGTGGCGACCCGCTCGCCCAGGCCCAGCATCGTCTTGAACTCGGCACGCCCCAACTCGGTCTGGGTGGCAAACAAGTAGTGCAGTGGCACCAGCGCCTCTTCCCGCACACCGGTCTTCAGCGCCGACGCTTCGAAAGCCAGGGCCGCCGCGATACGGTCGCGCATGCCCTGGATGTCGAGCTGCCGGGTCATGAACTCGACCTGGTCGATGCACATGTCCAGCGTGTAGCCGATCCAGGCCATGAGACCAGCCTGCGTGAGGTTGCCGCGGCCATCCAGGTCGCCGCGCCGATGTTCGTCAGCGGCTTTCAGCAGCGCCTTGTATCGCTGCTCGCTGCCTGCATAGCCGCGCAGCGGCGACCACAGGCCGTTGCACAGCCCCTGGGCGTGGAGCAGCAAGTGCGTGTGCAACCGCACCACGCGCCCGTTGCCGTCGAGGAACGGGTGCATACATGCCAGCCGATGGTGTGACGCCGCTAGGGCGACGATGGACGCCTCGCCTCGACGCACGCGGCCATTGGCCTCGCCCCATCGGGACAGGAACGCGGGCAGCGACGATGCCACCGGCGCCTCGTGAACGCCGACCGCCACGGGGCGCGAGCGGAAGGCGCCCGGAACCATCAACGACCCGTCGGCGAGCCTCAGGTCATCGCCATCGAGACCACGGAACAGCTCGCCGTGCAGCCATTGCAGCGCCTGCGGCGAGTAGAGCCAGCGCACAGCGTCCCCGCCCGCGGTGGATCGAGCATCGATCGCTGCCTCGCACGCTTGCTCGGTGCGGATGTGGGCCACCGCGAGACGCTGTTTGCGCGCCAGGTCGGCGTTGCTCGAGAAGTCTTGTTGCAGCGCGCGCTCGATGTCGTTCGGGCGGGTGTGCTCACCCTCGATGCGGTTGGTGTAGTACGAGTTCATGCTGCGCAGCAGCGCCCGCAGCTCGATCTGAGCGGTCTTGCCGGACGCGCTGCCCAGTGCGGTGGCCGCGCGCGTCAGATCGCTGGCTCGCTCCAGCAGCGCGCCCATGCGGCCCGCCTCCGGTATCAAGGGCTCGAACTGGTGAGGGGCCTCGTACCGCTTGGTCGTCCGCGACTTCATCTGCGAGATTCCATGCGGACAAAGTTAGCTATAAGAAGTCATCAAATCCGCGAGCGCTTCTGCGAGATTAATCGCACCTCGCTACGGATACAGCCCACGCGTCTGCGCGAGCAGCCGCACCAGGCCGAGCAGCGCATCGATGTTCGGCGTGGCCAGCCTGAGCCGCTGGCCAATTTCGCGCACGGCGCCCACCAGCGCGTCGATCTCCAGCGCGCGGCCGGCCTCCAGGTCTTGCAGCATCGAGGTCTTGAACGCGCCGAGCCTGCGCGTCACCGCGTGGCGCTGCTCGGGCTCTTGATCGATCGGGATGCCGATCGCCGCGCCGATGGCGCGCGCTTCGATCATCACCGCGCTGCAAAAGGCGCGCGCCAGCGGGTCGTCGAGGATGCGGTCGCAAGTGGCACCGGTGAGGGCCGACAGCGGGTTCATGGTCATGTTGCCCCACAGCTTGAACCAGATGTCGCGCTGGATGCGCTCGGAGACCGTCACCGCCAGCCCCGCATCGCCCAGCAGTGAGGCCGCCCGCTCGAGCCGCGCATGCGTGCCGCCGGCCGGCGTGCCGATGATCAGCCCGTTGCCGCCGACCCGCTTCACCACGCCGGGCGCCGGGGAAACGCTGCTCCAGTGCACCACCGCGCCGATCACCGCGGAGGTCGGCATCGCGCGGGCCACCACGCCTTGCGGGTCCACCGAGGTCAAACGGTAACCGTCGAGTGCGCCGCCGAGACCGTCGAAGAACCACCAGGGCACGCCGTTCATCGCCACCAGCACGGCGCTGTCGGGCCCGCACAGCGCTTGCACCGCGCCCGCCACTGCCGGCAGCGCCGGCCCCTTGACGGCAACGATGACAAGCTCCTGCGGGCCCAACGCGGCGGCATCGCCGGACGCGCGCACGGTGACGCTGCGCGCGCTGCCGTCGGCATCGATCACCTGCCAGCCGCGCGCCTGCAAGGCCTCGAGCGTGGCGCCGCGGGCCAGTGTCGACAGCTCGACGCGCCCGCCGAGCACCGCGGCGAAGACCCCGCCCACCGCCCCGGCGCCGACCACACACACCTTCATCGCTGCTCCATGCGCGTCCATCCGCTGCTGGCATCATCCCACGGCGATTTCCAGCGGAGACCTTCGATGCCATTGCTGTTGCGACGCCGCCGGCTGCTCTCGCTCGCCTCACTGGCCGCCGCCGCGTCTACGGCGACGACCATTCGCTGCTGCTGCGCACGTTGGCGGCGTCGCGTGGCCGGCACCGCGGCGTGGCGGTGGCGAGCGCTTCCCTCACCGATGATCAGCTCGAGGCGTGGCACGCCGCCGGTGTGCGCGGGCTGCGCGTGAACCGGGTCTCGCCGGTGGGTCACCGCGGTGACCCTGGCCCCATGCTCGGCGATCTGGCGCCGCGCTTGCGCGAGCGCCGCTGGTTCGTGCAGTGGTATGCCGATGCTGCGCAACTGCCCGACGTCGCGGCCTGGCACGAAGGATTGGGCTTGACCGTGGTGCTCGACCACTTGGCCGGCCTGCACGACGGCTTGTCCCCCGATGCGCCGGCGTGGGCGGCGCTCGAAAGGCTCGCCGCGGCCGGCGGCTGGGTCAAGCTGTCGGGCTGGTACCGGCTGCGTGCCGACGCGCCCTGGCGCGGCTTGCACGGCCACATCGAACGGATTGCCACGCTGTTCGGCGAGCGCTTGTTGTGGGGTTCGGACTGGCCGCACACCGGCCGGCCCGACGCGCAACGACCGCGCTACGCGGCGCTGTGGCAGCCCGTGCTCGACGTGCTCGGTGCAGAGCAAGCGCAGTCGATCCTCACCCGTTCACCGCTCTTGTTGGCCGGCTGATTCGAGCGCCGCCCGCCAGCCCTTCCAGCCCAGGCAGCGCAGCGTGTCGATGTTGCGCTGGTAAATGCCGGCCGCGTCGGGAAAGGCCGCCACGGCACGTTCGACGCTGGCTTCGCGCAGCAGGTGCAGCATCGGGTACGGCGAGCGGTTGCTGGCGTTCGCCACGTCGTCTGCGTCGCTTCCGGCAAAGCGGTAGTGCGGGTGGAAGCTGGCGATCTGCAGCACGCCCAGCAGGCCCAGCTCGGCGAGGATCGCGTCGGCGTTGTCGAGGAACTGGTTGTAGCCGTCGAACTGCTGCAGCACCTGCGGATGGATGAGCAGCGTGGTGTCGATGGCTTGCGGCGGCGCCGTCGCGAGGCGCTGCATCGCCTGCCGCAAGTCCTGCGCCAAAGCGGCTTCGGTGCTGGCAGCGCTAACGATCCACTCGATCTGTTGCTTCTGGTGCACGGCTTTCGCGAACGGACACAGGTTCAGGCCGATGACGGCGGCTTCCAGCCAATGTCGCGTCGCCGCGATCACCTCGTCATGCTCCGGCGTCACGGCCGCACCGCCGGTGTTTCGATGGGCAGGCCCGCGGCACGCTGGGCCAGAAAGAGCTCGAGTGCCACCCACTCGGGCGCATCGGCGCCGAAGGGTTCAGCGCGCACCCCCACCAAGCAGCCGCGCAGCCGGCGTTGCAGCGATCCCATGCCCTGCCACTCGAGCCGGTAGATCGGGTAACCGCTCGGGTGGCCCTGCGGGATGACGCTGCCGGCCAGGCGCTTGCCCGCCAACGCGTCGTGGCACATCGCGCACGACAGATCGAGCTGGCCGAAGCGCTGCCGGAACAGCTGCTCGCCCTGGCGGCGTGTGGCAGCCAGGCGGATGTCGGCCGCAGGCGCGATCGGCAGGCCGCGCGAGGCGTGGCCGATCAGCGTTTCCAACGCCAGACGCGCTTCGTTCTCGGCGCCCCAGGGCGCGGCTTGCTGGTGGCGCACGCGGCATTGGTCGATGCGCTGGCCCAGCGTGAGCGGGCGCTGCGTGGCCTCGTCGAAAGCGGGGTAGCCGGCGGCCACGCCGCGCAGGCTGGTGCGCACATCGCCATGGCACGAAGCGCAGGCGCGCGGCCCGGCCGACCACAGCCTCTCTCCTTCGGCCCGCCACAACATCGCCGGGTTCTGCGTGTCGTCGCGCTGCATCGCCTGCAACGCGGGCGAGAGATCATCGAAGCCCGAGCGCTGGGCCGGTGCCGCGGCGGCCACCACCAGCAGCAGCGCGGCGCACCACGCGGCCTTCATGCGAGCGCCAGGCCCACCGTCTCGCGATGCGCGAAGCCTTGGTCGCCGCTCCAGGCGAAGTTGAATTCGCCGCCATCGCTCACCGTGACGAAAAACGACAGGTACGGGTTGGCGGCGATGGCCGGGTGCAGATCGGCAGCGAACACCAGTTCGGCGCCGAAGCGGCACTCGAAGCGGCGGATGATGTTGCGCGGCAGCACACGGCCGTCGCTGTCGCTGCGAAACCCCGTCTCCATCGGATGGGCAATCAGCGCGCGCACTTCGATCACTTCGCCGCGGCGCGCGCTGCGTGGCATGTGGATCAGCGCTCGGGTGGCCACGACGTTAACCTTCCACACAAGCGGCCAGTGTGACCACGACGTCGGCCTGCGCCATCCAGCAGCTGCCATCGGCGAGCAGGGCCAGCGCGACGATGCGTTGCGACGTCGCCAAGCGCATGCGCGTGGCCACCGCCGCACGGCCGCTGCGCTGCCCGAACTCGAACAAGGCCACTTCGGGCAACGGGTTGCGCTCGGTGAACAAACCTATGCGCAGCACGCGCGTACTGCCTTCCACACTGACCGTCACCGGCACCGCGTTGCCATTTTCCACCAGCGGCGCGATGTCCAGCGTGACGCGCCCTTCGCGCGGCACGGCGCTGCCGGCAAAGGCGCGAATCGCCACCTGCAGCGCTGCCGGCGTGCTGCGCGCCGGGGCGGCTTGCAGCGCGACGCACAGCGCGCCGAGCTGTTGCACGATGTCGCGCCGCGTGCCCACCGCTCAATCCTTCAGCGTGAGCAGGAAGGCCACCACGTCCTCGATCTGCTGGGCGTCGAGGATCGGATGGCCCGCGAAGGCTGCCGCGACGCGCGCGCCGGCTTCCACGCGGTCTGCTCGGTGGAACGAAGGCATCACCGAGTCGGGTTTCAGCCGCCGCGCGTCGGCTACGCGCAAACGCAGCTGCGCCGCGCTCCAGCGGCTGCCCGCGCCGGCGAGGCTGGCCGCCACCGTGCCGGGGGTGCGCTCTTCGGGGAAAGGCCCGCCGTGGCACAGCAAGCACAGGCCGACCTGGCGGTTCACTACCACAGCCCGCCCGCGCGCGGCATCGCCCGGCCGGTCGGTGAGCGGCTGCGGAATGCCGTCGCCGACCACCGCCAGGCTGAGCGCCAAAGCGGTGATCACGCGATCACGCCCGCTTCGTCAACTGGTCGCGCAGCGGCAAGTCGCGGATGCGCTTGCCGGTGGCGGCGAAGATCGCGTTCAGCACCGCCGGTGCGGCCACCGCGATGGTCGGCTCGCCCACACCGCCCCAGAAGCCGCCGGAAGGCATCACGATCGTCTCCACTTTGGGCATGCTCTTCATGCGCATCACCGGGTAGGTGTCGAAGTTCTGCTGCTCGATGCGGCCGTCCTTCACAGTGCAGGCGCCGTACAACGCGGCCGACAAGCCGTAGACGAACGAGCCTTCTACCTGCGCTTCGATCTGCTGCGGGTTGACGGCATAGCCGCTGTCGGTGGCGGCGACGATGCGTTGGATCGTCAACTCGCCGCTGCCGCTCACCGAGACCTCAGCGCAGGCCGCGACATAACTGCCGAAGCCATGCGTCTGCGCCAGACCACGGAACACCTTCTGGCCGCCCACGTCGGCGGCAGGCTTGCCCCAACCGGCGCGCTCGGCCACCGCGTCGAGCACCGCGCGGTGCTTGGGGTGCTTGTCCATCAGCTTGCGGCGCAGCTCGAGCGGATCTTGATTCGCCGCATGCGCCACCTCGTCGAGGAAACACTCCAGGTAGACGGCATTCTGGTTCAGGTTCACGCCGCGCCAGAAGCCCGGCGGCACATGCGGGTTGCGCATCGCGTGGTCGATCAGCAGGTTCGGGAACGAATACCCGATCATCGCTTCGCCGCCACCGGCATTCAGCCCCTGGAACACCACCGGGTCGCGCCCGTCCCGGATGTTCTGCGGGAAGATGCCCGCCAGGATCGACTGCCCCGAGATGCGCATGTGCAGCGTGGTCACGTTGCCCTGCGCGTCCAGCCCCGCAGTCAGCTTGCACTGCGTCACCGGGTGGTACAGGCCATGCGTCATGTCCTCCTCGCGCGACCACAGCAGCTTGACGTGCGTGCCGGGCAGCTCCTTGGCGATCGCCACCGCCTGGCGCACCCAGTCGTGCACCGCGCCGCGGCGGCCGAACCCGCCGCCCAGCGGCAGCTTGAAGACATCGCATTGCGCGGGTGGCAGCCCGGCCGCTTCGGCGGTGGCAGCGAGTGCGGCTTCGCCGTTCTGCGTCGGCGTCCAGACCTCGCAGCGTTCGGCGGTCCAGCGCGCCGTGGCCGTCATCGGCTCCATCGTCGCGTGGTTCTGGTGCGGGTAGCCGTAGACTGCTTCGACCTTGCGCGCGGCCTGCGCGAGCGCGGCCTTCGCGTCGCCGTTCTGGCTGCCAACCACGGCTTGCTCGGCCCCCAGGCCGGCCTGCAGCGTCTTCGCAAAATCAGCCGATGACGCGCCGGCGTTCGCGCCCAAGTCCCAATCGATCGGCAGCACGTCGAGCGCCTTCTTCGCGTGCCACCAGGTGTCGGCGACCACGGCTACGGCGTAGTCGCCCACGCGCACCACCTTCTTCACGCCGGGCTTGGCAGCCACCGCCGCGGCGTCGACGCTGCGCACTTTGCCGCCGAACACCGGGCAGGCCCTGATCGCGGCATTCAGCATGCCCGGAAATTTCAGGTCGCTGCCGTAGATCAGCGAGCCATTGGTCTTCTCGGCAGTGTCCAGCCGCGCGATTCGTTTGCCGACCAGTCTCCAGTCCTTCGGGTCCTTCAACGGCACATCGGCCGGTGCCGGCGCTGTGAGCTTCGCAGCCGCCGTGGCCATCTGGCCGTAGCTCACGCTGCGGTTGCTGGCGCCATGCGTGATGCGGCCGGCCTGCGCGCGGCATTCGGCCACCGGCACGCCCCAGGCGTTGGCGGCGGCTTGCGTGAGCATCATCCGCGCCGCGGCGCCACCCTTCCTCACGTACTCGTGCGACTCGCGGATGCCGCGGCTGCCGCCGGTGGAGAAATTGCCCCAGACGCGGTTGCGCGCCAGGTTCTGGCCCGGTGTCGGGTACTCGGTGGAGACTTTTGCCCAATCGCATTCGAGTTCTTCGGCAACGAGTTGCGCAAGGCCGGTCAACGTGCCCTGGCCCATCTCCGATCGCGCCACGCGGATGATCACGCGCTCGTCGGGCTGCACGACGACCCAGGCGTTGATCTCGGGCGTTGCGCCTTGTGCCATGGCAGGCACCGAGAAGCCCACCACCAGCGAACCCGCCGCGGCGGCCGATCCGATGAATTCACGTCGGTTGATCGCCATGCCGTTCATGTGGCACTCCTCGTGACGTGGACAATGTCCAGGCTCGCGGTCCGCGGCTGGCCCGACGCGGCCTTGATCGCCGCGCGCACGCGGTTGTAGGTGCCGCAACGGCAGATGTTGCTCATCGCCTCGTCGATGTCGGCGTCTGTGGGCCGTGGTTTGGCCTTCAGCAGTGCTGCCGCCGCCATCACCATGCCGCTTTGGCAGTAGCCGCATTGCGGCACGTCCAGCGCAATCCAGGCTTTCTGGATCGGGTGCGTGCTGTCGTTGGACAGGCCCTCGATCGTCACCACCTGCTGCGTGGCTTGCACGGCGGCCACCGGCAACACGCAGCTGCGCACCGGCAGGCCGTCCAGGTGCACCGTGCAGGCGCCGCACTGGGCGACGCCGCAGCCGTACTTGGTGCCGGTCAAGCCGAGCTGCTCGCGCAGCACCCACAACAGCGGCGTGTCGGGCTCCACCGTTACGTCGCGCATCTGTCCGTTCACATTCAAGCGGGCCACGGGTCGTCCTTCGTCTCTGGGAAAGAGGGTCGCGATGATGCGACCGAGAACCCGGTTTGACCGATCGCAGAAAACACATGCATAATGTGCGGCTTTCCTGAAGGCCCACTGGGGCATTCACCTTCCGCCCGCTCCACGGGCCCAAGACTGATCGCGCCGTCCATGCGGTGCGGTTCAAGTTGGGGACAAACAATGATCCAAATGCAGTCGCGGCTCGACGTGGCCGACAACACAGGCGCGAAATCCGTCATGTGCATCAAGGTGCTGGGCGGCTCCAAGCGCCGCTATGCGGGCATCGGCGATGTCATCAAGGTCAGCATCAAGGAAGCCGCGCCGCGTGGCCGCGTCAAGAAGGGCGAGGTCTACAGCGCTGTGGTGGTGCGTACCGCCAAGGGCGTGCGCCGCCAGGATGGTTCGCTGGTCAAGTTCGACGGCAACGCCGCCGTGCTGCTCAATGCCAAGCTCGAGCCGATCGGCACCCGCATCTTCGGCCCTGTGACGCGCGAGTTGCGCACCGAGCGCTTCATGAAGATCGTCTCGCTGGCATCCGAAGTGCTCTGACTTCGTCGAGGACCGACCATGAACAAGATTCGCAAGGGCGACCAGGTCATCGTGCTGACCGGCCGCGACAAGGGCAAGCGGGGCACCGTCTCGCGCCGCGTCGATGACGCCAAGATCGTCGTCGACGGTATCAACGTCGTGAAGAAACACGTCAAGCCGAACCCGATGAAGGGCACCACCGGCGGCGTGATCGATAAGACCATGCCCATCCACCAGAGCAACGTCGCGATCTACAACGCCACCACTGGCAAGCCCGACCGGGTCGGCTTCAAGCTGCTGAGCAAGGAAGAGCAGGCGGCGCGCAAGACCAAGGACAACGGCGTTCGCGTCTACAAGTCCAGCGGCGAAGAGATCAAGGCGTAAACCACCATGGCAAAAACCAAAGCCGCCCCGGCCACCGGCCCTGCGCCGAAAGCCCGCCTGCAGACGATCTACCGCGAGAAGATCGTGCCCGAGCTGGTGACCAAGTTCGGCTTCAAGTCGGTGATGCAGGTGCCGCGCCTGCAGAAGATCACGCTGAACATGGGTGTCAGCGAGGCCGTCTCCGACAAGAAGGTGATGGACAACGCTGTCAGTGACCTGACCAAGATCTCGGGCCAGAAGCCCGTGGTCACCAAGTCGCGCAAGGCGATCGCGGCTTTCAAGATCCGCGAGAACGTGCCCATCGGCACGATGGTCACATTGCGCGGCACGCGCATGTACGAGTTTCTCGACCGCTTCGTCACGGTGTCGCTGCCGCGCGTGCGCGACTTCCGCGGCATTTCGGGCCGCGCGTTCGATGGTCGCGGCAACTACAACGTCGGGGTGAAGGAGCAGATCATCTTCCCCGAGGTCGACTACGACAAGATCGACGCCATCCGTGGTTTGAACATCAGCATCACCACGAGTGCCAAGAACGACGAGGAATGCAGGGCGCTGCTCACGGCGTTCAAGTTCCCGTTCAAGAACTGAGGTAAGCCGTGGCCAAACTGTCCCTGAAGCAACGTGAAGACAAGCGCGAAAAGCTGGTCGCCAAGTACGCCAAGAAGTACGCCGAACTGAAGGCCGTGATCAACGACTTCAAGCGTTCTGAAGAAGAGCGCTATGCCGCGCGGCTCGAACTGCAAAGACTGCCGCGAAACGCGAATCCGACGCGGCTGCGCAACCGCTGCGAATTGACCGGCCGCCCGCGCGGCACCTTCCGCATGTTCGGCCTGGGCCGCAACAAGATCCGCGAACTCGCCTTCAAGGGCGACATCCCCGGTGTGGTCAAGGCCAGCTGGTAAGCCAGGCGAGAGATCAGGAGATAACGATGAGCATGAGTGATCCGATCGCCGACATGCTGACCCGCATCCGCAATGCGCAGATGGTGGAGAAGCCCGTTGTGACGATGCCGTCTTCCAAGCTGAAAGTGGCCATCGCGCAGGTGCTGAAGGACGAGGGTTACATCGACGGCTTCTCGGTACGTGACGAAGCCGGCAAACACCAGCTCGACATCGTGCTGAAGTACTACGCCGGCCGCCCGGTGATCGAGCGCATCGAGCGTGTCAGCCGCCCGGGCCTGCGGGTCTACAAGGGCCGCGACGCGATTCCGCAGGTCATGAACGGCCTGGGTGTGGCCATCGTCACCACGCCCAAGGGCGTGATGACCGACCGCAAGGCACGCGCCACCGGTGTCGGCGGCGAAGTGCTGTGCTACGTGGCTTGAGGGAGCAAGAGAACATGTCCCGCGTAGGAAAAATGCCGATCGTCGTGCCCAAGGGTGTGGATGTGGCGCTGAGCGCCGAAGCCATCACCATCAAGGGCAGCGGCGGCACGCTCACGCGTGCGCTGAACCCGCTGGTGATCGTGACCCACGAAGCCGGCACGCTGCGCTTCGTGGCCGCCAACGACAGCACCGAAGCCGATGCGATGAGCGGCACGATGCGCGCGCTGGTGGCGAACATGGTGGGTGGCGTCGGCAAGGGCTTCGAGAAGAAGCTGAACCTGGTCGGCGTCGGTTTCCGCGCCCAGGCCCAGGGCACCAAGCTCAATCTGCAGGTCGGGTACTCGCACCCGGTCGTCAAAGAAATGCCGGCCGGCGTGAAGGTAGTCACACCCACGCAGACCGAAATCATCATCTCCGGTGCTGACCGCCAGCGGGTCGGCCAGGTCGCTGCCGAGGTACGCGCCTTCCGCCCACCCGAGCCCTACAAGGGCAAGGGAATCCGCTACGCGGACGAGCGCGTGGTCATCAAAGAGACCAAGAAGAAGTAAGGAGCCAGACCATGTTGACAAAGAAAGAACAACGCCTTCGCCGTGCGCGCCAGACGCGCGTGCGCATCGCGCTGCAGCACGTGGCGCGGCTCACGGTGTTCCGCTCCAACCTGCACATCTACGCCAGCGTCGTTTCCGACGACGGCTCCAAGGTGCTCGCCAGCGCCTCCACCGCCGAGAAGGAAGTGCGCTCCCAACTCGCGACAGACGGCAAGGCGGGCAAAGGCGGCAATGCCGCCGCGGCCACGCTGATCGGCAAGCGCATCGCCGAGAGGGCCAAGGCCGCCGGCATCGACAAAGTAGCGTTCGATCGTGGTGGTTTTGCGTACCACGGCCGCGTGAAGGCGCTGGCCGAGGCCGCGCGCGAAGCCGGCTTGCAGTTCTGACCGGTGCGACGACAAGGAATTCGACAATGGCAAAGTTCACTCCCCGCGCCCAGACCGAAGGCAGCGACGACGGCCTGAAGGAAAAGATGATCGCGGTGAATCGCGTCACCAAGGTTGTCAAGGGCGGCCGCACGCTCAGCTTCGCGGCACTCACCGTCGTCGGTGACGGCGACGGCCGCATCGGCATGGGCAAGGGCAAAGCCAAAGAAGTGCCGGTGGCGGTGCAGAAGGCGATGGAAGCGGCGCGCCGCAACATGGTCAAGGTGGCGCTGAAGAACGGCTCCATCCACCACAAGGTACGAGGCGGGCACGGCGCGGCCAAAGTGCTGATGGCGCCGGCCCCGGCCGGCACCGGCATCATCGCCGGCGGCCCGATGCGCGCGGTGTTCGAGGTGATGGGCGTCACCGACGTCGTGGCCAAGAGCCTGGGCTCGACCAACCCGTACAACATGGTGCGCGCCACGCTGGATGCACTGAAGAGCTGCACCACGCCGGCAGAGGTGGCGGCCAAGCGCGGCAAGTCGGTCGAAGACCTGTTTGCCGCCTGAGCTGGAGATAGACCATGTCTACCGACAAGAAGACGCTGACCGTCAAGCTCGTGAAGAGCGTGGCCGGCACGCGCGAGTCGCATCGCGACACCGTGCGCGGCCTGGGCCTGCGCAAGCTCAACAGCGAGCGCACCCTCGAAGACACGCCGGCCGTGCGCGGCATGATCAACAAGGTCTCGTACCTGGTGAAGGTGCTGTGATGGAACTGAACTCGATCAAGCCCGCCGAGGGCAGCAAGAAAGACCGCCGTCGCGTCGGCCGCGGCATCGGTTCGGGCCTGGGCAAGACTGCCGGGCGTGGTCACAAGGGCCAGAAGTCGCGTGCCGGTGGCTTCCACAAGGTCGGCTTCGAAGGCGGCCAGATGCCGCTGCAGCGGCGCTTGCCCAAGCGCGGCTTCAAGTCGGCACAACAGAAGTACAACGGCCAAGTCACGCTCGCCGATCTGCAAAAGCTCGATGCCGCCGAAGTCGACCTGCTGACACTCAAGCAAGCTGGCCTGGTGCGTGAAATCGTCAGGCACGTGAAGGTTGTGAAGACCGGCGAGTTGTCGCGCAAAGTGGTGCTCAAGGGCGTCGGCGCGACCGCCGGCGCCAAGGCCGCGATCGAATCGGCGGGTGGTTCAGTGGCGACCGTGCTGGCCGCGAGTGGCAGCACCGCCGAGTAAGGAAGTCGTGGCAACCAACGCGGCCCAACTGGCGAAGAGCGGGAAGTTCGGCGACCTCCGTCGCCGCATCGTCTTCCTGCTGCTGGCGCTGGTGGTCTATCGCATCGGGGCGCACATCCCCGTGCCCGGCATCGACCCGGTGCAGCTGCAGCAGCTGTTCAAGGACCAGGCGGGCGGCATCCTGAACCTGTTCAACATGTTCAGCGGGGGTGCGTTGTCGCGCTTCACCGTCTTCGCGCTGGGCATCATGCCCTACATCTCGGCGTCGATCATCATGCAGTTGATGACCTACGTCGTGCCGACGCTAGAGGCGTTGAAGAAGGAAGGCGAAGCAGGGCGCCGCAAGATCACGCAATACACGCGCTACGGCACGCTGGGCCTGGCGATCTTCCAGTCGCTGGCGATCGCGCTGGGCCTCGAAGGCTCGCCGGGTCTCGTGATCAGCCCCGGCTTCGGGTTCCGCATGACGGCGGTGGTGAGTCTGGTGGCGGGCACGATGTTCCTGATGTGGCTGGGTGAGCAGATCACCGAGCGGGGCCTGGGCAACGGCATCTCCATCCTGATCTTCGCGGGCATCGTGGCCGGCCTGCCGAGCGCGATCGGTGGATTGTTCGAGCTCGTACGCACCGGTGCGATGAGCATCCTGGCCTGCCTGTTCATCATCGCGCTGGTCATCGGCGTCACCTTCGCCGTGGTCTTCGTCGAGCGTGGCCAGCGCAAGATCCTCGTCAACTATGCCAAGCGCCAGGTCGGCAACAAGGTCTACGGCGGGCAGTCGTCGCACCTGCCGCTGAAGCTGAACATGTCGGGCGTGATCCCGCCGATCTTCGCGTCGTCGATCATTCTGCTGCCGGCCACCATCGTCGGCTGGTTCGCCACCGGCGAAGGCCTGCGCTGGTTGAAAGATCTGTCCGCGGCCCTCTCGCCCGGCCAGCCCGTCTACGTGCTGCTCTACGCGGCGATGATCGTATTCTTCTGTTTCTTCTACACGGCGTTGGTTTTCAACAGCCGCGAGACGGCCGACAACCTGAAGAAGAGCGGCGCCTTCATCCCCGGCATCCGCCCCGGTGAGCAGACTGCGAAACACATCGACAAGATCCTCGGCCGGCTGACGCTGGTCGGTGCCGTCTACATCACGCTGGTGTGCCTGCTGCCCGAGTTCCTGGTGCTGCGCTACAACGTGCCGTTCTATTTCGGCGGCACGTCGCTCCTGATCATTGTCGTCGTGACGATGGACTTCTGGGCCCAGGTGCAGAGCTATGTGATGAGTCAGCAGTACGAGTCGCTGCTCAAGAAGGCGAACTTCAAGGCAAGCTGAGATGTCCAAAGATGACGCCATCCAGATGCAGGGCGAGATCCTGGAGAACCTGCCCAATGCCACCTTTCGTGTGAAGCTCGAGAACGGCCACGTGGTGCTCGGCCACATCTCCGGAAAAATGCGCATGCACTACATCCGCATCCTGCCCGGTGACAAGGTCACCGTCGAACTCACCCCCTACGACTTGAGTCGCGCCCGGATCGTTTTCCGTGCGAAGTAAGGTTAGGAGAAGACCATGAAAGTAGCCGCTTCGGTCAAGAAGATGTGCCGACACTGCAAGATCATCCGCCGCAAGGGGGTGGTGCGCGTGATCTGCACCGATCCGCGTCACAAGCAGCGTCAAGGCTAAAGTTAGAGGACAAAAATGGCACGCATTGCTGGCATCAACATTCCTCCGCACAAACACGCGGAGATCGGCCTGACCTCGATCTACGGCATCGGCCGCCCCACGGCGCAGAAGATCTGCGAGGCGGTGGGTATCGTCTACGCCAAGAAGATCAAAGACCTCAGCGATTCCGAACTCGAGCGCATCCGCGAAGAGATCGGCCGGCTGACGATCGAAGGCGACCTGCGGCGCGAGTTGTCGATCAGCATCAAGCGCCTGATGGACCTGGGCTGCTACCGCGGCTTCCGTCATCGCCGTGGCCTGCCGGTGCGCGGCCAGCGCACGCGCACGAACGCCCGCACCCGCAAGGGCCCACGCAAGGGCGCTGCCGCGCTGAAGAAGTAAGCCGCCGCCCCGCAATCCGAGAGAGCAAGACATGGCCAAAGCACCCGTCAACACCGCCGCGCGCCGCGTGAGCAAGAAAATCCGCAAGAACGTCGCGGACGGCATTGCCCACGTGCACGCGTCGTTCAACAACACCATCATCACCATCACTGACCGCCAGGGCGGTGCGCTGGCCTGGGCTTCCAGCGGCGGCCAGGGCTTCAAGGGTTCGCGCAAGAGCACGCCGTTCGCTGCGCAGGTGGCGGCCGAGAACGCCGGCCGTGCCGCGCAGGAGCAGGGCATCAAGAACCTGGACGTGCGCATCAAGGGCCCGGGGCCGGGCCGTGAATCGAGCGTGCGTGCGCTGGCCTCGCTCGGTATTCGCATCAACTCGATCAGTGACGTGACGCCAATCCCGCACAACGGTTGCCGGCCACAGAAACGCCGTCGTATCTGACGTCGCTGTATCCGACCCTCGCTGGGAAGCGACCTCCCCGGCAGGTTGCTATACTCACTGGTTTTCCCCCAAAGCCGGCGGTCATCAAGGGATCACACCGGCGTGCAGTAGTTCCAAGCCCACTGTTCGAGCGAACGCCAAGACATCGCCGGACTCGCGCGGGGCGCCGCTACCCTTGTGGCGTCTGCCGCGTCAGATGAACCGTCAACATCAGAAGGAAGACACGTGGCACGTCTGCTCGGCCCCAAGGCCAAACTCTCCCGCCGTGAAGGTACCGACCTGTTCCTGAAGAGCGCGCGCCGCGCCATCGGAGACAAGTCCAAGTTCGAAAGCAAACCCGGGCAGCATGGCCGGACCAGCGGCTCGCGGACCTCCGACTACGGCATGCAGCTGCGCGAGAAGCAGAAGGTCAAGCGCATGTACGGCGTGCTCGAGCGCCAGTTTCGTCGCTACTTCGCCGAGGCCGAGCGCCGCAAGGGCAACACCGGAGCGAACCTGCTTGCGCTGCTCGAATCGCGGCTGGACAACGTCGTCTACCGCATGGGGTTCGGCTCGACGCGCGCCGAGGCGCGCCAGCTCGTCTCGCACAAGTCGCTCACCGTCAACGGCGAGATCGTGAACATTCCCTCGTACTCGGTGAAGGCCGGCGACACGATCGCGATGCGCGACAAATCCAAGACGCAGCTGCGCGTGCAAGACGCGCTGAAGCTGGCGCAGTCGGTGGGCCTTTGCGACTGGGTGCAGGTCGACGCCACGAAGATGGAAGGCGTCTTGAAAAAGGTACCCGACCGCGACCAGTTCGGTGCCGAGATCAAGGAAGCGCTCATCGTCGAGTTGTATTCACGCTGATCCCTCTCCATCAGCCTTATCGGCGTAACGAGCCGAGGGTATTGACAGGAACACAAGGACTCCATGCAAACCACACTACTGAAGCCGAAAGCCATCCATGTCGAGCCGCTGGGCGGCCACCGCGCCAAGGCCACGCTCGAGCCCTTCGAGCGCGGCTACGGCCACACGTTGGGCAATGCGCTGCGCCGCGTGCTGTTGTCGTCGATGGTCGGCTATGCGCCCACCGAGGTGACGATCGCAGGCGTGCTGCACGAGTACTCGGCCATCGACGGCGTTCAGGAGGACGTGGTGCACGTCATGCTGAACCTGAAGGGCGTGGTCTTCCGCCTGCACAACCGCGACGAGGTCACGCTCGTGCTGCGCAAGGAAGGCGAAGGCCCGGTCACCGCAGCCGACATCCAGACGCCGCACGACGTGGAAATCATCAATCCCGAGCACGTCATCGCGCATCTGGCGCAAGGCGGCAAGCTCGACATGCAGATCAAGGTCGAGAAGGGCCGCGGCTACGTGCCGGGCAACCTGCGCCGCTACGGCGACGAGCCGACCAAGTCGATCGGACGCATCGTGCTCGACGCGTCGTTTTCGCCCGTCAGGCGCGTCAGCTATGCCGTGGAGAACGCGCGGGTCGAGCAGCGCACCGATCTGGACAAGCTGGTGATGGAGATCGAGACCAACGGCGCCGTGTCGCCCGAGGAGGCGATCCGCCAGTCGGCCAAGATCCTGGTCGAGCAGCTGGCGGTGTTCGCGCAGCTCGAAGACAAGGTCGGCGAGATGTTCGAGGCCGCAGCAGGCCCACGCCCTCAGAGCTTCGATCCGATCTTGCTGCGCCCGGTGGACGAGCTCGAACTCACGGTGCGTTCGGCCAACTGCCTGAAGGCCGAGAACATCTATTACATCGGCGACCTGATCCAGCGCACCGAGACCGAGTTGCTGAAGACCCCCAACCTCGGCCGAAAATCGCTGAACGAGATCAAGGAAGTGCTCGCCTCGCGCGGGCTCACGCTCGGCGCGCGGCTGGAGAATTGGCCGCCGCAGGGCCTGGACAAGCGTTAACTGTCGACATGGGCGGCCCACTGCGGTCGCCCGGTGCACCTCGCGGTACCTGATCCGGCCGTGGGCATTCATAAGGAAAGGAAAGCACGATGCGCCACCGTCACGGGCTCCGCAAGCTCAACCGCACCAGCAGCCATCGCCTGGCGATGCTGCGCAACATGTGCAACTCGCTGATCACGCATGAGGCGATCAAGACCACGCTGCCCAAGGCCAAAGAGCTGCGCCGCCAGGTCGAGCCGCTGATCACGCTGGCCAAGGAAGCGACGCTGGCGAACCGCCGCCTCGCGTTCGACCGCACGCGCGACCGCGACGTGGTCAGCAAGCTCTTCACCGAACTCGGCCCGCGTTACAAGGCTCGCCCGGGCGGCTACACGCGCATCCTGAAGATGGGCTTCCGCGACGGCGACAACGCGCCGATGGCCTTCGTCGAGCTCGTCGACCGGCCGATGCCGGCTGCCGACGCGACGACCGACGAGAAGGCCGCGTAAGCCGACCCGTGTGTGCCGTGCTATGATTTAAGACTCAGTCGCGGGGTGGAGCAGCCTGGTAGCTCGTTGGGCTCATAACCCAAAGGTCGCAAGTTCAAATCTTGCCCCCGCAACCATCAATTGATGCGAAGCCCGCCTCGCGCGGGCTTCGTTGTTTCTGGTCGGCTCGTCCAGAAGTGGCTCACTGCAAACGATCCGGCGCCATGGTCGTGCCCAGGACCGTCAGCAGGCCGTCCGACACGGATCTGGCGGCCACCTCGTGTTCGGTGGCATCGCGCACGTTGCGCACCTTCAGCTTCAGGCGCAGCGCCATGCCGGCCAGCGGATGGTTGCCGTCCAGCACGACGTGCGAGGGATAGATCTCGGTGGCGATGTAGACCCGGTCGGCGGGCATCCCGGCGCTGGTGCTGCCCGCCGGCAGGCCCTCGAACGCCATGCCGGCTTCGAGGTCCCTCGGAAACAGCGCGCGGTCCTCGAAACACACCAGTTCGGGAGCGTAATCGCCGAAAGCGTCGGCGGGCTCGAGGTGCAGGTCGATTTCGTGCCCCGCGGCTTGGCCGTGCAGAGCCTCTTCGACCTTGGCCAACAGGTCGTCGCCGCCGTAGAAGAAGTCCACCGGTTCGGGCAGTTCGTCGATGGGCTGGCCTTGGCTGTCGGCGAGTTGCCAGCTCAGCGTGACGACGCAGGGGCGCTCGATGATCATCAAGGCATCATCGCACAGCACCGTGGCCCGAGAATTGCCGCACGATGAGCCGATGCCAAGCATGACCGCGATCCTGGATGGGCCGACGCCGTTGCTCGGCGGTCTGAGTCCTGCGGCGTTCATGCGTCGCTTCTGGCAGCGGCGGCCGCTGCTGGTGCGCCAGGCCCTGCCGGATCTGCAACCGCTGATAGGGAGGCGCGAACTGTTCGCACTGGCGCGCCGCGACGATGTCGAGTCGCGCTTGGTGATTCGCGACGGTGGCCGCTGGATCGTGCGCCCGGGCCCGCTGCCCACATCGTCACTGCCCAAGCTCAGCCAGCCGGGCTGGACGATATTGGTGCAGGGCGTTGACCTGCACGTGGCGGCGGCACGGGCTCTGCTGGATCGGTTTCGCTTCGTGCCTGAGGCGCGCCTGGACGACCTGATGCTGTCCTGGGCCAGCAGTGGCGGTGGCGTCGGTCCGCATGTCGATTCCTACGATGTCTTTTTGCTGCAAGTGGCGGGACAGCGCCGCTGGCGTATCGGCCGCGTGCACGATGACCGACTGCTGCCGGGCCTGCCGCTGAAAATCCTCGCGCGCTTCGAACCCGAGTCGGATTGGCTGCTGGACCCAGGCGACATGCTGTATGTGCCGCCGGGTTGGGCGCACGACGGCGTGGCCGTGGGAGCCTGCACCACCGCGTCGATCGGATTCCGCTCGCCTGCTGAGATCCTGCTGGCCGGGGAGCTGTTGTCGCGCCTGGCGGATGTTGATCCCGCCGGACCACCGGCCCTGTACCGTGATGCTGGTGCAGCGCCGACGGCCACGCCGGGATGCGTGCCCCCGAGATTGCAAGCCTTCGCGCGCCGCGCGGTGCAGACGATGCTTGCCGAGCCACAAGCGGTCGAGCGAGCACTCGGCGAGTACCTGAGCGAGCCCAAGCCACAGGTCTGGTTCAGGTCCGCCGCGGGGCTGCGCCTGGAGTCCGGGGTGACATTGGCGAGCGCCTCGCGCATGATGTACGACATGCACCATGTTTTCATCAACGGCGAGTCGCTGCGCGCCTGCGGGCGCGATGCCACCTTGATGCACCAACTGGCCGATCGGCGCGGCCTGGAAGCGCGACACTGCGCCCGTGCCAGTGCTGCGGCTCGCGCGTTGCTCTGCGAATGGCTCGAACGTGGCTGGCTCGTGCCAGGGGTTCTGCGATGAGTGCGCACGAACCGGCCCCCCCCGCCATCGCGTCGCGCAGCGAGTTCGGCGCGGCGATCCTCTGGGGCCAGCAGTCTGCGCTGGCCCTGGGCGCGAGGCACATGCTGTGGATCGACAACGACTTCCGCGACTGGCCGCTGGACGACGCAACGCTGCTCGAGGGCCTCGCGGACTGGCTGCACCTCCCGCAGCGCCGCCTGGTGATGTTGGCACGTGACTGGAGCACGATGCGCCAATTGCATCCTCGCTTTTGCGCCTGGCGGCGTGCCTGGGCGCACGCCGTGAGCACGCGCACCCCCGACGACGACGACGCCCCGACCTTGCCCACGCTGCTGCTGGACGACACGCGCGTTTGCGTGCGCCTCGTCGATCACTCCCACTGGCGCGGTCGCTGCAGCCTGGATGCACGCGACACGCGGCTGCTGATGGCCGAGTTCGATGCGCTCGCGCAACGTTCAGCGCCCGACTTCCCGGTGACCCAGCTCGGTCTCTAGGGACTTGCCCTAGAGCGGGCTATACTTATGGGCTAGGCAGGGCTTCCCGGCCTTGCCCGATGGGGTTTCTGAGAGTTCTCGAAGAGCGCCCTCATGACCACACCCCCTCCCCACAGTCTGTTCAGACCTATTCTTTCGAGGACACACGCATATGAACAAGTCACTCCTGTTGGCCGCTCTGGTCGCTTCTGTCGCCCTGGCCGCCTGCGGCAAGAAGGAAGCTCCCCCGGCACCTGCTCCCGCCCCGTCTGCGGCCGCCGCGCCCATGGCCGCTGCCGCCTCGGCGGTCGGCGCTGCCGCCTCGGCGGTCGGCGGCGCCGCCTCGGCAGTGGCCGGCCAAGCCGCTGACGCTGCCAAGGACGCCGCCGGCAAGGCTGCCGACGCTGCCAAAGACGCCGTCGGCAAGGCTGCCGATGCCGCCAAGGACGCTGCCGGCAAGGCTGCCGACGCTGTCAAGAAGCCCTGAATTCAGCCGGTCTTCAAACGAGAAAAGCCGCCCCAGGGCGGCTTTTTTCATGCCCGGCGACTACTTCACTTCAAGTCGTTGACGAGCTGCGCCACGATGCGCTTGGCGTTGTCGCCGTTGTCGGCCGCGCCGCTGGAGTTGAGCACGCTGATGCGCGTCTTGCCGCTGTCGGCCTTCACCGCGATTCGGTAGCGCAGCGGCCCACTCTGCGCTGCGCTGCCGAACAGCCGCGAGAAGAATCCCGGCTCGGCTTTGTCGGCGTCCTTCGGGTCGACGTAGCGAACGAAGTACAAGCCCGAGGAACGGTCACGGTCTTCGACCGAGAAGCCGCTGCGGTCCAGCGCCAGCCCGAGCCGGCGCCAGGCACGATCGAAACTGTCGTCCACTTCGAGCGTCGCGCCGGGAGCGCTAGCGACCAGCCGTGCGCGCGCCGGCCCGTCGGCGACGGGGGTGGCTGCGGCGACCACGGGCCGCGCCGCTTCTTCCTTTGCACCCAGGCGCACCATCAGCCGCGTCAGAAACTCGGCTTCGAGTTCGGGGTCGGCGGGGCGCGGCTGCCATACGGTGGAGTCGCGGCGCTCGCTGGAATACACCTCCTGCAATCCGCGGTGGCTGATGAAAATCTCGGTACTGCCGGCACCGCGCTCGACACGGGTGCGAAAGCGATCACGCTCGCTGGTCGAATACAGGCTCTCCAGAACCCGACCGAGGGTGGCGCGGATCAGATCGTTGGGCAGTTTGGCGCGGTTCTCGGCCCAGTCGGTTTCCATCACGCCGCTCTCGGCGCTGTCCATCGCCAGCGTGAACCCGCGTTCGAGCCAGAAGCTGCGCAGCTGCGGCCACAGCTGTTCGGGGGTCAGCGGCACCACCAGCCAGCGCTGCGTGCCTTCGCGCAGCACGCGCATCTGGCCGATCGCCACCGGTGCCACTGCGGCAACGGTATTGGCAGGCGCCAGGCCACCCCCGGCCGCCGCGCTGACCACGCCACCGGGAAGCTGGTAACGGCTGTCGCGTGCGAGCTGGCTCAGGTCGGGCGGTACCTCGAGGCTCTTGGCCTGTGCCTTGGCGGTGCTCTTGTAGTCAATCTTGTCGCCCGACAGCAGCGAATCGAATGCCGAGCAACCGGCAAGCATGCACGCGACGACGACCAGGGTGAGTCCATGGACGGAGGAACGGGAAACAAACATCGTGGGCGGGGTCTTGCGGATGAGGAAAGTGCGGCGCATCAGCCGAGCAGGCCGCTGTCGCGAAGTGCCTGGCGTACCGACGACTGGCCGGCCTCGGTGAGGGGCAGGATCGGCAGGCGCACGGTGTCTCGGCACAGGCCGAGCTGAGCCATCGCCCACTTCGTCGGAGACGGGCTCGGCTCGCAGAACAGCTGGCGGTGCAGCGGCAGCAAGCGTGACTGCAAGTTCGCCGCGCGTTTGGCATGGCCTTCGATTGCGGCCATGCACAGCGCTTGCACTGTTTTGGGCGCGACGTTGGCAGTGACGCTGACGTTGCCATGGCCGCCCAGCAGCATCAGCGCCACCGCGGTGCCATCGTCGCCCGAGTACACCGAGAAACCGGCGGGTGCCTGCTTGATCAGCCACTGCCCGCGCTCGACGTTGCCGGTGGCGTCCTTGATGCCGACGATGCCCGGCACTTGTGCCAGCCGCAGCGTGGTTTCGTGCTGCAGATCGGCCACAGTGCGGCCGGGAACGTTGTACAGCACCAGCGGCAGGTCGACCGCCTCGGCCACCGCTCGGAAGTGGCGGTACAGGCCCTCCTGCGAGGGCCGGTTGTAGTAGGGCACCACCTGCAACGAACAGCCGGCGCCGACCTTCTTCGCATAGCGCGTCAGTTCGATCGCTTCGCTGGTGGCGTTGCCGCCGGTGCCGGCCATGATCGGCACGCGGCCGGCCGCATGTTCGACGGCCACACGCACGATTTCGCAATGTTCTTCGACGCTGACGGTGGGCGATTCGCCGGTGGTGCCGACGACGCAGATGCAATCCGTGCCCTCGGCGATGTGCCAGTCGATCAGGCGGCGCAGGCCGGCATAGTCGACGCTGCCGTCTTCGTGCATCGGCGTGACCAAGGCCACGATGCTGCCGACGATGGGTGTCATGGAAGGAACCCGAAAAACAATCCGCGGATTCTAGCGGCCGGTATCCAAGGCATGGCGCGGCGGCGCCTCCATGTCGCGCCGGCACTTGACCGCGGCGATGCGCTGCACGAAGCGCGCCGGGTCGGCGAGGAAGCCGTCTTCGTAGCCGATCACGCGCAGGCCCTCGGCGGCGCGCAGCAACTCACCGGGTTGCAGCAGGAACTCGGCGCGCGACGGTCGGCCAATGGTCTGCTGGCCGTCGGCAAACGTTTCCATGATCCAAACGCCGCCGTCGGCCAGCGCGTCGCGCCAGGCCGGGAACAGGGGCCGCCAGAGGTAGTTCGTGACCAGCACGGCGTCGAAGCGGCGCCGGGGCAGCGGCCAGTCCGCTGATTCGATGTCGGCCACCAGCACCTCGGCAATCCCGCGCAGCGGCTCCACGGCCTGCGCATCGCGGTCCACACCGGTGACCGTGAAGCCTTGCTGGGCGAGCCACCGCAGGTGGCGCCCGCGACCACAGGCCACGTCGAGCACCGTACCGCCGGGGCGAATCAACGCCGCCCAGCGTCGCACCCAGGCCGAGGCTTCGAGGCCTTCGTGCCCGTTCAGCACGCTAGAAGCAGGCCCAGACCCGGTTGGCAAGGTCGACCACCGTGTGCGGGTTCAGGTAGGCGAAAAAGGTCAGCGTCAGCACCGAGGCGGCGGCCGTCAAGAGCAGAGCGCGGCGCAATGGGTGCTTCATGCCGGGATCATGCCGGATGCGCCACGGCGCGCACGATCGGCGTCTCGCGCACGGGCAGGTTCACGATTGCCGCCAACACGCCGAGCGCCACGGCGATCCACCACACCACCTGGTAGCTGCCGGTCGCGTCGTACAGGCGTCCGCCCAGCCAGACGCCGAGGAACGAGCCAACCTGGTGGCTCAGGAACACGCAGCCGCCGAGCATCGACATGTAGCGCACGCCGAAGATCTGCGCCACCACGGCGTTGGTCGGCGGTACCGTGGAAAGCCACAGCAGCCCCATCGCCGATGCGAACAGGTACACGCTCCAGGGCGTGAGCGGCGCCAGCACGAACACCGCGATCACCATGGCGCGCAGCAGGTAGATGGTGGCCAGGATGTGGCGCTTGGCCAGACGCTGGCCGAGGGCGCCGGCAGCATAGGTGCCGAAGACGTTGAACAAGCCGATCAGCGCCAGCGCTGTGGTGGCCACGCCGGGCGACAGGCCGTTGTCCTTCAGGTAGCTCGGCATGTGTACGCCGATGAAAACGAGCTGGAACCCGCACACGAAGTAACCCGCCATCAGCAGCAGGAAACTCGGGTAGCCGAAGGCCTCGCGCAACGCGACGCCCACACTCTGCCGCGGCCCGGAGGCGACCGCCTGCGGTGGCTCTTTCAGCCAGAAGGCCAGCGGCAGGATCGCCAGCGCTGCGCAGGCGAGCACGAAGAGCGCGTTCTGCCAACCCCAGCCGCCGATCAGCCAGTTCTCCACCGGCACCATCAGGAACTGGCCGAACGAACCCGCAGCCGCAGCCACACCCATTGCCCACGAGCGCTTTTCGGGCGCGACGTTGCGTGCGATGACGCCGTAGATGATCGCGTAGGTGGTGCCTGCCTGGGCCATGCCGACCAGCACGCCGGCGCTGCCCATGAAACCCAGCCCGCTGGTCGCCAGCCCCATGGAGGCCAGGCCCAGCGCATAGACCAGGCTGCCGGCGACAAGCACACGGAAGGCACCGAAGCGGTCGGCCACCATGCCCGCCACCGGCCCGGCCAGCCCCCAGGCGATGTTCTGCACCGCCATCGCGAAGGCGAAGGTTTCGCGCGTCCAACCGCGGTCCATCGTGATCGGCTGCAGCCACAGGCCGAAGCCGTGGCGGATACCCATCGACAAGGTGACGATCAAGCCGCCGCACAGCAGCACCTGCGTCATCGACAGTCGGGCCGGGACGAGAGCGGAAACAGACATGCGCCCGACTGTAGCGATACGCGTCGGCCGCTGCTGGCGGCCCCTGCATCGTGTCCCGGTTCAGGGCGCACCGCTGCTGAAACGCACTGGCTGGCCCTCGGAAAACCGTGAAAGTCACGCCCTGCGCGGCGCTACAGTGCGCCGCGGAGGTGAGTGATGAAAGTCTTGGTGCTGGGCAGTGGCGTGATCGGCACGTCGGTGGCGTACTACCTGGCGCGCGACGGCCACGAGGTCGAGGTGCTCGATCGGCAAATCGGCCCGGCTCTCGAAACCAGCTTCGGCAACGCCGGCGAAATCTCGCCCGGCTATTCGGCGCCTTGGGCCGGGCCGGGGGTACCGGTGAAGGCGATCAAGTGGATGCTGATGGCACACAGCCCGCTCGTCATCTGGCCGATGCTCGACCCGGCGATGTGGCGCTGGGGCGCTGCGATGCTCGCCAATTGCACCGAGCGCGCTTACAACCTGAACAAGAGCCGCATGGTGCCGATCGCCGAGTACAGCCGCGACTGCATGAAGGCCTTGCGCGCCGAGACCGGCATCTCCTACGACGACCGGGCCATGGGCACCTTGCAGCTCTTTCGCACCCAGCAGCAGCTGGACGGCATCGGCAAGGACGTGCAGGTGCTGAAGCAGTACGGCGTGCCCTTCGAGGTGCTCGACCGGCCGGGCTTCTGCAAGGTCGAGCCGGCGCTGGCGATCACGCAGGAGAAGTTCGTCGGCGCGCTGCGTCTGCCGGGTGACGAAACGGGCGACTGTTTCATCTTCACCAACCGCCTGGCGGAGCTGGCCAAAGCCAAAGGAGTGACCTTTCGGTTCGGCACGACGATCCGTTCGATCATGCGTGAAGGCAACCGTATCGCGCATGTCAACACCGATGCCGGACCGATGAAGGCCGATATCTACATATTAGCGTTGGGAAGCTACTCGCCCCAGCTGCTTCAGCCGCTCGGGCTTCGCATTCCGGTGTACCCGGTGAAAGGCTATTCGATCACCGTGCCGATCACCGATCCTGCCGGCGCGCCGCAGTCGACGATCATGGACGAGACGCACAAAGTGGCCGTGACGCGCCTGGGCGACCGCATCCGCGTTGGCGGTACCGCCGAGCTGGCCGGCTACAGCCTGGCCTTGCGCGAGCCGCGCCGCAAGACGCTGGAGCATGTGGTGACCGACCTGTTCCCGCGCGGCGGCGACGTGAGCCGGGCGAGCTTCTGGTGCGGCCTGCGCCCGATGACGCCCGACGGCACGCCGATCATCGGCCCCACGCCGCTGGAGAACCTGCACTTGTCCACGGGCCATGGCACGCTCGGCTGGACGATGGCCGCAGGCACCGGGCGCGTGATGGCGGATCTGATTGCCGGGCGCCAGCCCGAGATCCCGATCGACGGGCTGACGATGGCGCGCTACAGCGCGCGCAGCTGACGGCGCCGGCGCGTGGCGCCCTGCAGCGCGATTCCTACAATCGCGCGCCATGGCCAGCAAGATCCACGACTACGTCGAAGCCTCGATCCGCGTGCTGAAGGGCCTGGAGCCCGTGCAGCAGCGGCCGGGCATGTACACGCGCACCGACAACCCGCTGCACATCGTGCAGGAGGTGGTCGACAACGCGGCCGACGAAGTGCTGGCCGGCTTCGGCAGGCGCATCGCGATGACGCTGCACGACGACGGCTCGGTGAGCGTCGACGACGACGGGCGCGGTATCCCGTTCGGGCTGCACCCCGACGAAAAAGTGCCGGTGATCGAGATCGTCTTCACGCGGCTGCACGCCGGCGGCAAGTTCGACAAGGGTGCCGGCGGCGCCTACAGCTTCAGCGGCGGCCTGCACGGCGTGGGTGTGAGCGTCACCAACGCGCTGGCCAGGCGCCTGCAAGTGACGGTGTGGCGCGAAGGCCAGGTGGCCGCACTCGCCTTCGCGCACGGCGCGGTGGTGGAACCGCTGGCGCTGCGCAAGGCCGGCGCAGCCGAGCGCAAGCAGGGCACCCAGGTGCGCGTCTGGCCAGAGGCGCGCTACTTCGACAGCGCCGAACTGCCGCGCCACGATCTGGTACATCTGCTGCGCAGCAAGGCGGTGCTGATGCCCGGTGTGACGGTGTCGTTGACAGTCGAAAGGAGCGGCGAGACGCAAACCTGGCGCTACCAAGGCGGCCTGCGCGACTATCTGATGCAGTGTTTGGCGGCGGACCCGCTGATCCCGCTCTTCGAAGGCGAGCAGTACGCGCGCGCCGACGAAACCGAGAACTTCGCCGAGGGCGAAGGCGCAGCCTGGTGCGTGGCTTTCACCGACGAAGGCGCGGTGCAGCGCGAGAGCTACGTCAACCTGATCCCCACGGTGGCCGGCGGCACGCACGAGTCGGGTCTCAAGGACGGCCTGTTCACCGCCGTGAAAAGCTTCATCGAACTGCACTCGCTGCTGCCCAAGGGCGTGAAGCTGATGCCCGAAGACGTGTTCTCGCGTGCCAGCTTCGTGCTCTCGGCCAAGGTGCTGGACCCGCAGTTCCAGGGCCAGATCAAGGAGCGCTTGAACAGCCGCGACGCGCTGCGCCTGGTCTCGGCCTACGTGCGGCCGGCGCTCGAGCTGTGGCTGAACCAGCATGTCGAATACGGCAAGAAGCTCGCCGAACTCGCGATCCACCAGGCGCAGACGCGCCAGCGCGCGCTTCAGAAGGTGGAAAAGCGCAAGGGATCCGGCGTGGCCGTGCTGCCCGGCAAGCTGACCGATTGCGAATCGCGCGATCTGGCCTTCAACGAAGTCTTCCTGGTCGAAGGCGATTCGGCCGGTGGCAGCGCGAAGATGGGCCGCAACAAGGAGACCCAGGCCGTGTTGCCGCTGCGCGGCAAGGTGCTCAACGCCTGGGAGGTGGAGCGCGACCGGCTGTTCGCCAACAACGAGATCCACGATATCGCGGTGGCGGTCGGCGTCGATCCGCACGGCCCCGCCGACGAACCCGATTTCAGCGGCCTGCGCTACGGCAAGGTCTGCATCCTGTCGGACGCCGATGTCGACGGCTCGCACATCCAGGTGCTGCTGCTGACCCTGTTCTTCCGCCATTTCCCCAAGCTGATCGAGCGCGGGCATGTGTTCGTGGCCAAGCCGCCGCTGTACCGTGTTGACGCGCCGGCGCGCGGCAAGCGGCCGCCGGCCAAACTCTACGCACTGGACGACGGCGAGCTCGAGGCCACGCTGGACCGGCTGCGCAAGGAAGGCGCGCGCGAAGGCTCGTGGACGATCTCGCGCTTCAAGGGCCTCGGCGAGATGAACGCCGAGCAGCTGTGGGAGACGACGCTGAACCCGGAGACGCGCCGGCTGCTGCCGGTCTCGTTCGGCGTGCTGGGACTGGAAGCCACGGTGGCCTCGCTGAGCAAGCTGATGGGCAAAGGCGAAGCGCAGGCGCGGCGCGAGCTGATGGAGCTGCACGGCGACGCGGTGGAGGTGGATGTATGAACAGGCCGGCTGATTGAAGGTATGAGCTTCAATCAGCCATGGCGTGCCTTCGGCGTTGAATCGGACCTCATGCCATGACCCCGCCTCTGCCTGCGGTGCGCATGCGCCCGACGATGCTGTCGGACCTCGACTACGTGGTCGGCCTCGAGCGCGATTCGCACAACCTGCCGTTCATCACGCCCTGGGAGCGCACACAGCACGAAGGCGCGGTGCGCATCCCCGACTTCCGGCACTTCATCGTCGAGATCGAAGGGCAGGGCGACCGGGCGGGCTTTGTCATCGTTCAAGGCTGCCGCAACCAGCAAAGGAGTGTCGAGCTCAAGCGCATCGTGCTGCAGCCCAAGGGCATCGGCGCCGGCCGCGCCTGCGTGCGGCTGCTGAAGCAGATGGCGTTCCGCGACCTGCGCGCGCACCGCTTCTGGCTCGACGTGAAGTCGCTCAACATCCGCGCGCTCGCGCTGTACCAGAGCGAAGGCTTCGTCGAAGAAGGGCGCTTGCGCGAAAGCGTGCTCGCCACGATCGATGGTGCCGAAGGCTACGACACGCTGGTGGTGATGAGCCTGCTCGACCGCGAGTACCAGGCGCGACTGGCGCTGAACCTCGAACAAACACGCTGACGACGGAGACAGACATGCACACGACGATGATGGACGTGCCTTTGTCGCTGAACCATCTGCTCGAGCGTGCCGGCACGATCTTCGCCGGCAATGAGATCGTCTCGCGGCTGCCCGACAAGTCGTTGCGCCGCCACCGCTACGGTGAGTTCTACCGCCGAGCGCGTGCCCTCGCATCGGCCTTGCAGCGCGCCGGGTTGCGCAAGGGCGACCGCGTGGCCACGCTGTGCTGGAACCACCACGCTCATCTCGAAAGTTATTTCGGCATCCCCGCCGCGGGCGGCGTGATGCACACGCTGAACCTGCGGCTGGCGGCTGCCGAGATCGGCTGGATCGCGGCTGATGCGGGCGACCGCTTGCTGATCGTCGACGACATCCTGCTGCCGCTGTACCGCCGGTTCGCTGGTCTGCATCGCTTCGAGCGTGTGCTCGTGTTCCCGTTCTCGGGCGCGCCGGTGCCCGCGGAGTTCGACGACTACGAAGCTTTCATCGCCGGCGGCGACGCCGAGCGCTTCGAATACGCCGCGCACGGCGAGAACGACGCCGTCTCGATGTGCTACACGAGCGGCACCACCGGCAAGCCCAAGGGCGTTGTCTATTCGCACCGCTCCACCGTGCTGCACACGCTGGTGGGCTGCCTGGGCGACATCTGGAGCCTGAAGGGCAGCGACACGCTGCTGCCGGTGACGCCGATGTTCCACGCCAACTGCTGGGGCATCCCGTACGGCGCGGTGATGACGGGCACGAAGATCGTCTTCCCGGGTCCGCACCTGCACCCCGAAGACCTGCTCGACCTGATGCAGCTCGAACCGCCGACGATTTCGCTCGGCGTGCCGACGATCTGGATGGCGCTGATCCAGGCCTTCGACGCGCAGCCCGGCCGCTGGCAGCTGCCCACCGGCATGCGCTCGCTGGTCGGCGGCGCGGCGGTGCCCGAGGCGCTGATCCGCGCCTTTGCGCGCCACGGCATCTGGCTGCAACAGGGCTGGGGCATGACCGAGACCTCGCCGCTGGCCACCGTCTCCTACCACCGCGCGGAGCTGCGCGACGCCGGCGTCGACGAGCGCTACAAACGCGCCGCGATGGCCGGCGTGCCGGTGCCGCTGGTGGAGGTGCGCATCCGCTGCGAAGACGGCAGCGACGCGCCGGCCGATGGCCAGACGATGGGCGAGATCCAGGTGCGCGGCCCGTTCATCACCGGCAGCTACTTCCATGGCACCGCCGCTGCTGACCCCGACAAGTTCAGCGCCGACGGCTGGTTGCGCACCGGCGATGTCGCGACGATCGACGCCCTGCGCTTCGTGCGCATCACCGACCGCACCAAGGACTTGATCAAATCCGGTGGCGAGTGGATCAGCTCGGTGGACCTGGAGAACGCGCTGATGGCGCATCCGGCCATCGCCGAAGCGGCGGTGATCGCGATTCCCGACGAGAAGTGGAGCGAGCGGCCGCTGGCCTGCGTGGTCTGGCGCGCCGGCCGCTCGGCCAGCGTCGCCGAACTCGCCGCGCACCTGCTCGGGCAGGGTTTCGCGAAATGGCAGCTGCCCGATCGCTACGAAATCATCGACGCGGTGCCACGCACCTCGACCGGCAAGTTCTGGAAGCTCGAGCTGCGGCGGCGCTTTCCACATTGACCGTGTTTGACGCCTGTCATCAATCCGTCGCACCGGCCTGCCTACACTGACGGGATGTCCCCGGTCACCTCGCCTCCGCTGACGCTGCTGCATCGAGAGACGTCGATCCTGCACTTCAACCGCCGCGTGCTGGCGCAGGCGCAGCGCGCCGACGTGCCGCTGCTGGAGCGGCTGCGCTACGTGACCATCGTCTCCTCCAACCTCGACGAGTTCTTCGAAGTGCGCGTGGCCGACTACCTGGAGGCTTCGCGGCGCAGCGGCAGCCGCGTCACGCCGCAGGACGTGGTGCAGCTCGCGCAGGCCGCGCACGAACTCATCGCCGAGCAGTACGCGGTGTTCAACGAGCAGGTGGTGCCGGCGCTGCAATCCGAAGGCATCGTCGTGCTCAACCATGCCGAGCGCAACGAAGAACAGCGCGCATGGGTGCGCCGCTTCTTCGAATCGCAGGTGCGGCCGCTGCTGGTGCCGGTGAGCCTGGACCCGTCGCACCCGTTCCCGCAGGTGGCCAACAAGTCGCTGAACTTCATCGCGCGGCTGAACGGCCGCGATGCTTTCGGCCGCGACAACCCGACCGCCATCGTCAAGGTGCCGCGCGTGCTGCCGCGCGTGATGCGGCTTCCCGATGGGTTGTGCCAGGGCCGCCAGGGCTTCGTGCTGCTGACCAGCGTGATCCGTGCGCACCTGGGTGAACTGTTCCCCGGCCGCGAGGTGGTGTCGTTTTCGCAGTTCCGCGTCACGCGCGATTCGGATCTCGAAGTCGACACCGACGACGTGGTGAACCTGCGCCAGGCGCTTCGCAAAGGCCTCACCACGCGCCACTTCGGGCGCGCCATCCGGCTCGAGGTGGTGCACAGCTGTCCGGAAGATCTCTACCGCTTCCTGCTCCAGCAGTTCGAGCTGGCCGACTCATCGCTGTACAGGGTCAATGGCCCGGTGAACCTGGTGCGCCTGAACGAGCTGATCGACCTGGCGCAGGCGCCGCAGCTGCGCTTTGCACCTTTCGAGCCGAAGTGGCCGGCGCGGCTGCCGCGCGGCGTGCCGATCTTCGAGCGCCTGAATGAAGGTGACGTGCTGCTGCACCACCCGTTCGAAAGTTTCGAGCCGGTGGTGCAGTTCCTGCGCGAGGCCGTCGACGACCCCGACGTGCTGGCCATCAAGCAGACCATCTACCGCACCGGCGCGCAATCGGTGCTGATGGACCTGCTGCTCGAAGCGGCGCGGCGCGGCAAGGAAGTGCTGGCTGTGGTGGAGCTGAAAGCGCGCTTCGACGAAGAGGCCAACATCAACTGGGCCGAGCGGCTCGAAGCGGTGGGCGTGCAGGTGGTGTACGGCATCGTCGGGCTGAAGACCCATGCGAAGATGCTGCTGATCACGCGGCGCGAGGGTTCCCTCATGCGCCGCTACCTGCATCTGTCCACCGGCAACTACAACCCGAAGACCGCGCGCCTGTACACCGACATCGGCCTGATGACCGCCGACGCGGGCCTGGCCGAAGACGCCGATGCAGTGTTCATGCAACTCGCCAGCCAGGCGCGCATCCGCAAGCTGCAGCACCTCGTCGCGGCGCCTTTCGTGATGCACCGGCGTTTGCTGCGCCACATCGCCGACGTGGCCGCCGCGGCGCAAGACGGGCGGCCGGCGCGCATCGTCGCCAAGGTCAACGCGCTCACCGACCCGGCGCTGATCGAAGCGCTGGCCGACGCCAGCCGCGCCGGCGCGAAGATCGACCTGATCGTGCGCGGCGCCTGCATGCTGCCGCCGGGGCTGCCCGGGGCCACCGAGAACATCCGCGTGCGCTCGGTGATCGGGCGCTTTCTCGAACATTCGCGCGTGCTGTACTTTCGCTGGGGAGAACGCGACGAAGACGAGGTGCTGTACCTGAGCAGCGCCGACTGGATGAGCCGCAACTTGTACGGCCGCATCGAGATCGCCTGGCCGATCCGCGATGTGCGGCTGCGCCAGCGCCTCATCGACGAGGCGCTGGTGCCGTATCTGCACGACCAGCGTGACGCCTGGACCTTGGATGCAGTGGGCCGCTACGGCCGTGTTGCCGAGGCGGGCCCGAGTGCCCAACAGGCGCTGATGCAGCGCTATGGCGGAACCTGACGATGGACCTGATCCTGTGGCGTCACGCAGACGCTTTCGATATCAGTGCGCCCCCAGGCCGACGACATACGTCGCCCGCCCCCCGAGGGGGTGGGTCAACTCGGGAGCGGCCTGTCGTTGACTCCAGAGAAGTCGAAGACGATCTCGAACGCGCACTCACGCCAAAGGGCGAGCGCCAGGCCGCTCGCATCGCCGAGTGGCTGAACCGCCAACTGCCGGCCGGTGTGAAAGTGCTGGCCAGCCCGGCCCGGCGCACGCAGCAGACCGCCGCGGCGCTCGATCGCAAGGTGAAGACGGTCGCCGAGCTGGCGCCCGACGGCACGGTGGAGGGCCTGCTGCACGCAGCGCGCTGGCCCGATGCGCGCGAGGGTGTGCTGGTGGTCGGCCACCAGCCCACGCTGGGGCTGACCGCGTCTTACCTGCTCGCCGGCCAGCCTCTGGATTGGCCGCTGCGCAAGGGCGGGGTGTGGTGGCTGCGCTCGCGCGAGCGAGAAGGCCTGCGGCAGGTGGTGCTGCACGCCGTCATCTCGCCCGACTTGGTCTGAGCGTGATCAGCGTGGTGCCGGCGCTTGGCCCGAGGGCAGCTGCAACTCCCGCAGCATCGGGTCGTTGCACATCTCGACCCAGCGCAGGGCGTGTGGTTCGCAAGGCAGGCCCGCTTCACTGCGGCAGCACCAGCCGCAACGCCGCACTGCGCGACCAGCCCTGCGCCTCCTCCTGCAACAGGTACACCGTGCGCGGCCGCGATTCGGCCCAGGCCTGGCTGTACGACAGCCGTGCCTCACGACCCCAGGCGCGCAGTGCCAGCTCCTGCTCGTGCACCGGGGCGCGGGCGTGGCACTTGATGACGGCCAGCCGCAAGCACATCACCTGCCAGGCGAAGAGCGGCTGCGCCAGCGCCGCGTCGATCTTCTTCAAGCCGCCGCGCTGGCCGAGCACCAGCCCGGCGATGTGGCGCTGCTGGCTTTGCGAGAAGCCCGCTGCGTCGACATGCGCGAGCAGGTAAGCGCTGTGGCGGTGGTGGTCGTGGTGCGAGACCATCAGCCCGATCTCGTGCAGCGCGCAGGCCCAGGCCAATTCGCGCCGCGCGTCGCCGTTGCCCTGGCTGTCGAGGGTGCCCGCGGGCATGGCGCCGTCGAACAGCGCCAGCGCCACCTGCTGCACACGCTGCGCCTGCGCGGTGTCGATGGCATAACGTTGCTGCAGCGCCGCCACCGTGGCCTCGCGCATGTCGCCTTCGCCCAGATGATCTGCTGCCGCGAGGCGCTCGTGCAGGTCGACGATCACCCCCTGGCGCAGCGCGCCGCGCGTCGGGAACATCTGCTCTATGCCGAAGTTGGTGAGCAGCGTGTACAGGATCGCCAGGCCGCCGGGGATCACCGCGCGCCGGTCGGCCTTCAGCCCCGGCAGATCCAGCCGGTCGCTGTGGCGCGCGGCAATGCACTGTTCGATCAACCAGCGCAGGCCTTCTTGCGTGATGCGGCCGTCGGTGATCTTGTTGGCTTGCAGTACCTGCGCAACCGCACCGGCGGTTCCCGACGAGCCGAGTGCCGTGTCCCACAGGTGGCGCGCGAAAGGTTGCAAGGCCTCTTCGAGTTCGGCGCCGGCAGCCACCTGCGCAGCGCGAAAGTCTTGCGCCGTGAGGGTGCCGCCGGGAAAGAAGCGCTGCGTCAAGCTCACGCACCCTATGCCGAACGACTCGGCGGTCTGCGGCAGGCGGCCCTGACCGAGGATCATCTCGGTGGATCGGCCTCCGATGTCGACCACCAGGCGCGTTTCTTCGGAAGGCTGCAGGTGCGCCACGCCAGCGTAGATCAGGCGCGCTTCTTCGCGGCCGGAGATGACCTCGATCGGATGCCCCAGCGCGGCTTGCGCGCGCTGCAGGAAGGCGTCGCGGTTCTTCGCCTCGCGCAGCGTCTGCGTGGCCACCGCGCGGATGCGCTGCGAGCCGAGTTCGGGCGCGGTGCTCGCCAATCGCCTGGCGAAATCCGCCAGGCAGGCCAGCCCGCGCTGCATGGCCCCTTCGGTGAGCATGCCCTCGGCGTCCAGCCCGGCGCCCAGGCGCACGGTTTCCTTCACGTAGTCGATGCGCCGGTAGCGGTTGCCGGCGAGCTGGCCGATCTCCAGTCGGAAGCTGTTCGAGCCCATGTCCACCGCGGCCAGTGGGGTGTTCGCGACGGGTTCGGCCGGTGACGCAGGCGAGCTCATCGAGTCATTGTGCCCGGCAAGGGGGCCCCGGATTCGCGCGCCGCGCGGTGCTTCCTAGAATTGCGGCTCCCTGCGCTTTCGAAGCGACGCCATGCTGCAAGAAGATTTCGACACCCTCGTGCCCGCCGGCGGCATCGACCGCCGATCGTTCGTGCGCAGCTCGGTGGGCAGCGGTTTTGCCGCGGCGGTGCTGCCGGTGGTGGCGCAGACGCAGATCAAGACCGGCAGCAGCGGCCTCGTTACCGGCGAGGTCACGATCGCCGTGGGCGACTTCAAGATGCCTGCCTTCCGCGCAGCGCCGGCGAACAAGACCGGTGCGCCGCTGCTGCTGGTGGTGAGCGAGGTCTTCGGCGTGCACGAGCACATCGCCGACGTGGCGCGGCGCTTCGCCCAGGCTGGCTACTTCGCGCTGGCGCCTGAGTTGTTTGTTCGCCAGGGCGATGCCGGCTCGTACGGCGAGGTGGCCAAGCTGCTGGCCGAGGTGGTCTCCAAGGTGCCTGACGCGCAAGTCATGGGCGATCTGGATGCCAGCGTCGCCTGGGCCAAATCGCAGGGGGCGGACACCGGCAGGCTCGGCGTCACCGGCTTCTGTTGGGGCGGGCGCATCACCTGGCTGTACGCCGCGCACAACCCGGGGGTGAAGGCCGGCGTGGCCTGGTACGGACGGCTCGTCGGTCAAGCCTCGGCGCTGGCACCCAAACACCCGGTGGATGTGGCGGCATCGCTGCACGGTCCGGTGCTCGGCCTGTACGGCGAGAAGGACACCGGCATCCCGCTGGACACGGTGGAGAAGATGAAGACCGCGCTCGCCGCCGGCAGCGCTGCCGCGAAGAAGAGCGAGTTCGTGGTCTATCCCGACGCGCCACATGCCTTCCACGCCGACTACCGGCCGAGCTTTCGCAAGGAGGCGGCCGAGGACGGCTGGAAGCGCTGCATGGCCTGGTTCAGGGCCCATGGCGCCGCGTGAACGAACGATGGCGGCCCGATGACCCTGCTCTACATCGTGCTGGCCACGCTGGCCGGGGGCGTGCTGTCGGTGTTGATCGCCGGTTTGCTCACGGTCTCGGTGCTCGGCCGCGTGGTGAAGAGCCTGGTCAGCCTGTCGGCCGGCATCCTGCTCGGCACCTCGCTGTTGCAGGTGCTGCCCGAGGCCTTCGAATCGAAGACGGCGCAGGCGCACCAGCTCTTTGCCACGTTGCTGGCCGGGCTGCTCTTCTTCTGGTTGCTGGAAAAGGCCGAGCTGTACCGGCATGTGCACCACCACGAAGGCGACGGGCACGACCACCACCACCATTTCGACGCCGAGCAGGCCGGCCGCGGCGGCTACAGCGTGCTGGTGGGCGACGCCATCCACAACTTTTGCGACGGCGTGATCATCGCCGCGGCCTTTCTGGTCGACGCCAAGCTCGGCGTGGTCACCGCGCTGGCCATCGTCGCGCACGAAGTGCCGCAGGAAGCGGGCGACTTCATCGTGCTGCTCAATGCCGGCTTCTCACGGCGCAAAGCACTGCTCTTCAACGCGCTGTCGGGCCTGGCGGCGGTGGCCGGCGGCGTGATCGGCTACTTCGTCGTCGAGCCCTGGCAGGCGCTGTTCCCCTACCTGCTCGTGCTGGCGTCGAGCAGCTTCATCTACATCGCCGTTGCGGATCTGCTGCCGCAGCTGCAGCAGCGCCTGGCCTGGCGCGAAACGCTGGCCCAGGTGCTGTGGCTCGGGGCGGGGTTGGCGATCGTCGTGTTGGCCACGCAGGCGCTGCACGGGGCCGCGCATTGATGGCATCGGCCGCAACGCTGGCGCTCGAAACGCCGGATTGCCCGCTGTGCGGTGACACGAGCGGCAAGACGCTGTTCACCGGGGGCAGGTTCTCACCCTACGGCGTCAGGTGTTGCGTGGGCTGCGGATTGAACTACTTGTCGCCGCGCCCGCGCGAAGACACGATGCTGGCGCACTACGCCGGTGACGACTACTTCGAGGGTTCGGCATCCGGCTATGCCGACTATGCGGCGCAGGAATCTGCACTCAGGGCAACGTTTCGCCGGTTGCTGGGGGTTCTGCGCCAGCGCGGCCTGGCCGGCGGTTCGCTGCTCGAAGTGGGTTGTGGTCATGGCTATCTGCTGGACGAGGCGCGTGCGTTTTTCAGCCGTCGTGTCGGCACCGACTATTCGTCGCGCGCGCTGGCCGTCGCCCGGCCGCACGCCGACGTCTTGCATCTGGGCGGCGTCGACGCCGTGCCGGCGGGCGAGGCTTTCGATTGTGTGATGGCACTGCACGTGATCGAGCACACCTACCATCCGCAGCACTTCGTGCGCTCGCTGCTCGCGCAGCTGCGCCCGGGGGGCAGGCTGCTCATCGCCACACCCGACGCGGGCAGCCTGTGGCGCACACTGATGGGCGCGCACTGGCCGTCCTACAAAGTGCCCGAACACGTGCTCTATCTCGATCGACGCGCGCTGACACGCCTGCTCGAGCAGTGCGGCGTGGCGAACCTGGCAGCGGTGCCTTATCCGCATGCGTTTGCGCTGCCGTTGATCGCCTCCAAACTCGGTTTGAAGCTGCCGGCGGCCTGGGCTCGCCACAGCTTGTGGTTGCCGGGCACGACCTTGGCCTTGTGCGGATTCAAGCCGAATGCGTGACGTCCACCGCCCCACGGACACACTCGCGGTCGTGATTCCGCTGTACTGCGAGGGCGCGCATCTGGCGGGCACGCTGAAAGTCATCGTCCGGGCGCTGGACGATCTGGACATGGCCTACCGGCTCGTGCTCGTCGACGACGGTTCGAGCGACGACACCTGGCACATCGTGCAGGCGCACTGCCGTGACGACGGCTCCGTCCAGGGCCTGCGCTTGAGCCGCAACTTCGGCAAGGAGGCCGCTTTGGCGGCGGGCCTGGAACAGGCCGAGGGCGACGCGATTGTCGTCATGGACGGCGACTTGCAGCACCCGCCGGAACTCATCGCACGCATGATCGATTGCTGGCGCGCGGGTGCCGACGTGGTCGAGGGCGTGAAGCAGCGCCGCGACCTCGAGGCCGGCTGGCGCGGCGCCGGCGCGAAGCTGTTCTACAGGCTCTTCACAGGCCTGAGTGGCTACGAACTGCGCGGCGCATCCGACTTCAAGCTGATGGATCGCCGCGTGCTGGCCGCCTGGCGCGCGATGGGCGAACGAAGCCTGTTCTTTCGCGGCATGAACGCGTGGCTGGGGTTCAAGCGGGCGGAGATTGCTTTCGCAGTGCCGGCGCGGGCGGGTGGGGATTCGGGCTGGTCCGCCTGGCAGCTCGTTCGCCTGGCGATGAGCGCGATCACGGCGTTTTCTTCGGCGCCCTTGTACCTCGTGGCCTTGTCGGGCGTCGGTTTCACGCTGTTCGCGCTGCTGCTCGCGGTGCAGACCCTGTACCTCAAGCTGAGCGGCCAGGCGGTGGACGGATTCACCACCGTCATCCTGCTCATCCTGCTCGTCGGCGGTGTGGTCCTGCTCGCGCTGGGCATCATCGGCAGCTACATCGCGCGCATCTACGAAGAGGTGAAGGGCCGCCCACGCTATGTTGTCGCCGAAACGGCGGGCCCGCCGCGATGAGCCCGGCCGTGCGGCCATGATGCTGCGCCGTGATGCGGCGGCAGGCGTGGCGCTGGCGCTCCTGGCGATGGCGCTGTTCGCGCACCTGCTGCGTGCTTTCTGGTTGGGTGACGATCCGGCGATCCTCGCGCATGCGCTCGATTCGCAGGGCTGGCGCGCCGTCCACGACGCCGAGCATTGGCGGCAGCTCTCGCCGTCGAACCTGACGCCGTGGATCACGCTGTCGTTCAAGGCCGATCTGGCGCTGGCGGGGCTGTCGCCGATGTTCTTCTACGCCCACCAGATCGCCGCGCTGGTCGTGCTCGTGCTGGCGCTGTACGCGCTGATGCGGCAGTGGCTGCCGCCGCTGTGGGGCTTGCTGTCGGTGGTTATGGTGCTTGCCGGGGCACCGACCGCATCGGTCGTCGAATCGCTGAGCACGCGTCACTACCTGGAAGGGGCCGTCTTCGCGGTGGCCGCGCTGATCGCCTACGTGCAGGCGGCGCGTCGCGGCAGCCTGCGTTGGGCGTTTGCCGCGGCGGCGGCCTACGCGCTGGCCGTGACGGCCAAGGAAATCTACGTGCCGCTGGTGCTGCTGCTCGCGGCGCTGCCGGCGCCGCACCGGCTGCGGCTGTTGCTGCCCTGCGTGCTCGTCGTCATGTGTTACGCGGTGTGGCGCCACATCATGCTCGGCTCGCTGGTCGGCGGCTACAGCGCGTCTGCGACAGCGCTCTCGGCGCAGACGCTGGCGCAGATCGGGCAGGCCTACGCTCGCTTTCCGGCGTTCCTGTTCGGCGCCGCTTGGGTCGTGCCGAGCGCCGTGCTCGTGCTCGCCTGGATCGTGTGGCTCAGCCGGCGGCCCGCGGCGCTGCCGGCGGCGGCGGTGCTGTGCATCGGCGTTCTCGCGCCGCTGGCGCCGTTGGTGCAGTTCCCCGGCTTGCACAGTCCCGACCGTTACCTGTTCCTGGTCTGGATCGTGGTCTCGCTCGCTGGCGTGGCGGCCATCAAGACAACGGTCGAGGCGTTTGTGCCCGCAGCGAAGCCCGCGCAGGCCACGGGCGTCGTGATCTGTCTGGCGGTGATGGCGACTGCATTCGTGCAAACACACGCGGTGGGCCGGCAGCAGGCGCCCACGCGCCATGAAGTCCAGGCGCAAGGTCGCTTCATCGTCGAGGCCGGCGCGACACAAGGGCTGGTCGTCTCGCAGGCGCTGCTGGCGAGCTACTGGTACGCCGTCTCGCTGTGCCGGATCAAGTTGAGACTCGGCGAGGACTGCCCCGCCTTGGCGATCCGCGGCTTGCCGCTGCGCGCCCCGGTCGAGCGCTTGGTCCGCTACGACCGGGCGAGTTCACGCTTGATCGACGTCTCGGCGAATCTGCGCGCCGAACTCTCGGCATCCGAATCCATCGACGCGACCCGACCGCTCGCCGCCGAGATTGGCCTGCAGGACGGCGTCGTTCGCTGGCGACTGGGCCCGTACGACAGCGGAAGCTACTTTGCGGTGTCGCCCTCGTTGGGCCGCTACCCGATCGCCAGAAGCGGAGAACTCAAGGTGGCGGCTTCGCAGCTGCAACTGCACATCCAGTACGACGCTGCCGACGGCTGGTCGACCTCATCGCCAGCGCTCGAGGTGAAGAGCGGTCATCCCGTCCGTTGGTCGCGGCCCTGAGATGCGCTCTCAGCGCACGATCAGCACCGGCAGCTTGGTGTGGATCAGCACACGCTGCGTCTCGCTGCCGAGCAGGATGGCGTTCAAGCCGCGACGGCCGTGCGAGGCCATCACGATCAAGTCGCAGCTCAGCTCTTTCGCGTGGTCGAGGATTGCTTCCCAGGGGTGCAGTGCCTCAACCGTGGCGCCGCTGCAATCGAGGCCCGCTGCGGCCGCTTGGTCGATCACGCCTTTCACGCGCATCGCGGCGATGCGCTCCTGTGCGTCGTAGAACTCCTGCGGCGGCACCGGCTGCATTTCCGAGATGGCGCTGTACGGGAAGGGCTCCTTCACCGACAGCGTGTGCAGTTTGGCGCCGGTCAGGCGCGCCAGGCCGATCGCGGTCTGCACCGCCTGGTGCGTGATCTCCGAACCATCGGTAGGAACGAGGATGTGCTGGTACATGGTGGACCTTTCCTGCGCTGGGCGGGCATGCCGGGGAGTGCGATGTTCACAGTGTTGCGCCTCCCGCGCAACGGGGCTTGATCGCGATCAACCCCGGGCGACGGGCCTCGTCTCGTCGGCACACCACTCGCTCCACGAGCCGGGGTAGAGCAGCGCACCGTCCAGCCCGGCATGCGCCATCGCCAGCAGGTTGTGGCAGGCAGTGACGCCCGAGCCGCATTGATGCACGGTGTTGGCGGCTTCGGCGCCCAGGGCATCGAAGGCCGCGCGCAGCTCGGCGGCAGACTTGAAGCGGCCGTCGGCGGCCAGGTTGTCCCTGAAGAAACGGTTGCTCGCACCGGGGATGTGGCCGGCCACCGGATCGAGCGGCTCCACATCACCGCGAAACCGTTCGGGGGCGCGGGCGTCGATGAGTCGCACGCGGCCCAGGCTTGCCAGCAGCTGCCCGGCGTCGATGGTCGGCATGCTGCCCGCGCCGATCGGATAGGGCAGCGCGGCGGCTCTTCGCACCATCTCGACCGACAACGCGCCACCGGCCGCGACCCAGGCCGTCACGCCACCGTCCAGCACCGCCACCGCCTCGTGGCCCAGCCAGCGCAGCAGCCACCAGGCGCGCGCCGCGTACGGGCCGCCCTGCGTGTCGTAGCACACCACCCGCGTCGCCGGCGTGATGCCCCAGCGGCCGGCCTGTGCGGCGAACGCGGCGCGCTCGGGCAGCGGGTGGCGACCGCCGTGGCGCGGGCCCGCGGCTTTGCTGCCGCTCAAGTCGCGATCCAGGTGGGCGTGGATCGCGCCGGGCAGGTGGCCGGCAGCAAACGCACGTTCGCCGGAGGCCGTATCAGCGAGGTCGAACGAACAGTCCAGCAGCACCGGCGCAACGCCTGCGGAGTGCAGATCGCGCAATTGCTCGGCGCTGATCAAGGTGGTGAACATGCTCGCGGCGCCCGTCGCTGGTTCAGCCCGGGCGCGGCGCCGGTCCGGCCTGGCCGCCCATCATGCCGCGGTACCACTTGTGGAAATGCTGCATGCCGTCTTCCATCGGGCTTTGGTAGGGCCCTGCGTCGTCTTCGCCGCGCTCCAGCAGCACGCGGCGGCCGGCGTCCATGCGCAGCGCGATCTGATCGTCCTCGACGCAGGTCTCCATGTAGGCGGCCTGTTGTGCGGCCACGAACTCGCGCTCGAAGGCGACGATCTCCTCGGGGTAGAAGAACTCGACCACGTTCAGCGTCTTCTGCGGCGCGCGCGGGTGCAGTGTCGAGACCACCAGCACATGCGGGTACCACTCGACCATCACCGTGGGGTACAGCGTCAGCCAGATCGCCCCCTGCGCCGGCGCCCGGCCGCCGCGGAAGGCGAGTACCGCGTCGTGCCAGCGCTGATAGGCGGGCGAGCCGGCGCGTTCCAGCGAGGTCTTCACGCCCACCGTCTGCACCGAGTGCTGGCGGCCGAATTCCCAGCGCAGGTCTTCACAGCTCACGAACTGGCCCAGGCCCGGGTGGAACGGGCCGACGTGGTAGTCCTCGAGATAGACCTCGATGAAGGTCTTCCAGTTGTAGTCGCACTCGTGCAGCTGAACGCGATCGAGTTGGAAGCCGCTGAAATCGAGATCGGCGGCCACGCTCAAGCGCGCCAGATCGGTGCCGATGTGGCGCTGCGCCGACGCTTCGAAGACCAGCCCGTTCCACTGCTGCAGCGGGTAGTTGCGCAGGTGCAGGCAGGGGTCCTGCTCGAAATGCGGAGCGCCGACCAGCGCACCGTGCAGGTCGTACGTCCAGCGGTGCAGCGGACACACCACGTGCCCGCTTTGGTCGCGGGTGTGGCCGCGGCCGCGCAGCATCAGCGCCTGGCGATGCCGGCAGACGTTGGAGATCAGCTCCACGCCGTCGCGTGTGCGCATCAGGGCGCGGCCCTCGGATTCCTGCGGCAGCGCGTGGTAGTCGCCGACCTCGGGCACCGACAGCGCATGCCCAAGGTAGCGCGGCACCTGCTCGAAGATGAGCCTCTGCTCCTGGCGGAACAGATCCTCGTCGAGATAGGTTGAAACCGAGAGTTGCGAGCCATGCCGCTCGAGAGCTCGCAGACTGATGCTCAGGTCAGACATGATCCGAAAGGATCCTCCAGCCATGGAACGTCAAGCCCCCACCCGGAGGCCCCGCGGGTGGGTCATTACACAGGCCGATCCCGGTGGCAAAACCGAGAGGGGTCGGCGAGTGAGGGCGGGATTCTAATCATCAGGGTCGGCGCGGCCGGGAGCGGACCATAAAATCACCGGCTCGCGACGACCCCTGCACCGATGTCCCGCCCCTCGACCAGCGCCAAAACCCCCGCCGAAGCCGCCAGCTACGAAGCCGCGCTCGCCGAACTCGACCGCCTGGTGCAGCAGATGGAAGGCGGGCAGATGCCGCTGGACCAGCTGCTGGACGGCTACAAGCGCGGCGCCGAACTGCTGGCCTTTTGCCGCCAACGCCTGGCGGTGGTGGAAGACCAGGTGAAGGTGCTGGAAGACGGCCAGTTGAAGGACTGGGCCGGGACGTGATCGACCAGGGTTTTCAGGCCTGGATGGGCGAACAATTGGCGGATGTGGAGGCGGCGCTCTCGGCCTGGGTGCCGGCCGAGGCGCCGGCCGGCCTGGGCGAAGCGATGCGTTACGGCGTGCTCGACGGTGGCAAGCGGCTGCGGCCCCTGCTCGTGCTGGCTGCCTGCGAAGCGGTGCAGGGCCAGACGGTGGCGGCGCTGCGGGCCGCGGCCTCGGTGGAGTTGATCCACGCCTACTCGCTGGTGCACGACGACATGCCCTGCATGGACAACGATGTGCTGCGTCGTGGCAAGCCCACCGTGCACCTGAAATACGGCCAGGCCCAGGCGATGCTGGCCGGCGACGCGATGCAAGCGCTGGCCTTCGAGGTGCTTACGCCGGAGACCGGCGTGGCGCCGGCGTTGCAGGCACGGCTGTGTGCGCTGCTGGCGCGCGCCGCAGGCCACGCCGGCATGGCCGGCGGCCAGGCCATCGACCTGGCGAGCGTCGGCGAGACGCTGGATGAGTCTGCGCTGCGCCGTATGCACGAACGCAAGACCGGCGCGCTGCTGCAGGCCAGTGTGTTGATGGGCGCCGCCTGTGGGGACCAGGGAGCCGCCTGCGGCGGCGCCGATTCCCGCGCCTGGCAGGCGTTGTCCGACTACGGCGCAGCGCTCGGACTGGCGTTCCAGGTCGTCGACGACATCCTCGACGTGACGCAACATTCCGACGTGCTCGGCAAGACCGCTGGCAAAGACCAGCACGCCGGCAAGCCGACCTACGTGTCGGCGCTGGGCCTTTCCGGTGCGCGGCGGCGGGCCCATCAGCTTCATGAGCGCGCAGTGATCGCCTTGGCCGATTTCGAACGCGCCACCACGCCGGGCGCGGCGCACAAGCTGCGTCAGCTCGCCGACATGGTTATCGAACGCGAGAACTAACATTCACCCATGGCATTGCTTCCCACGATCAACAGCCCCGCCGATCTGCGCCGGTTGTCGCGCCCCGAACTGAAAGTGCTGTCGCGCGAGCTGCGCGAGTTCGTGCTGAACACCGTCAGCCAGACCGGTGGCCACCTGGGCAGCAACCTGGGCACGGTGGAGCTCACCATCGCGTTGCACTACGTTTTCAACACCCCGCACGACCGCCTGGTGTGGGACGTCGGCCACCAGACCTACCCGCACAAGGTGCTCACCGGCCGCCGCGAGCGCATGCACACGCTGCGCCAGCTGGGCGGCATCGGCGGCTTTCCGCGGCGTGACGAAAGCGAGTACGACACTTTCGGCACCGCGCATTCGTCGACCTCGATTTCAGCCGCGCTGGGCATGGCCATCGCGTCCAAGCTGAAGGGCGAAGAGCGCCGCACGGTGGCCGTGATCGGCGACGGCGCGATGACCGCCGGCATGGCCTTCGAGGCGATGAACAACGTGGGCGTGCCGAACGCCGGCGTGCAGGCTGATCTGCTGGTGGTGCTGAACGACAACGACATGTCGATCAGCCCGCCGGTCGGCGCGCTGAACCGGTATCTGGCGCGGCTGATGAGCGGCAACTTCTACGCCGCCGCGCGCGAAGGTGCCAAGGCGGTGCTGAAGGCCGCGCCGCCGCTGTTCGAGCTGGCGCGGCGCTTCGAAGAGCATGCCAAGGGCATGGTCGTGCCGGGCACGATCTTCGAGGAATTCGGCTTCAACTACGTCGGCCCGATCGACGGCCACGACCTCGAGTCGCTGATCCCCACGCTGGAAAACCTGCGCGCCAAGCGTGGCGCGCAGTTCCTGCACGTGGTGACGAAAAAGGGCTTCGGCTACAAGCTGGCCGAGGCCGACCCGGTGAAGTACCACGCCGCTTCGGCGAAGTTCAACCCGGCCGAAGGATTCCCGAAGAGCGCGCCGAGCAAGCCCAGCTTCATGAATGTCTTCGGCCAGTGGCTGTGCGACATGGCCGAGCAGGATTCGCGCCTGGTGGCGATCACGCCGGCGATGCGCGAAGGCTCGGGCATGGTCGAGTTCCACAAGCGATTCCCGAACCGCTACCACGATGTGGGCATCGCCGAGCAGCATGCGGTGACCTTCGCCGCGGGCCTGGCCTGCGAAGGGCTGAAGCCGGTGGTGGCGATCTATTCGACTTTCCTGCAACGTGGCTACGACCAGTTGATCCACGACGTGGCGATCCAGAAGCTGCCGGTGGTCTTCGCGCTGGACCGTGCCGGCATCGTCGGTGCCGACGGTGCCACGCATTGCGGCGCTTTCGACATCGCCTACGTGCGCTGCATCCCGAACTGTTCGATGCTGACGCCCAGCGACGAGAACGAATGTCGCCAGGCGCTGACCACCGCGTTCGGGCAAGACCACCCGGTGGCGGTGCGCTACCCGCGCGGCAGCGGAGTGGGTGCGGCCATCGAAACCGGGTTGACCGCCTGGCCCTGGGGCAAAGGTGTGGTGCGGCGCAGCTCTTCGCTGCCCGCCGATGGGCGCAGCGTGCGCCGCGTCGCGATCCTCGCTTTCGGCACCGTGCTGCATCCGGCGCTGGCGGCGGCGGAGGTGCTCGACGCGACGGTGGCCGACATGCGCTTTGCCAAGCCCATCGACGAAGCGCTGGTGGCCGAACTGGCGCGTTGCCACGACGCGATCGTCACGGTCGAAGAAGGCTGTGTGGCCGGCGGTGCGGGCAGTGGCGTGGGCGAATGCCTGGCCGCGCTCGGCCTGCCGATGCCGCTCTTGCACCTGGGCCTGTCGGACCAGTTCACCGAGCATGGCGACCCGGCCAAGCTGCTCGCCATCGCGGGGCTCGACGCCGCGGGCATCGAACAATCGATCCGGCGCCGCTTCGCGCTGCGGCCCAGTCTGTCCGCGGTGAATGCATGAGCCGCCGGGCCGTTCCCAAGGCGAATACCGCAGCGCGCAGCGCGAAGGTACTCCAGTGGAGCCCCCGCCCGGCCGCTCCGAAGGGGGCTTGCGCCGCAGTGCAACGCACGGAGGCTTGTCCATGAACGCGCTGACCGACGCGCTGCACATCCCCGACACGCAAAGCGGGCGCGACGAGCGCCACCTGGCGATCCAGCGTGTCGGCATCAAGGACCTGCGCTACCCGCTGCAACTGCGTGTGGCCGGCGCGGTGCAGACCACCGCTGCGCTGTGGACGCTGGACGTGGCGCTGCCGGCGGAGAAGAAGGGCACGCACATGTCGCGCTTCGTGGCCTGGCTGGATGCGCTGGACGAGCCGCTGACAGCCGCGACGCTGCGCGAGCGCCATGCGCAGATGCTGGACAAACTGTCCGCCGACGAAGGCCGCATCGAAGCCAGCTTCAACTTCTTCATCCGCAAGCGCGCGCCGGTGTCGGGGCTCTCGAGCCTGCTCGACCACCAGGGCCGCTGGATCGCCGAGACCCGTGCCGGAATCACCACCGTGTGGGCCGAGGTGGGCGTGCCGGTGAAGAGCCTGTGCCCCTGCTCGAAGGAGATCTCCGACTACGGCGCGCACAACCAGCGCTCGTTGGTGACGATCCGCGTCGAATTGCTCGCGCCGGTCGAGTGGCACCAGATGGTGCGCTTCGCCGAAGACGCGGCGTCCAGCGAGCTGTGGCCGATGTTGAAGCGCCCCGACGAAAAGTGGGTCACCGAGCGCGCCTACGAGAACCCGAAGTTCGTCGAAGACCTGGTGCGCGACGTGGCGCTGGCGCTGAACGCCGATGCGCGCATCGGGCGTTACCGGGTCGAGGTGGAGAACTTCGAGTCGATACACAACCACTCGGCCTACGCCAGTATCGAGCGTTGAGCCGATCGGGGGCCCACCCCGATTGCGCGGGCGCGAAATCGCTGCCTAGACTGGCTGCATGCAAGCGTCGCAGAACGAACTGATCACGCGCATCGGCCCGGGCACGCGCTGTGGCGCGTTGCTGCGCCGCTACTGGCAGCCGGTGGCGCTGCTCGACGAGTTCGATGCCCGGCTCGACCCGGCGATGGGCCAGCGCCCGCTCAAGGCGGTGCGGCTGCTCGGCCAAGAACTGGTGCTGTTCCGTGATGCCGAGGGCCGCTTCGGGCTGCTCGACCGCGACTGCCCGCACCGCGGTGCCGATCTGAAGTTCGCGCGCCACGAGGGCGACGGTATCCGCTGCCCGTTCCACGGCTGGAAGTTCGACGCCACCGGCCGCTGCCTGGAAACACCGGCCGAGCCGCTCGGCTCGACGCTTTGCCAGCGTGTGCACCAGCGTTCGTACCCGTTGATCGAACGTGCCGGCGTGCTCTTCGCCTGGCTCGGCGACGAAGGCAGCGAGCCGACGCCGCTGCCGGCCTTCGACGCATTCGCCGCGCCTGCCAGCCACAGCTTCGCGTTCAAGGGCTTGTGGCATTGCAATTGGCTGCAGGCCTTCGAGGTCGGCATCGACCCGGCGCATCCCTCCTTCCTGCATCGCTTCGCGCAGGACGAAGGGCTCGACGAAGCCTACGGCCGCCAGTTCCGTGCCGCCAGTGCGGGCGATGTGCAAGGCGAGCGCTGGCCGATGACGCGCATCATGCGCGAGCTGCACCGCCCCGAGATCCGGCATGAGCAGATCGCCGGCGGCCTGACGCGGCTGACCACGCTGCGCGTTCTGAACGAGCAGCTCACGCATGTGCGTGTCACCCACGCGGCGTTCCCGCACACCTTCGTGATCCCGCTCTCGGAGACCATCACCATCACCCAGATGCACGTGCCGGTGGACGACACGCACACCTACTGGTACTCGTTCTTCACGAGTTTTGCCGAGCCGCTGGAGAAGGAGACGATGCGCCGGCAGCGCCTGGAGCACATGCTGCTGCCCGACTACGTGCCGAAGAAGGGCCGCCACAACGACTGGGGCTACGACGCACAAGAGCAGCGCACCCGCACCTTCCTCGGCATGGGCGAAGACGACATCAACGTGCACGACCAGTGGGCCGTGGAAAGCATGGGCGCGATCCAGGACCGCACGCGCGAGCATCTGGGCACCAGCGACCAGGTGATCATGGCGAATCGCCGCAAGCTGCTCGAAGCGATCGAAGCCGTGGCTGCCGGGGGCGCCGCGCCAACGATCGACGTGAGCGATGGCCCGCACACCATCGACTGCATCGCGCCGGCGCGGGATTGGCAGGCGTTCTGGCTCGCCGCGGCACGGCGCAAGCGCGACGGCGCGCCGTGGTGGGCCGGGGGCGGCGCGCAGCGGCACGCGGGCGACGGCGCGCAACCGCACTCAGCCGTGCCTGCATGACGCCGGCCGACCAGGTTCGCGCCGAGCTGCTGCGCGGCGAAGTGCACAGCGTGCGCATCGCCTGGCTCGACTGGCATGGCCTGTATCGGGGCAAGACGCTGCTGCCCGCCGCAGCGGCCGAAGCGCTCGAGCGCGGCGTCGGCATGGTCAGCACGATCGTTCTGAAGGATACGTCCGACCGCACGGCCTACCCGGTCTTCGAGCCAGGTGCGCTTGCCGAACTGAGCGGCTTCGGCATGGCCAACAACCTGCTGCTGATGCCCGATGCCGCGAGCTTTCGGCGCCTGCCCTGGGCCAGCGGCACGGCCTGGATGCGCGCCGAGCCGGTCTGGGACGACGGCACGCCGCTCGTCATCGACCCGCGGCGTGCTTTGCAGTACGCCATCCAACGTTTGACCGAACAGGGCCTGGCCTTGCGCTGCGGCCTGGAGGTCGAGTTCCACATCTACCGCATCGACGACGCACGCGCCGACCCGGCCGAGGCCGCCTGGCCCGGCGAGCCGCCGCGCGTGAGCCTGCTGCATCCCGGCTATCAGTTGCTCGGCGAAACCTGCGCGGATCTGGCCGACGAGGCGCTGGCGGTGGTTCGCGAGACGGCGCTGGGCCTCGGGTTGCCGCTGCGCTCGCTCGAGATCGAACTCGGGCCGAGCCAGTTCGAAGCGGTGTTCGACGCCACCGATGCGCTCGCCGCGGCCGACCAGATGGCGCTGTTTCGCAGCGGCGTCAGGCAGGCGCTGCGCCGCGCCGGATTTCACGCCACCTTCATGTGCCGGCCGCCGTTCGCTCAGGTGATGGCCAGCGGCTGGCACCTGCACCAGTCGCTGCAACGCCGCACCGATGGCCGCAATGCGTTCGCCGAGCATGGACGGGCCTGGCTGGCCGGGTTGCTCGCGCATGGCCTGGGCATGGCCTCGTTCTGCACCTCCACGATCAACGGCTACTCGCGCTTTCGACCCAACGCGATGGCACCGATGTCGGTGCATTGGGGCGGCGACAACCGCGGCACGATGCTGCGCGTGCTGGGGCAGCGCGACGATGCGCGCATCGAAAACCGCCTCGGTGAGCCGCTGGCCAACCCGTACCTCTACATCGCCGCGCAGATCCATGCCGGCCTGGACGGGCTGGCACGCGGCCTGGTGCCGGGGCCGGCAGCCGAGTCGCCCTATGCCGTGGACGCCGCGGGCGGCGCGCCGGCGTTGCCGACGAGCCTCGGCGCGGCGCTGGACGCGCTGCACTCCGACAAGATCCTCTGCGACGCCTTCGGTCCCGAACTGGTCGCCTGCTGGACACGCATCAAGCGCCAGGAGCAGTCGCGATTCGACGCCGCTGCCGACAAGGAGCAGTGGCAGCGCCGCGAGTACTTCAGCCGCTACTGAACTTCATGCCGACCGTTCACTTCATCCACTCCGACGGCCGCCGCAGCGCGATCGGCGCGAGCACAGGCCGCAGCGTGATGCTGGCTGCCCTGGACGCCGACATCGCCGAGATCGCCGCCGATTGCGGCGGCTGCCTGAACTGCGCCACCTGCCACGTCTGGGTCGACGAGGCCTGGTTCGCGCGGCTTCCGCCGGCGTCGGAAGACGAACTGGCGATGCTCGAGATGGTGGCCGCCGAACGGCGCAGCACCAGCCGGCTGTCGTGCCAGCTGGCGGTTAACGATTCACTGGACGGACTCGTCCTGCACCTTCCGGACTGTCAATACTGAGATGAAAACCCTCCAAACCCTGGCCAAGCTCTGCGCGGTGCTGGCCGGCGTGCTGCTCACCGCGATCACGCTGATGACCTGCGTCAGCCTGATCGGGCGCAACACCACCGGCTGGTCCATCGTCGGCGCGTTCGAACTCACGGGCTTCGCCGCCGGCGCCGCGGTCGCGCTGTTCATGCCCTGGTGCCAGGTGCGGCGCGGCAACATCATCGTCGACTTCTTCACCGCCCGGGCCACCGAGGCGCTGCAGCAGCGCCTGGACCGCGCGGGTGCGCTGATGCTCGCGCTGGTCATGGGCCTGATGACCTGGCGCAGCAGCATCGGCGGGCTCAACGCCTGGCAGTCGCAAGCCGGCTCGATGATGATGGGCGTCCCGGAATGGATCGTCTATTGCGGCATCGTGCCGCCGCTGGCGCTGACCACGCTGATCGCGTTGGCGCAAGCCCTGCGCGGCTTCGGCGACTCGCGGATGGCAGCATGAGACGCCGGGCCGTTCCCGAGGCGAGCACCGTAGTGCGCGGCACGAAGGTGCTCCAGTGAGCCCGCTCGCGCTGACAGGTCTCATCTTCGGCTCGATGCTGCTGATGATGGCGATCCGTGTGCCGATCGCCGTCAGCATGTTCGGCGCCGGCGCCTTGGGCTACGTGGTGCAGACGGGCTGGCTGCCGTTCGCGAACTTTCTCAACACGCAGGCTTTTGCGCGCTTCGCCAGCTACGACCTGTCGGTGATCCCGCTGTTCATCCTGATGGGGCAGTTCGCCACCAAGGGCGGCATCAGCAAGTCGCTGTTCGAGTTCGCTGCCGCGGTGATGGGACGCTTTCGCGGCGGGCTGGCGATGGCCTCGCTGCTCGCTTGCGCATCCTTCGGCGCGATCAGCGGCTCGTCGGTGGCCACCGCGGCCACCATCACCAGCGTGGCGCTGCCCTATATGCAGCGCCACGGCTATTCGGGGCGCCTGGCCACCGCCACGCTGGCCGCGGGCGGCACGCTGGGCATCCAGTTGCCGCCGTCGATCGTGCTCGTGATCTACGCCATCCTCACCGAGCAGAACATCAGCAAGCTGTTCGCTGCGGCCATCGTGCCCGGCATCATCGCGATGTTCGGCTACATGATCGCGGTGGCCATCTACGTGCGTCTGGTGCCGGGCCATGCGCCCGAGATCGAGGACGCGCCGCCGCCCTTGAGCCTGCACGCCGTCATCGGCGTGGCGCCGATCGTCGGCATCTTCGTGCTCGTCTTCGGCGGCATCTACGGCGGCTTGTTCACGCCCACCGAAGGCGCGGCGGTCGGCGCCACGGCCACCTTCCTCACCGCGCTGGGCAAGGGCGGCATGAGCCTGGACAAGTTCAAGGAGTGCTTCTATGGCACCGCGGCCAGCGCGGCGATGATCTTCTTCATCTTCCTGGGCGCCGACCTGATGAACTCGGCGCTGGCGCTGACCCAGGTGCCCAACCAGCTGGCCGGTGTGGTCGGCGGCTGGGGGCTGTCGCCGCTGATCGTGGTGGTGGCGATCCTGCTCTTCTACGTGCTGCTCGGCGCGGTGATGGACGAGTTGTCGATGCTGCTGCTGACGATTCCGATCTTCTTCCCCATCGTGATCGGGCTGGACTTCGGCATGCCCAAGGAGTCGGTAGCCATCTGGTTCGGCATCCTGGTGTTGATGACAGTGGGCTTCGGGCTCATCGCGCCGCCGGTGGGGCTGAACGTGTACATCGTCAACGGCATGGCCCCGGGGGTGCCGATGGGCGAGACCTACCGCGGCGTCACGCCGTTCCTGGTGAGCGATGTGATACGCACGATGTTGTTCCTGTTCTTTCCGATCATTCCCTTGTGGCTGGTGCGCTACGTGGGTTGATCCGATGGCTGCCCTGAGGGAGCCTGGTTCGCTACGGTCGTCTGGCGCCGCAAGGCGCGTAGAGTTCGACGGCAACTGATTCGGACACCCATCCGGCACCGCTCGAGTCGTCTTTCCCATGGAATTCAAGGATTACTACGCCACGCTGGGCATCACCGGCACGGCCACCCCGGCCGAGGTCAAGCGCGCCTATCGAAAACTGGCGCGCAAGTACCACCCGGACGTGAGCAAGGAGCGGGATGCCGAAGCGCGGTTCAAGGAGATCACCGAGGCCAACGAAGCGCTCGGCGACGCCGAACGGCGCGCCGCCTACGACGAAGCGGCTGCGCGCCACAAGAGCGGCCGCGAGTTCAGCCCACCGCCGGGCTGGGACAGCGCTGCCGCCGGCGCCTCTGACCTCAGCCACAGCGACTTCTTCGAAGCACTGTTCGGTCGCCAGGCAGCCAGCGCGCGCGGTCCGCGCGATCGCGGCAGCATGGCCGGCGGCGACCATCATGCGAAAGTGCAGATCGAGCTTCAGGACGCGTATCGAGGCGCGCGACGCTCCGTCTCGATGCGCGTGCCGCAGATCGATTCGCAAGGCCAGGTGTCGATGCACACACGCCAGCTCGACGTGAACATTCCCAAGGGCATCCGCACTGGACAACACCTTCGGCTCGCCGGCCAGGGCGGCGCGGGCTTCGGCGACGGCCCTGCGGGCGACCTGTATCTCGAGATCGAGTTCGCACCGAACGCGCATTTCCGCGTCGATGGCCGCGACGTGTACCTGGACCTGCCCGTGGCCCCGTGGGAGGCGGCACTCGGCGCCGAAGTTGCGGCCCATACACCCGATGGGACTGTCCAGTTGACCGTGCCCAGCGGCTCGGCGCCCGGGCTCAAGCTGCGCCTCAGAGGCAAAGGCATTCCCAACGCATCGGCGAGTGCGCCGCCGGGCGACTTGTACGCGGTCCTGTCCGTTGCGCTGCCCAAGGCCGACACGGCAGCAGGCCAGGAAGCCTACCGCGCACTGGCCAAGGCGTTCGCTGAGTTCCAGCCGCGCCGAACGCTCGAAGGATGACGATCGTGACGAACACGAACCCCACCCTGATGGTCGGTGTCGTCGTCGAGGAAGAGGTCCGGTTCACGCTGGTCGAACTCGGTCGTGCCTGCCACGCCGACCGCGAGCAACTGACCGCGCTGGTCGCCGAAGGTGTGCTCAGCCCCAGCGGTGGCGATGAACCGAACTGGCAATTCGACGGCAGCGCGCTGCGCCGTGCGCGTTCTGCGCTGCGCTTGTCTCGTGAACTCGAATTGAACACCGCCGACACGGCCTTCGTGCTGGATCTGCTCGATCAAATCGAATCGCTGAAGGCGCGCCTGCGCCGCCTGGGCAGCGGCTGACCGACGACGAGCCGCGCTTCGGTCCATGCGGACGCGGGGTGTACGTTCCCGCGGCTGTCGAAGTTCGGACTAGGGCAAACACCGAATCCTTCAGGGTACGCGCCACCGTTGAATGCGCGAATCGTTACAAGCCACCCCTGGAGACTTCTCGATGAAGCGTCGTTCCCTCCTCCAAGGCGCCGCCGCCACGGCCCTGGGCAGCCCCGTGCTCAGCGGCTTCGCGCAGCAAAGCGTCACGCTCAAGTTCCACACCTTCATGGCCCCGATGAGCAACGTCTGGCTGACGATGCACAAGCCGTGGATGGAAAAGGTCGAGAAGGATTCCGGCGGGCGCATCAAGTTCGAGGCCTATCCGGCAATGCAACTCGGCGGCACGCCGGTGCAGCTGTACGACCAGGCGCGCGACGGTGTCGTCGACATCTCCTGGACGCTGCCGGCCAACACCGCCGGGCGCTTTCCGCGTATCGAGGTGTTCGAGCTGCCGTTCATGATGAACAACGCCGAGGCCACTTCCAAGGCCTATTGGGAGTACGTGCAGACGCAAGCCCCCGACGAGTTCAAGGAGACGCAGGTCATCGCGCTGCACGTGCACGGCCCGGGCATGTTCCACAGCGTTGCCAAGCAGATCAAGTCGGTGGCCGACCTGAAAGGCATGAAGGTGCGCGGCCCGACGCGCCAGATCACCAAGATGCTCGGCTCGGTGGGCGCCACGCCGGTAGGCATGCCGCTGCCGCAGATCCCCGATGCGCTGTCCAAAGGCACCATCGAAGCCTGCGTCATCCCCTGGGAGGTGGTGCCCTCGGTGAAGGTGCACGAACTGACCAAGTTCCACAGCGAATTCGACAACAGCGGTGGCGCGCTGTACACGACGACTTTCGTGATGGCGATGAACAAGCCGAAGTACGAAAGTCTCGCGCCCGACCTGAAGAAGATCATCGACGCCAATTCGGGCCTGGCAACTTCAGCGTGGCTGGGCAAGACGCAGCAGGGCAACGACCCGCTGGGCCGCAAGGCCGCCGTCGACCGCGGCAATACGATCTATCAGTTCACCGCCGCGCAACGCGAAGAGTTCGTCAAGCTGTCCGGCCAGATCGACGACGAATGGGTCGCCGACATGGACAAGCGCGGCTTCAAGGGCAAGGTCTTGCTGGACAGCGCGCGGGCGCTGATCGCCAAGCACGGGCGGGGGTAAGCCACGGGGCCGATCATGCGACGGCCCCGGCCGGCAGCGACCGCGGCGTGGTGATGCTGCGCCGGCTCCTGCAACGCCAGCTCGATGCGCTGCGCGACGGCCAGGATCCGCTCGGCGTGAGCTTTGACCCCGACGCGCCGCCGCTGCGCTTCGACGCCGGCAACTACCTGGTCGAAGCGTGAGCGTCAGGAATTGAAGCGCGCGCGCCAGGCCGTGAGCAGCGCGCGGGTTTCGTCATCCGGGCGCGCCGGCAGCTTGCGGTACTCGCTGCAATCGCTCTTGCGGCTCATCAGCCGGTGGTCGATGAGTTCGCGGCGCAGCGTGGCATGGTCGAAAAACAGGTTCGCCGCCTTCAGCACCGCGTTGACCTCGGACTCGGTGTAGATGCGCTTGGCGTCGAAGTGCGTCCACAGCACCCACATCACGAGCTGCTGCACCGAATACTTCACCGGCCAGCGCATCAAGCGGCCCTTCGAATCGAACTGGCCGAGCGCCTTGCGCGCGTTGTCGGTCAACGCGGCCGGCGCCGCGGCTGAGCTTTGTGAAGGCGCTAGCGGCGGCGCCACCTTCAGTGACTGGAAGTTGCGATGCCCGGCTGCGCGAGCGATGAGGTTCAGCAGTTCGACGTGGCCGGGCGGTTCGGGCTTGGTCGGATGGCGCTCGACGAGCGAGCGGCCGAGGCTGCGCGCGAACGCAGCCACATCGGGCAGCGCCAGCGGCAAGGCAGTGCGGGTCATGTCGGATCTCTCCTGCATGCGCTGGGACCTCGGTGAACGAGGTGCCGGTGGTTGCCGCCTTCCGGCTTGGCGCACGACAGAGTCGACGTGTGACGAAGCCTTGGGTTTCTTGGCAGGTTTAGCTCGTGGTGGGAACCACGCGGCAACGCCTGGGTGAACTGCCGACCGAGCCGGGATGATACCTGCCGCAAGCGCGGGATTGACAGCGGTAGCGCGCGGGCGTAACAAGCGCCATGGGCTCGACGACTGCGGTTGCGCGGGGGCTGCGCGCGGCGCTGCTGGCGGCGGCGCTGCTCGCTGCACCGCTTGCAGCCGACGCGACGGCTTTCGAGTGGCGCGGCGGCTTGTTCTCGTTGTCGGGCGTTCCCAACCCGCTCGCGCCGCCCGACACAGCGCTGATGCTCGAGCCGGGCGCCGCACCGGTGTTCGACGTCGACTTCATCAACAAGAGCATCTTCTCGTACCGCGACAGCAACCTCGTCTTCGGCAGCGGCGTCACGGTAATCAACGATGTCGTGTGGATGTCCCTCGACGACCACGGCTTGCTGCGAACCGGCGCGATTCTCTTCACTCCGAAGTTCATCAACAACGGGCTGTTCCTCAAGACCGGCGGCGGGCCGACGCTGATCGTGAACGTCGACTTCGTCAACAGCGGCGTCATCCGCTCCGACGCCGGCGTGATCGGCCTGAACACTCCCGAGAAGACGTTCAACGCCGGTTCGCAGCTGCTCGGCGTCGGCGCCGGCAAGATCGAGATCCGCAACGGCGGCGTGTTCAACGGCGAGTTCAAGTCGTCCAATCTCGAGCTGGTGCACGGAACGTACAGGGGCAACGACGCGCAGATCGCGGTCGGCAGCCGGCTGGACTGGACCTCGGGCACCTTCACCGGCAGCTGGACGAACGTCGGCGCGATCACGGCGCGCGACACCGGCGGCGTCAGGCACTTCGGCGACGGTGTGCGGTTCGCGAACGACGGCGCGTTCATCTGGCAAAGCGGAGAGGTCACGCTCGGCAACGGCGCGCAGTTGACCAACCGCCAGCTCTACGAAGTGCGTCCGTCCGTTGGGACGGTCGCGACGGCGTTCAACTGGATATCGGGCGCGACCCGGCCGACGTTCACCAACCTGGAGCTGTTCCTGAACAACCGGATTGACGACCGCGTTGGATCGACGCTGCACATCGGCGACGTGCATTTCGTGAACCATGGCATCGTCAGAGCGGCCGGCGATGAGGGCGACGTGATCAACTTCAACGGCTTCGCGACCTTCGAGTCCGGAACCCGTTTCGAAGGCAATGCGGGGACGGTGAGGATCAACCACGACGCGACCTTCAAGGGCGGCATCTCCTCCGGGGGGGCCACGCTCCTGCTGTCCAGCGGGCGCTTCACCGGCATCGACGCCAGGACCAGCGGCAGCGTGTTCTGGCGCGGCGGCACGCTCGCGGAAACCTGGAGCAACGGCGGCCTGCTGCACCTGAGTGCGGGCAGCTCGCAGAAGCGCGTCGAGGGCAATCTGATAAACGAAGGGCGCATCTCGTGGTTCGAGCCTGCATCGGACGCCCTGATCCTCGGCCGCGCCGGAACGCCGGCGACGATCCTGAACCGCGGCGACTTCGACAGCTTGCCGGATAGCGGCATCACGAACGAGATCCGTCCTGAGCCGGGGGCCGTTTCGAGGATCCTCAACACCGGTACGTTCACGCACGCGGGCCTCGGGCAGACCCGCGTCGGTGTTCCGTTCGAGAACCTGGGCAAGGTCGATGTGCGGGATGGCACGATGCGGTTCGACAACGAACTGAAGCAGACCGGCCTGATCACCCGCATCCGCGACGCCGTGCTGGTCGTCCCCGGCGGCACGGTGAACCTCGGCACCATCGCCGGCTTCCGCCTGGTCAACCTGCGCACGTCCGGCGAAGGTGTGCTGATCAACCGCGGCCACATCGTGCCCGGCGAGTCACCCGGCACGCTGCTGATCGAGGGCGGCTACATCCATGGCGCCGACGGCGTGCTCGACATCGAACTGCAGGACATCACCACCTTCGACCGCCTGATCATCGACGGCGACGCCGATCTGCTCGGCGGTGAACTCGCGCTGCACTGCTTCGCGCTGTGCGACCTCGATGTCGGCGACAGCATCGACTTCCTCGACGTGGGCGGCGAGCTGACCGGCTCGTTCGCCGCGCTCACGCTGCACGGCTTCGGCGACGGCTGGCGTTTCGGCGTCGAGTACGACTACGACGCCGACCGCGTCAGACTCAGGGTGCTGGAGGTGGGCGCGCCGCCGCCAGCTCCCGTCAACGAGCCCGGCGCCTCGCTGCTCGTCTTGCTGGCGCTCGTGGCGCTGTCGGCGGCCCGGCTGCCGATTCCGCGCGCAATACGCGGTGCCGACTAAGGAATCGCGCCGGCGCTGCCGATAAGGCGTCATGCCATTCCCGATCCGGGGCTGACGCAGCGCGGATCACCAACATGCTCATCCTGCTTTGGATACTCACTTCGCTCGCCTTCGCGTTCGGTGGTTGGTTCGCCAGCGCGTGGTACTACAAGCGCAAAGTCCAGGCGCTGCGGCGCCAGATCAACGCCGTGCGCCTGACGGCATCGGAGCACGCGAACCAGGCGCGGCGGCAGATCGGCCAGCTTCAGGCCGAGCTGGCGGCCCGATCGCCCAGACCACATGCGGCACGTGAACGGCGCGCCGCCGTGTCAGCGACCGCCTCCGGCGACGATCACGGCCTGGGCGCCGACGCACCATTGCCGAACGACGGCTTTGCGACGACCACGATCCTCCCCAACGGCTTCGTTCCCACGGCGATCATGCCCAACGGCTTCGCCAACACACACCTGACGCACTTGGCGCCGGATGCTGCTCGCCGGACATCGAACCGCAGCTAGGCCGCGCCGCCGTGCCGCTCGAGCCAGCCGAAGAACTCGCCGACCCACTGCTTCGAATTGCGCGGCTTCAGGACCCAGTGGTTCTCGTCGGGGAACCACAACAGCCGCGCATCGACACCGCGCACTTTCAGCGTGTTGTAGTAGGCCAGGCCGTTGTGGTCGGGCACGCGGTAGTCGAGTGCGCCGTGGATCACCAGCGTCGGCGTTCGCATCGCGCCGGCGAAGGTGTGCGGGCTTTGTGATTCGACCTTGGCGCGGTCCTGCCAATAGGTGGCGCCGAGGTCGCGGTAGCGCTGCGTGTACGAATCTGCGCTCCAGGTGGCGATGCGGTCGAACACGCCGGCGTGGCACACACAGGCGCGGATCGGGCCCTCGGGCCAGGGCTTCCAATGCCCGTTCATCCAGGCCACGAGGTAGCCGCCGTAGCTCGCCCCGGCAGCGTAGATCCGGCTCGGATCGGCCCAGGGCTGCGCGAGGATCCAGTCGGTGGCCGCTTGCAGGTCCTGCAGTTCGAGCTGGCCCTGGCGGCCCATGATGCTGTGCCGGAAGTCTTCGCCGAAGCCGCTCGAGCCGTGGTAGTTGGTCAGCACCGCCACGTGGCCGCGGCTGGCCAGCAGGTGGGCGTTCCAGCGGTAGCTGAAGCTGTCGCCCGAGGCGGTGTAGGGGCCGCCGTGGATGACCTGCAGCACCGGGTGCTTCTTCTTGGCATTCCAGCGCCGCGGCTGCACCACCCACAGCTGCACAGGCTCGCCCAACGCGCCCTGCACCCGATGCTCGTCGACGCGGCCCAAGTCCAGGCGCTGCATGAGCTTGTCGTTGAAGGACTCGAGCCGTAGCGAGCGGCCGTCGCGGTGTGCGTGCACCTGCGCCGGGTGCATCGCGCTGTCCATCAGCGTCACCAGCGTCTCGACGCCCGGCGCACCGGCCAGGTCCAGGGCCTGCACCCAACCGCCGCGCGCGATGGGCGTGAAGCTGCGCGACGCGAGTTCGTGCCGCCAGGCGTGGCAGCGGCCCTGTTCTTCGGCGCTGAAGGCGATCGCCTCGCCGCCGGCCGACCAGTGCAGCGGCGGCAACACGTCGTGCGTCCAGGCGCGCGCGTCGCGGGGCTTGAACGCGCGGCTGCTCGGCCACAGCGCGAGTTGCCCGAAGGCCGTGTGCCGCCGACCCGTGTTCGCTGCGACGGCTGCGATGTGGTCGCCGTCGCGGCTGTAGCGCGGACCGATGAAATCCCAGGCCGTGTGCTCGGCGATCGTCGTGAAGCGCTTCGTGCGCAGCTCGAGTTCGACCAGCACGCAGCGGTTGCCACCGGCCTTCTTCGCGGCCGGATCGAAGGTGAAGAGCACGCGGCGACCATCCGGGCTGATGTCGAAGTTCGCCAGGTCGGGTTCGTCGCGCGGCAGTTCGAAATCGCTGCCCTCGAACAGATCGGCGACCTTGCCGCTGCCAACGTCGATCGTCAACAGATGTGCCACGCGCCCCAGCGGCAGGTTCTGGCTCCAGTAGCGGTACTGGCCTTCGCTGGTGGCGTGGCCGCTTTCCTTGCGCTGGTCGAACTCGCGCTGGCGCTTGTTCTGCGCTGCCGCGCCTTTCAGCTCGGGCCAGACCCAGGCGACGAAGATCAGCCGCTTGCCGCCGGGCATCCAGCGAAAGGCCTCCACGCCGGGCAGCCACCGGGACGCGCCCGTGCCGGGCGCAGAGTGGCCGATGCGCCGCGCTTCGCCGCCATCGGCGCGAATCAGGTACAGCTGGGCTGTCTTGTCCTTCTCGCCGCCGTGCTCGCGCTTGGCCGTGAAAGCGATGCACTGGCCGTCGGGCGACCACGCCGGCGCGCCGTCTTTCTCGCCGCAGGTGGTGAGCTGGCGCGGCGCGCCGCCCAGAGTCGACAGCAGCCACAGCTGCGTGCTGCCCTGGTTCTCTTGCATCGAATAACTCGTCACCGCGCAGGCCACCTGTGCGCCATCGGGCGAGGCGGCGATGGCGCCGATGCGCTGCACCTTCCAGAGGTCGTCGACGCCGATGGGTTTCTTCATCAAGGCAGTATCTGGCGCGCCGCGCTCCGTGAAAACCCCGAGTCGGGCTACAATGCGCGGATCGGCGTCGAAACGACGCCGTCTGTTCGTTCATTTCCTCTGACCTTTGTCGATGCCCACCCAGGGCGTCTTTCGCCGCGGCGCTGCCGGGGCCCGTGGTTGGTGGCGATGCCCCTTCCACGCCACGCCCGCGCATTCAGCCGGGCCGCGAAAGATCGACCATGAGCTTTGATTCATTGGGACTGCACGAGTCCCTCACCCGCGCTTTGTCCACCGCCGGCTACGCCGAGGCGACAACGGTTCAACAACAGGCCATTCCGCCGGCGATGCAGCGCCGCGATCTGATGGTCTCCAGCCACACCGGCAGCGGCAAGACGGCGAGCTTCATGCTGCCGGCACTGATGGGCGTGCTGCGCGCCCGAGATGAAGCCAAAGCCAGCGGCCAGGGCCGGCCCAAAGGCATGGTCAGTGGCCCGCGCGTGCTGGTGCTCACGCCGACGCGCGAACTGGCGATCCAGGTCGCGAAGGCCGCGACGAACTACGGCCGCTTCGTGCAGGGCCTGCGCGTGGCCACCGTTGTTGGCGGCGTGCCTTACGGTGCGCAACTGCAGGCGCTGCGCGGCCCGCTGGACATCCTGATCGCCACGCCGGGCCGTCTGATCGACCACCTCGGCAGCGGCAAGGCCGTGCTCGCCAATGTGCAGATGCTGGTGCTCGACGAAGCCGACCGCATGCTCGACATGGGCTTCATCGAAGACATCCACCACATCGCCGCGGCCACGCCCAAGCAGCGCCAGACGGTGATGTACAGCGCCACCTTCGCCGGCCATGTCGGCGCGCTGGCGCAGCAGTTGCTGAACAACGCGCAGCGCATCGACGTTGCCGGCCACACCGATACGCATGCCGACATCGAGCAGCGCCTGCACTGGGCCGACGATCTTGCGCACAAGAACGCGCTGCTCGAGCACATCCTCGCCGAGCGCAGCGTCGAGCAAGCACTCGTCTTCACGAGCACGCAGCGCGATGCCGATTGGCTCGCCGACCGGCTGGCCGAGATGGGCCATGCGGTGGCAGCGCTGCAC
>JANNQO010000011.1:0-3146 GCA_031400795.1 Rubrivivax sp. | reverse complement strand
CTACACCGGCGAACACTACGCTGTCGACCTGGTCGTCGCGGTGCCCTTCGTGCTGGCTTGCATGGCGATCTGCACGACCGGCGTACCCTGGCGCAGCGGCGCCCGGCTGAACGTGGCGGTGGCCGGCTTCGGCTGCTGGCTGGTATGGGTGCTGTTGCTGCGCAACGCCATCGAGAGCTTCGTCGCACACCCGTGGTGGTGCCACGTGCTGCTGGTGGCCACCGCCACGGTGGTGGTGCTCCAAGTGCGCTGGATGATGCAATTCGCCGCCGCCGCCGCGCGCGCGCCCTCGACGATGGTGGTGCTGCCGTCAGCCGAGTCGGCAGCGCAAAGCTCGCTCGCGTCGCGCTTCGGGCTGATGTTCTTCGTCTCGGGCGCCGCGGCTCTGGTCTACCAGGTGCTCTTCGCCAAGCAGCTCGCGCTGGTCTTCGGCAGCACGGCGACGGCCACGTTCACCGTGTTGGCCACGTTTCTGGGCGGCATGGCGCTGGGGTCGCTGCTCGGCGGCGTGGTGGCGCAGCGTACACGCCGGCCGCTGGTGCTCTACGCCTTCATCGAGTTGGGCATCGCCGTGTACTGCGTGCTCACGCCGCAGCTTTTCAAGGGCGTGCAGGGCCTGTACGTGTGGCTGGCCAGCGGGTCGGTGCCCGATGCGCCCTCTTTGTTGCTGTTGCGCGTGGTGCTGGGTGCGTCGGTCCTGTTGGTGCCCACCGTGTTGATGGGCATCACCCTGCCGCTGTTGGCCCAAGCGCTGGGCCCCAAGGGGGGGCGCATGGGCGAGCGTGTGGCCTGGCTGTACTTCGCCAACACCGCCGGTGCTGCGCTGGGCGCGCTGGTGACCGCCTACTTCGTGATCCCGGCGCTGGGCGCGCACCGAACCACCCTGGTGGCGGCGATGCTGAACCTGCTCGTCGCCTTGGGCGCGCTGGAGCTGGCGAAGAAGGCGGTGGCTGCGGAGCCGATCGCAACTCGCGAAGAGGAGGCCGGGGCGGCTGCCGGTCTCGGCGGGCCGTGGCTGCGCGCGCTGGCGCTCGCCAGCCTCGGCCTGACCGGATTCTTGTCGCTCGGCCTGGAGGTGGTCTATGTGCACCTCTTGTCCATCGTTGCCGGCAACAGCGTGTACGCGTTCGGCTTGATGGTGGCGACGTTTCTGCTGGGCCTGTCCGCCGGCGGGGAGGTTGCCAGACGCGCGCTGAAGCTGCCAGGTCTGGACGCTGCGTTCGGATTGATGCTGGCCTTGCTCGGCCTGAGCGCCACCGTGACGCTGGGCGCCTGGGCCTGGAACATGATCCCTGAGTACTTCGCCAGTTTCTCGTCCTACCCGCTGGCGCGCACGTTCGCCACGCGCGAGGCAATTCGCGGCTTGGTCTGTGCGGTGGTGATGGTGCCGCCCACGATCTTCATCGGTGCCGCCTACGTGCTGGCGATGGACATCGTGACCGCGACGGCCAGCGGTTCGAAAGTGCGCTCGCTCGGCGCCGGCGCAGCCATCAACACCGCCGGCAACATCGCCGGCGTGCTGTTCTTCGGGTTCGTGCTGCTGCCCTGGCTGGGCGGCCTGGGTGCTTCGCGCGTGGTGGCGATCGGCGCGCTGGCGCTGGGCCTGCTGGTCTTCGCGGTGGCGGTGCGCAGCCGCCGGGTCGCCGGAGCCTTGGCCTCGGTGGCGACGCTCGCGATCGCCGCGTATGGCCTGACGGTGCAGTTGGACTACCGCGTCTTGAGCTCGGGCGCCAACGTCTACTTCGCGCCGCAGATGTGGGGCGAAATCGTCGACCGCGCCGAAAGCATCGACGGCGGCCTGACGACGGTGACGCGCCGCACCGAGCCGCCGCCGGTCGTGCACACCCTGCTTACCAACGGCAAGTTCCAGGGCAACGACGCGCTGGGCGGCGAGATGCAGGCGCAGGTCGGCTTCGGTCTGGCGCCACTGCTGCATCAGGAGCGCCGCGATGCCGCGCTGGTCATCGGCTACGGCACGGGTGTGACCTCGCGCGTGCTGCACGAGGCGGGCTTCGCGCGCGTCGACATCGCCGAGCTCAGCGGCGACATCATGCGGATGGCCGATGCCTACTTCGGCCCGGTCAACGCACAGGTCACCAAGCAACCCGGCGTGCATGTCAGCGTGACCGATGGCCGCAACCTGCTGCTGTTGAGCGACAGGAAGTACGACGTCATCAGCATGGAGATTTCGTCGATCTGGTTCGCCGGCGCGGCCTCGCTCTACAACAAGGAGTTCTACGCCCTGGCGCGCGCGCGGCTGAGAGACGATGGGGTGCTGCAGCAGTGGGTTCAGCTGCACCGCCTGTCGCCGCTGGACATCCTGCAGGTGGTGAGTTCGCTGCGCGCGGAGTTCAGCCACGTGTCGCTGTACCTGATCGGCGGCCAAGGCATCCTGGTGGCAACCAACGACGCGTCGCGAGCGGCGCCCCGGCCGGCGGCTATCGCGGCCGTGGAGTCGGCGCCGGCGCTGGCCGAGGTGCGCCGCATCGCCGGGCGTGACATGGCCAGCCTCGCCGCCGACTTGCTGCTCGGCCCGCAGGGCATCGACCGGTTCATCGGCTCGTTCGGGGCGGACGCCGATCTGTGGTGGTCAACCGACGACAATCTGCGCCTCGAATACAGCACGCCGAAAGCCAACGTCAACGATGGGGAGCGTTCCTTCCGCTTCAACAAGACCCTCCTGGAGACCTACCGATAGCGAGGGCTTGCTGCGAGTGGCCGCCATCGCCGCCATCGCCGCCCCCACCCTGCTCGCCTACAACGTCGCCCCGTCGTCGACGTTCCTGAACCAGGCCTTGTCGTTCGGCCTGTGGGGCGGGTTCGTGATGGCCTGCGCATGGACACAAGGCGCGGTGCCAGTGGCTTGGAGGGCAGTGGCGCCGGTATCGGCGGCACTCGCGCTGCTGGCGCTCGCCGCGCTGTGGTCCTGGGGGCCGGGCAGCTTGCCGACCAGCCTCGGCTTGTCGGCGCTGGCCACGCTGGTGGCCGCCGCGCTGGTGTTGCATGCCGGCGCGCGATGACGGTGTGCTGTCCCGCGGTCGGCAAGGAAGTCGCCGACGTGGCGCGTAAATGCTTCCGCGCACTCGACGTTGCTCAGGTGGCCCGACGGAAGAATGACCAGCGTGGATCCGCTCACGCGGCTGCGG
>JANNQO010000010.1:0-1705 GCA_031400795.1 Rubrivivax sp. | reverse complement strand
GTCGGCGCGCAATTGCAGCGCGCTGCCGGGCAGGTCGACGATGCGCTCGGCGACAAAGACCCCGACGCCGCGCACCTCGCCGCTGCGCGCCAGCCGGGTGCCGTCGGCTTCGACAAACGAGAGTTCATGGCGCGGATGGCCACGCGAGAGGCCTGCCGAATCCAGCAGCCGCGCCAGGCCGAAGGTGCCGACGAGCGAGCCTGCGTCGCGGCCCTCGCTGCGCAGCGGCAGACACAGGTCGATGACCTCGACCCCTTGGCCACCAGCCATTGGCACGAAGTAGCTGCGCGAGAAGGCAGGCGACGCCGTCTGCCGCGCCAGCGCACAGGCCAGCTCGGCTTCCACCTCCTGGTCGGAGCGCGGCAGGTGCTCGAACAGCCGCGGCAGCAGCGGCGCGTCCTGCACCCCGACGACGCGGCGCTTGTCGTCGCGCCTCTCGACGCGCAGCAGCGCCGGATGGCGGCGCGCCATCTCGGCCATCGCCACCGGGGCGAGCAGCGTCTGCACCGACTGCATGAGCTCGCGCCGCAACTCGCCGGCCTCGGCGGCGACCAGGCTCTCGGTTTCGTCCTGCAGGCGCGACGATTCGTAGGCGATGGTCAGCGCCACCAGCAGCGATTGCGCCACCACGAGCAGCGCCAGCAGCGCCGCCCAGAGCAGCGCCCGCCGCGCCCACGGCCGGCGTGGCGCGGTCATCGTGGCGCGAATCGGCGCGGCGGCAACAGCCATCTCGGACCGCAGTATTGGCGCTTCACCGAGCCTGGCGTCTAAGCAGTTCTGCGCATCGCTTCGGCCCCCGCGACACTGCACACTCGACCACTCGAATCCCCGCCCCCACCTGGAGCGCAAGCCATGCAGGACGACCATCGCCCTCCGTCACGTGAAGCAGAACGTGTCGCCGAACTGCGCCGTGCCGCACTCGAATACCACGAGTTCCCGACCCCCGGCAAGGTGGCCATCGCCGCCACCAAGCAGATGCTGAACCAGCACGACCTGGCGCTGGCCTACTCGCCCGGCGTGGCAGCGGCCTGCGAAGAGATCGTCGCCGACCCCAACAACGCCTTTCGCTACACCGCACGCGGCAACCTGGTGGCGGTGGTGACCAACGGCACCGCCGTGCTCGGGTTGGGCGATATCGGGCCGCTGGCGGCCAAGCCGGTGATGGAAGGCAAGGCGGTGCTGTTCAAGAAGTTCGCCGGCATCGACGTCTTCGACATCGAGGTGGCGGAAAAGAACCTCGACAAGCTGGTCGATGTGATCGCCGCGCTGGAGCCCACCTTCGGCGGCATCAACCTCGAGGACATCAAGGCGCCGGACTGCTTCTATGTCGAACGCCAGTTGCGCGCGCGCATGAAGATCCCCGTCTTCCACGACGACCAGCATGGCACGGCGATCGTCGTCGGCGCCGCGGTGCTGAATGCACTGAAGGTGGTGGACAAGCCGATCGGTGACGTCAAGCTCGTCACCTCGGGCGCCGGCGCCGCGGCGCTGGCCTGCCTGGGGCTGCTCGTCAAGCTGGGCATCCGGCGCGAGAACATCTGGGTCACCGACCTCGCCGGCGTGGTCTACGAAGGCCGCGAAAAGCTGATGGACCCTTACAAGGCGCCATTTGCACAGAAAACGAAGATGCGCGACCTTGCCGAGGTTATGAAAGGCGCCGACATTTTCCTTGGCCTGTCGGCGGGCGGCATCGTCACCAAGGACA
>JANNQO010000009.1:0-7734 GCA_031400795.1 Rubrivivax sp. | reverse complement strand
GCCGAGCAAGTCAAGGACTCGGGTGGCGCTCTGCGCCGGCAGCTCACCCGCAGCATCGACGCGCTCGGCCGCGTGCAACAAACCGTCGGCGAAAGGTAGGGGGCTACGTCGCGCGCAGCCTCAGCAAGGCCCGCACGAAGCCGTGGTCACTGCGCCAGCGCTCGCGGCTTTCGTGCAGGTGGTCGTTGAAGACCTCGACACGCTTCACGTCGCCGATCGAAAAGCGGATCCGGCGACGGCCTCCGGTATGCGCCCTTGGGGCGGCCCGGCGGGCTCATGGCTCGAGCATGTGATGTCGACCACCAGCGCGCGCAGCGCCGCGGCTTCGGCAGCGCGCATCAACAGCGAGCGCAGCGTGGCGCGCGCCGCCACGTCGGGATCGCTGGTGTCTTCGCTGGTGCGGCCTTGCGCGTCCTGCAGGAACTTCGGCCGCTTGCTCTTCAGGTGCACGACGAGCACGTGCAGCCGCTCGCCCTGTTTGAGCCGCAGCCGCGCGTGCAGCACCGGCCGCTCGAAGCGGGCATGCTCGCCGAGCTCGGGCACCTGCATCGCCTGGCCAGACGCGAAATCGGCGACGCTGTCGATGTCTTCGATCGGCAGCCGCGTGAGCAGCCCAATTCGCCGCAGTGTAGGCGGCGCGTCATGCGGGTCAGCGCTGGTTCGTCTTTGGTATGACGCCGACAATCCCGTGCGGCGCGCAACCGAACGAAAGCACCCCATGAACCAGTACCTGCTGCTGCTGCACGAACGCCCCGCCGACGCTGCCGACGTGAGCCCGGCACAGATGAAGGAAATCATCGCCGCCTACAAGGCCTGGTCCGGCGGCCTGGCCGCACGAGGCCTGCTCGCCGGCGGCGAGAAACTCACCGACGACGGCGGCCGCCACCTGAAGATCAAGAACGGCGCGCCGCTGGCCACCGACGGCCCCTACGCCGAAGCGCAGGACGTGATCGGCGGCATCTTCATCATCAAGGCCGACAGCGACGGCCAGGCCGAAGAACTCGCTTCGAGCTGCCCGCACCTGATCGGCACGCAGTGGATCGAGATCCGGCGTGTCGAGATCATCGGCTGAGAGCGCTGAGCCCGGTGAGCCGCTGGCGGAGCTGCTGCGCCGGCAGCGGCGCCGGCTGGTGGCGCACCTGACGCGTTCGCTCGGCCTCGCGCACCTGGCGCTGGCCGAAGACGCGGTGCAATGGGCCAGCCTGCGCGCCTTCCAGACCTGGGGTGAGTCCTCGGGTGGCGTTCCCGACAACCCCGCCGGCTGGTTGTACCGCGTGGCCCGGTATCACGCGATCGACCAGCTGCGTGCCAGCGAGCGCCACGAGGCCTGGCCCGAGGCCGACGACGATGCCGCGGGCTGTCTGCTCGCCGTGCCGGCGCCCGAAATCCGGCTGGCCGGCGAACTCGACGACGACGAACTCGCGCTGCTCTTCGCCGCTTGCCACCCGGCGCTGCCGCTGGCCTCGCAGGTGCTGCTGGCGCTGCGCGCGCTGACCGGTCTGGAGCTGGAGACCCTGGCCGAACTGTTCTTCAGCAACGCCGCCGCGCTGGCGCAGCGCCTGGCGCGGGCACGACAGCTCCTGTCGGGTCAATCGTTGGCGCTGCCGGCCGGCGCCGAGCTGGCACCACGCCGCGAGGCCGTGCTCACCGCTTTGCAGCTGATGTTCACCGCCGGGCTGCGCGCCGGTGGGCGCCAGGGCGTGCCGCGCTTGGCGGGCGACGCTGACGGCATGCAGCTGTGCTGGGAGGCGATCCGCCTGGCGCGATCCCTGGCCGCACATCCGCACGCCGCGCATGCCGACGCCGACGCGCTGGCAGCGCTGCTGTGCCTGCACGGCGCGCGGCTGACAGGGCGCCTGGACGACGCCGGCGACATCATCCCGCTGCCCGGCCAGCCGCGCGACCGCTGGGACGCCGGCCTGGTGCGCATGGGCTTCGTGCACCTGCGTGCCGCGCAGCGCGCACAAGCGCTGTCGCGCTGGCACCTGCAAGCCGGCATCGCCGCCGAGCATGCGCTGGCCGAAGACTACGCGAGCACCGACTGGGTCAGCATCGCGCGCTACTACGAGATGCTGGTCGCGCTGGACGGCTCGGCCGCGCCGCGGCTGGGCCAGGCTATCGCGTTGGCCGAGGCCGGCGAGCCGGCACGCGCGCTGCACCAGCTCGAGGGCCTGCTGCCGGGCGTGCCGCAGGCCCTGCGTGCGCACACTTTGGCCGCTCAATCGCGGGCGCACGAGCGGCTGGGCGCGCAGGGCGCAGCACGGCGTGCCCTGCAACAGGCGATCGCCGCCGCGCCGCACGAGGCCGACGCGCGCTGGCTCGCGGCGCGGCTGGCCGAGCTGCCACCCGGCTGACAGCGCCGATCGAGCTACCGCGAACTCGGCCCTCTCGTGGGGTTCACGGGGTTCACCGCGTTCACCGCGTTCACCGCGCTCGACGGGTAGGCCCCGTTCGCACCGGGCGCCGGGAACAGCGTGCCCGGCAGCGTCTGGCGCTGGAACTCGGCCTGCAAGGCGACGTGCTGCCACAGGTGCTGCAAAGCGCCGGCCAGGTCGCCCTTGCGTTCGAGCAGCCGGGCCAGCTGCCAATGCGCCTGGCTCTGCTGCGGCTTGGACTGGATGCGCAGCGCCAGCTCGAGTCCGTGCAGCGTGCTGCCGATCGCGGCTTCTTCGTCGCCGCGCGCCAGCGCGATCTCGGTCCAGGTGCCGCTGGCCGCCGCTTCCAGCCAGTGGTGGCCGAGCTTGCCGGCGACGTTCAGCGCCAGCCGGCAATCGGCAATGGCGCGCTGCAACTCGCCCCGCGCCAGCGCCGCGCGCGCCAGGTGCCAATGCGCCTCGGCCTCGAACTCGCGGTGCGCGCCGCGCCTTGCGGCGGCCAGGCCGTGGCTGAAGTGGCGCTCGGCGTCTTCGAGTTGGCCGCTTTCGAAGTGCCCGACACCCAGGTTCAGCGACACCTTGGCCGCCAGGTACTCGTCGCCCAGGCCCTGGAGCCGTTGCAACGCATCGCGGTGGAAGCGCAGCCCGCTGTTCCAGGCTCCCATCGCGTAGTGGATCTGGCCCAGCCCGACCCGCGCCGAGACCGCCACGCGCGGGTCGCCGGCGGCTTCGGCCAGATCGAGCGCACGCGACCAGCGCTCGGTGGCTTCGAGGTAATTGCCCTGCTGGTAGGCGATGCGGCCGAGGGCTTCGTGGACGCGGGCGGCCGGCGCGGCGAGCCGCTCGGGCGCTGCTTCCTGGACCGCGGCGAGCAGCTCGTCGTGCAGCTCCAGCGCGCGGCCACGGTGCTCGAGCAGGTGGAAGCGAACGCACAGCACGTCGATCGCCGCGCCGATGTCGCCGGCCGCACGGCGTTCGCCCTGCAAGGCCTGCAGGCGGCGCTGGGCGATCTCGGGGTGGCGCTGGCTGACGCGGCGCAGCCGCTCCAGCAACTCGGTCATCGATGCCGAACTTGAGTCCACTCGAATACCAATTGACATGATCTATTGTTGGTATTAGATTGGTATCTTAGCGTGCTGCCCGGAAGCGAAATTCTGACAGCCGCGCCGTTCCCCCGCCATGACCAAGCTCCCTTTCAGTTTCAAACCCGATGCGCAGGCCGCGTCGCCGCTGTACCTGCAGCTGGCGCAGGCGCTGTCCAAGGCCATTGCCGAGGGCCGCTATCTGGCTGACGAAGCCCTGCCATCCGAGCGTGTGTTGGCCGAGGCACTCGGCCTGTCGCGCGTCACCGCCCGCAAGGCCATCGAACGACTCGTCGAACAGGGCCTGATCGTGCGCAAGCGCGGCTCCGGCAACTACATCGCGCCGCGCCTGGAGCAGCCGTTGACGCGCCTGTCGGGGTTTTCCGAAGAGTTGCACCAGCGTGGCTTCGTGCCCAGCTCGCGCTGGTTGAACCGGGGCTTTTCCACCGCCGCGCCCGACGAACAGCTGTCGCTGGAGCTGCGCAGCGGCGAGCGCGTGGCGCGGCTGGAGCGGCTGCGCCTGGCCGACTCGGTGATCATGGCCTACGAGGTGAGCGTGCTGCCGGCCTCGCTGCTGACGAACCCCGAGGCGGTGTCGGGCTCGCTGTACAGCCACCTGGCGCTGGGCGGCAACGCGCCGGTGCGTGCGCTGCAGCACATCCGCGCGCTGAACGCCGACGCCAAGCTCGCCGCGCTGCTCGAGGTGCCGGTGCACACCGCCGTGCTCTTCATCACCCGCGTCGGCTACCTGGCCGGCGGGCGCGCGGTGGAGCTGACGCATTCGTACTGCCGCAGCGATTACTACGACTTCGTGGCCGAGATGCGGCGTGAGTGATGGCTGAAACGCTCGAAGGCCACATCCTCACGCCGCACGGCTTCGTGCGCGGCGCGATCGAGATCGACGCCGGCCACATCGTTCGCCTGCACGGCGAGCCTGTCGACGAAAGCGTTGCGCGCGAGAGCACCGAGCCGATCCTGCTGCCCGGCTTCATCGACACCCATGTGCATGGCGGCGGCGGCCAGGACCTGATGCAAGGCGGCGATGCCGCTGCCACCATCGCCCGGCTGCACGCGCGCCACGGCAGCACCACGCTGCTGGCGACCACGATGACGGCACCCTTCGACGAGATCGAAGCCGCGCTGGCCGCCGTGGCACCACACATCGAACACCGCCCGGCGGGTGGCGCGCGCTGGCTGGGCGTGCACCTCGAAGGGCCGTTTCTCAGCGCCGAGCGCCTGGGCGCGCAGCCCGATTTCGTACGGCCCGCGAGCCTCTCGCAGATCGAACAGTGGAACCGCCTCGCGCCGATCCGCCTGATCACGCTGGCGCCGGAACTGCCGGGGCACCTGGAACTCATCGCGCCGCTGCGCCAGCGTGGATTCCTGGTGCAGATCGGCCACAGCCAGGGCCGCTACGAAGACGGCGTGGCCGCGCTCGCACAAGGCGCCTGCGGCTTCACGCACCTCTTCAACGCAATGACCGGGTTGCACCACCGCGAGCCCGGCCTGGTGGGCGCGGCGCTGGCCCATGCCCAACATGCCGAGCTGATCCCCGACCTGCTGCATGTGCACCCGGGCGCGATCCACGCGGCGCTGCGCGCCATCCCGGGCCTGTTCTGCGTCAGCGATGCCACCGCGGCAGCCGGCATGCCCGACGGCGACTACAGACTCGGCCGCCAGCGCGTGCGCAAGTGCCTGGGTGGCGTGCGCCTGGCCGATGGCACGCTGGCCGGCAGCGCACTCACGCTCGACCTGGGACTGCGCAACCTGGTACAGATCGGTCTGACGCTCCGCGAAGCCTCGGCGCGGGTTTCGACGGTGGCCGCCGACTACCTGGGCCTGCCCGACCGCGGCCGGCTCGTGCCGGGCGCGCGCGCCGACATCGTGGTCATGGACGCGGCACTGCACCTGCGCCAGGTGTGGGTGGAAGGAGAAGCCATTGAGCTCACGCATGCTTGACGAGGCACGCGCCGCGCCGGCCGCGCCGGCCGCGCTGGCGCGACAACTGTCGCTGGACGGCGAGGCCTACGGCGCGCTGGGAACCTTGCTGCGCACGCAGCCTGCGAGCGGACTGTTGACGCTGGCACGCGGCAGCTCCGACCATGCCGCGCACTACTTCGCCTACCTGGTGATGGCGCGCCTGGGCAGGCTCGTCACCTCGCTGCCGATGTCGCTGATCACGCTGTACGGCAGCCGGCTGGACTGCGCCGGCCTGGTCGCGCTGGCGTTCTCGCAATCCGGTCGCAGCCCCGACCTGGTGGAGCCCACGCAGCAGCTGCGCGCCGGCGGCGCACGCACGTTGGTTTTCGTCAACGAGCTGCAGTCGCCGCTGGCCGCTGCTGCCGAATTCGTCTTCCCGCTGCACTGCGGCGCCGAGCTGAGCGTGGCGGCGACCAAGAGCTACCTCGCTCAACTGGTGGCCGGCGCGCGGCTCGTCAGCGCCTGGCAGCAGGACGAGCGGCTGAGCGCGGCCTTGACGCAGCTGCCTGCCGTGCTCGAACAGGCCAGCGCGCTGAACTGGGATGCGGCGGTCGAGGCCCTGACCGGTGTCGACCGGCTCTTCGTCATCGGCCGCGGCACCGGCCTGGCGGTGGCGCAAGAAGCGGCGCTCAAGTTCAAGGAGACCTGCGGCATCCAGGCCGAGGCATTCTCCGGCGCCGAGGTCCAGCATGGGCCGATGGCACTGGTCGAAGACGGCTACCCGATGCTGATCTTCGCGCCGCGCGGGCCGGCGCATGCCGGGCTGGTGGCGCTGGCCGAAGCGATGCGCGCGCGCGGCGCACAGGTGCTGCTGGTGGCGCCGCCGGGTACAGCGGTCGACGCGGGCATCACCTTGCTGCCGATGGTGAGCACCGCGCACGAGGACCTGGATCCGATCTCGATGGCGCAGAGCTTCTACCCGATGGTCGAGGCGCTGGCCCGCGCGCGGGGCCGCGACCCGGACCGGCCGCGGCATCTCGCCAAAGTCACGCAGACCCATTGAGCCCCATGCCCGCCTTCCACCCCGGCCCGCTGTTGATGGTCGACATCCCCGGCCAGCACCTGGACGATCGCACGGCAGATTTCCTGCGAGCGAATCGCATCCGCGCGGTGTGCCTGTTCCGCAAGAACCTGGGTCGCTTGCCCGAGGTGGTCGCGCTGACGCAGGCGCTGCATCGCGTGATGGGGCCCGGCGCGCTGATCGGGCTGGATCAGGAAGGCGGCTCGGTGGTGCGCTCGACCTTCCTGCCTCAGGCACCGTCGGCGATGGCGCTGGGTGCTGCCGGCGACGAGCCGCTGGCGCAGCAGGTGGGCGCGGCGGTGGCGCGCGGCTTGAAGAGCCTGGGCGTGAACTGGAACTTCGCGCCGGTGCTCGATGTGAACAACAACCCCGACAACCCGGTCATCGCCGAGCGCAGTTTTGCCGAAGATCCGCAGGCCGTGACCCGGCTGGCCGGCGCCTGGATGCGCGGTTCCCTGGCCGAAGGCGTGGCCTGCTGCGTGAAGCACTTCCCCGGCCACGGCGACACGCACATCGATTCGCACCTGGCGCTGCCCAGCGTGGACAAGTCGCGGGCCGAACTGGAAGCGCTGGAGCTGCTGCCGTTCAAGGCGCTGCGCGGCCTGGCGCCGTCGATGATGACGGCGCACATCGTCTACCCGCAGATCGACCCCGACCACCCGGCCACGTTGTCGCGCGCGGTGCTGCACGGCATCCTGCGCCGCGACTGGGGCTACGACGGCGTGGTCATCACCGACGCGCTGATGATGAAGGCCATCGCCGAGCGCTACGGCTACGCAAGCGCCGCGGTGATGGCGATCGACGCCGGCGCCGACATGGTGCTGGCGCAGGGCAGCGCCGGCGAGCAGCAACAAGCGCTGGCGGCGCTGCAAGCTGCCTTCGACGACGGCCGGCTGACGCGCGAGCAGGGCGAGCGTGCGAATGCGCGGCTGGATCGTCTGGCTGCTGCCTACCCGGTACAGCACGGGCCGTACAGCCCAGCGCAACACGCTGCCGACGACGCCTTGATGCACGAAGCCTGGGCGCGCGGTTTGAGCTGCTTGCGCGGCGCCGTGCCACCGGCCTTGCACGCACGCTTGCGCGTGCTGGTGCAGGCCGACGTTCCCACCGACCAGGTCAGCGAAGCCGGCCCGACGGCGGCGCAGGTGATGGCCTTGTTCGACTCGTTCGCCGATGTGCAGCCGCTGGTCTGCGACGACATCGCCGCGTTCGACTGGCAGGCCCTGCCGCAGGATGGCCGGCAGACGCTGCTCGTCTCGACACGCCGCGACCGCTA
>JANNQO010000008.1:0-12304 GCA_031400795.1 Rubrivivax sp. | reverse complement strand
CCACATCGATGCCGCCGTTGGCCAGTTGCTCGTCGAGGCGGTCACGCCGATGGCCCTGCAGCTGGCGCTTGCCGTGCAACAAGAGATCAGCGCTCGGCTCGAGGAGGCTGATCGCTTGCGGCACCGCCAGGTCGAGCGTGCTGGAGGTCATCGCCAGGCACTGCCCGCAGGCGCTGAACATCCTGGACCGTTTCCACATGGTGGCCAAACTCAACAAGGCGCTTGACGAGGTGCGCGCCGGCGAGGCACGGCGCATGGTCCGCGAAGGTTATGAGCCGCTACTCAAGAAGAAGCGCTGGTGCTTGCTGAAGCGGCCGGAGAACCTGACGGACAAGCAGCGCTTCAGTCTGCGCGAGTTGCTGGGCTACAACTTGAAGAGCGTGCGGGCCTATCTGCTCAAGGAAGAGTTCCAGCTGTTCTGGGAATACGTCTCACCGGCATGGGCGGCCAAGTTCCTCGATGCCTGGTGCAAGAGGGCCATGCGATCGCGCATCGAACCGGTCAAGCGATTCGCCCGAACGGTGCGTGCGCACCGCGAGCTGCTACTCAACTACTTCAGGGCCAAAAAGCAGTTCTCCAGCGGCGTCATCGAGGGGCTGATCAAGACGGTGCGCTTGCCGCCGTGGTTGTCGGCGCGAACGCGCAGGCGCACGCCCTGGCCATCGATGCCGACGATGCGCTCGTTGGAGATGGCCACCCGGTGTGTGTAGCGCGACAGGTAGTCCAGCACCACCTCGGGCCCAGCCAAGGGCGTCTTGGCGTAGACCACCCAATCGTGGCGTTTGAGTTGGACCAGCCGAGCCTGACGCGCGCCATCGGTGGGGGCCGGATCGTGCGGCAGCTTGCCCGCTTGGCCGGCGAGCAGCAGGGCATCGAGGAACTTGCCGCGTAGCACCTTGGACAGCGCATGCACGGGGAACAGGAAGGTCGGGCTGCGCTTGGGCGCGCACCATTGAGCCTGGCCATCCAGCCCGCCGCAGGCCATCAGTGCGTGGACGTGGATGTGTCGGCGCAGGTCCTGCGTCCAGGTGTGCAGCACGAGGGTGAAGGCGGGCGTGGCACCCAGCCAGCGGGGGTTGGCGGCGAACTCGGTGAGCGTGGCCGCCGCGCACTGCATCAAGGTGCGGTAGACCCAGCGTGCATGGAATTGGGCCAAGCCATTGAGGGCATGCGGCAGCGTGAAGACGAGATGGCAGTACGGCACGGGCAGCAACTCGGCCAGCTGTGCCTGGCGCCAGGCGTCGCGCGCGCCGCTCTGACATTGCGGGCAATGCCGGTTCCTGCAGGAATGAAACAGCCGCTGCTCGCGCCCACAGCGGTCGCACTGCTGCACCTGGCCGCCCAGGGCCGGAGTGCGACAGGCGACGATGGCTCGCCAGGCACGTGCTTGCGCCGTGCTCAGCGTGTGCTGGCTCAGGTAGGCCGGACCGAAGGTGCGCAGCACCTCGGCCAGGGTGGCGCTCACAGCGCTGGCAGCTCAGTGCAGCGGGGGCGGCGGCGGTGGTGGCGTCTTGGGCAACTGCGACAACAGGGCCAGCGCGTCACCTCCGGCGCTGTAGCCGGGGCGTGCCATGCGCAGGTAACGGCTGGTGGTGCTGAGCTGGGCATGGCCGAGCAACTTGCTCACGCCGCGCAGATCGACGCCGGCCTCCAGCAGATGCGTGGCGAAGCAATGACGCAGGGTGTGGATGCCGCCGACCTTGGTGATGCCGGCGGCGTCGCGGGCGAGGTGGTAGTAGCGCTGGCCGCTGGCGCGGTCGATGGCCCGCGCCGGGTTCGAGCGTGAGGGGAACAACCAGTCCGAGGCCTTGGCCCCTGCACGACAGGTGCGCCAATACAGTCGCAAATCGTCGAGCAACTCCGTGGTCAGCAGCGCGTAGCGGTCCTGAGCGCCCTTGCCCTGGATGACGCGAATGCACATGCGGTCGGGAGCCGAGTCGATGTCGCAGCCGCGCAGTTGGCACAACTCGCTCAGGCGCAGGCCGCTGGCATAGGCCAGGGTCAGGAACATCCGGGCCTTGGGCGACAAAGGTGCGCCCAGCAGCGCGGCCACCTCGGCGCGCGACAGCACTTCGGGCAGCCGTTGCGGGTTGCGGCCCATGGGCATCTGCGCTCGACGCTGATCCTGGCCAAGCACGTCGCAAACCAGGAAGCGCAGCGCGCAGGCGGTGATATTGACCGTGGAGCGCGATCGCTGTCGATCCTGGAGCAGGTACAGCAAGTACGCCTGAACCTGTTCGTCGGTCAGCAGTGCCGGGCTGCAGTGGTGGTGCTTGGCCGCCTGACTGACGGCGCAAAGGTAGGTCTCCTGGGTGCGCGCAGCAAAGCCGCGCAACACCATCGCATCGATCATGCGTTGGCGCAGCGGTGTCATGGTCGTCTCCGAGGTCCGGGGGAAAGTCCCCGGGACCAAGGTACGACTCGATGCCGCGTGGAACTCGCGGCGCGCCACCACCGCGTCAGCGGTTTAGTTCAGCGGCCAGGAGGTGTCTTTCAAGTCCGGCCTCGAAAGCAGGCGTCAGGCATCGCGCAGCAGCCCTACTGCGTCAGATTGACATCGTGACCTTGGCCCGCTGCAAGGTGGTGGCCTACCGCGCACGCGTGTCGCTGTCCTTCAAGTACGACGGCTGATCGCCCGCGGGGCCCGCGCGTTCGAACACACGCCGGGCCCGGCTCTCCCCTTCAGATCCGGTTGATCGCGAGCTTCAACCCCTGCCACTGACCCATGTAGGCGGTCAGGGAGTCGACCGTCACCTTGATATCGGCCTCCCTCATCAGCGGGTACAGGCGAGAGGGGAATCTGGCCAGGCGCAGCACGACCTTGGCGGCATCGGCGTCGAAGGCACTAGCCGGATCGAGCAGCTTCTTGGTGCGATCCCTGAACTCCTTGCCGTCGTAGTAGTCGTGGGGCGCGTCGCCGGCGTCCTGCAGCTTGTCCAGGCTCTGTTCGAGCTGCTTGCTCTTCTTGAGCAGCTTCTCGATGATCGGCACCACCTCTTTCACGACGATCTCGGCGCTGTCGAAGGTGGGATTGGCTTTCGCAAAGGCCTTCCACTTCTTGACGGCGTTCGGGCCGCGCTTGCGGAAGTTCGCCGCTTCCACCTGGGTGTTGTTGATGCGGTCCATGGCAGTGTTGAGCATCTTCTCGGTGGCTGGGTTCATGGCAATCTCCTGATTGGTGGAGTCGCCACTGTCGCGCCGCGGCCTGCCAGTGTCCCCAAGCCGCCCCAAAACATTCCCAAAAACATCGCGTCCGCCGTCTTAGACACCGCGCGTCACGCTCTCGTCGCCGGCAGCCAATGCAGCTGCGGCGGCCTCGTCGAGCGCGCGGCCACGCGCCACCAGCGCCTGGGCCCGCGCCGCGCCCAGTGCATCGGCGGTGAGCGACTGCACCTGCACGACCGTTTCCTGGTCGACATCGCCCATCGTCATCTCGCGCGAAACGAAGGCCTCGCTCGCGTAGCCGATCAGCAATGCAGCGGTGTCGAAACGCCCGCGCATCGCGGCGAGCAGCGCCACCGTCGGTGCGGTGACCGGGACACCGAAGTGCGCGCAGGCCGCCCACGCACGCGGCACCAGCGCCTGCGCCTCTTCGAGCCCACCTTTCATCATCAGCGCCCTCAGCAGGCCTTGCAGCACCCAGGGCAGGTTGCCCTTGGAACTGCCGCCGCCGGCGTCGATGCGCTCGAGCAGCGCGCGCCCGCGCTGGGCGGCTTCGACATAGCGGTCCATCGCATTCAGCACGAAGACGACGTTGGACTCTGCAGCGTCGACGCGGGCCTGAAGGCCTAGTTGTCCGGCCAGTGCCATCTCGGCCAGGCGGCCGCTGAGGATGGCCTGGTGGTCCGCGCGCTCGGTTGCCGCCGTGACGAGCGCGCTGCGCACCTGCAGCTGTTCGCGCAACGTCTGTCCGGGCAGCGCGGCGGAGCGGGCATCGAGTTCTTCGCACGCACGGTCGAGGTCGGCGCCTGGCGCGTAGTGCGAACGCACATTGACGCAAGCTGCAAACAGCGCTTGCCGAGGGTCACCGGCGGCGTCCCACAGCGCCAGCGCGCGCCGCGCCGCAGCGGCGGCACGTGGATCGCGGCGGATCGACGACGTGCGGGCGAACTCGGTCCACCAGGCAGCCTGCACCGTCGCGCGCAAGGCCAGGCCCGTAGGCTGCTCCATTGCCGCTTCGAGCGCGCGCAGCCATCGTGTGCTCTCCTGGCGCCAGACGGAGAAGTGGGTGACCGGTGTGACCAAGGCCGTGAGCTGCGCCGCCAGCGCCAGGTCGTGCGCCTGCGCCCAGGCGATCGCCTCGCGTACGTTCTCCATCTCTGCCTCGCACAGCGCCTGGGTCGCGTGATCGTCGGGCTGGAAGCGCGCGAACAGCGCGAACAGCGCGCCGGCATGGCGCCGCCGCAGCGTGTTCTCTTCATCGGCCGGCGCCGCAGCCAGGCGCAACTGCTCGATCGCAAAGGCGCGCATCGTCTCCAGCAGCCGATAGCGCGGCGGGTCTTCGTTGCCGACGACCATCAGCGACCGGTCGGCCAGCGTGCCGAGCTCGTCGACGATGTCCCAGCGCGCTTTCGCGTCGTCGGTCATCAGAGCCACCGCCAGCTCGAGCGTGAAGCCACCGGCGAACACGCCGAGCGCGCGGAACAGGCGCTGCTCGGGCGCGCCGAGCAGTTGGTAGCTCCAGTCCAGCGCATGCTGCAGCGTGCGGTGGCGCAGCGCCGAGTCGCGGTGCCCGCGCGTCAGCAGCGCGAAGCGCTGCGCCAGCGCATCGTGCACCCCCTGCAGGCCGAGCAGCGGCACGCGCGCCGCCGCCATCTCCAGCGCCAGCGGCAGCCCGTCGAGCTGGGCGCAGATCGAACGCAGCACGGGCAGCAAGGCCGCGGCGGCGATGAAGCGGTGGTTGGCAGCGGTGATGCGCTCAACCAGCAGCGCCAGTGCGCCATCTGCGAGGCCGCCGTCGCCGTCCTCGCCCGGCAGCGCCAGCGGCTGCAGGCGGTGCACCCGTTCGCCGGCCACCGCCAACGGCAACTGGCTGGTGACGAGCAGGCGCATGTCGGCCAGTGGCCGCAGCAGCGTGGCGAGCTCGGCACAGGGGTGGATCAGGTGCTCGGCGTTGTCCAGCACCAGCAGCAGCACCTTGCCGTGCAGCGCGCGCAGCAGCTGCGGGGCAGCGTCACCATCGGACAGTGAAACGCCCAGCGCGCGCGCCACCGCACCGGCAACCTCGTCGCCGCGTGACAGCGGCGCCAGGTCGACCCAGACGTTGCCTTCGGTGCGCTCGGCCAGCGCGCGCGCCAGGCTGGTCTTGCCGACACCCGCGGGGCCCACCACCGTGACGCAGGCACCCGGCTGCAGCAAGCCTTCGAGCTGCTCGAGGTCGGCGTCACGGCCGAACAGGCCGTCGCGGCGCGGCACGGCGGCCTGTGCGCCCGGCGTCACCGCGTTGACCATCGGTTCGAGGCTGCGCGGCGTCACCGCGCCTTGCACGATCGGCGCCACGAAACGGTAGCCGCGGCCCGGCACGGTGGCGATGGCGTCGCCACCCAGCACCTTGCGCAGGTTGGCAATCTGCATCTGCAGGTTGGCTTCTTCCACCACCAGGCCGGGCCACACCCGGTCGAGCAGCTCGTGCTTGCTGAACAGGTGGTCGGGCCGGCTCGTCAGTGCGATCAGCAGATCAAGTGCGCGCCGGCCCAGCGCGGCGGCCTGGCCGTCCACCAGCAGGCGATGCTCCCCCGGCTGCAGCACGAAGCGCCCTGCGGCGCCGATCCGCAGCGGCGGGGCGTGCGGGTCCTGGCTTTCTGCGTCCGAGCTGGTCATGGGTGCGATTTTGGGGAAGTTTTGGCCTGGCCTGGGGACGCCGGCACGCCCTGGACGCGACAGTCACGCCACCCGCTGCCCAACCCCTGGAGAAGACCATGAGACCCAACGACGAACAGATGCTCTATGAGGCGATGAACCGTGCCCGCTCCGTGCTGGTGGAGGCGGAGATCTTCCGCAAGCGTGCGGGTGGGTTCGTCAAGGCATTCAAGGCCCAGCTCAAGGCCACGCCGTCCCCGGAGGCCGCGCGCGTGCTGAAGGTTGTCGCCCCGATCATCCCCAAGCTGCTCAGCAAGAGCAAGGCCGTCGACAAGGATCTGGAGAAACTTTGCGACCTCGGCTCGGCCAACGCACACGACTACTACGACGGCAAGGAGTTCCGCGATCGGAACAAGAAACTGCTGGAGTCCAGCAGGGCATTCGACGGCGATGCCGCGCGCGTGACGCTGAGCGTCAAGGCGCTCGACAAGATCATCTCGCCCACCGCGAAGGGGCCGAACAAGAAGTGGGCCGCCCCGCTCCTGTACGAGGCCGGATACACAGCCACGTTGGACTCGCTGCACAAGTTCACCCGGCGCTGGAACGACGCAAAGATCGCGATCAACCGGATCTGAAGCGGACCTGACGACCTCGCCCACCCGAACCAGGAACGAACACCATGATCGATGCCATCCACCCCTGCCCCGATGCCCTCACGCCCACCCACTGGGAGAAGAAGAAGGGCAGCCTGCCGCCCGACAGCGAGTTGCCCGGCAAGCTCAAGGTGCTGCACCGCAAGCACGAAGCCATCGACTGGAAGCCCTTCGGCGCCGGATGGTCCAAGTCGTGCAAGGCGGCGGACGAACTCGAGGAGGCATTCGAGCTGCGCGATCGAAACTACCGCAGCAGCGTGTTCGCGCTCAAGCGTGAGGCCCACGAGGTGGCCAAGGCGGCACTGCTGCTGGCCAAGGACAAGGCCGCGGCGAAGCCCGCCACCGAAGCAGCCAAGTCCATCGCCGACGCGGCGACGCGGTTCGTCGAGGGGGTCGACGTTGGTGCCGAGGGCTTGAAGAAGGAGTTCGACCTCGCGCAGGCGGGCTTCACCAAGGGCGCCAAGGCCGACGCCAAGGAGGACGCGAAGAAGGACGCGAAGACCTCCGAGGGCGGCGACGACGACGAAGCCGGCAGCACACTGCTGGACCCGCAGCGGCTGCTCGCGCAGCTCAACCTGTGCAAGCGCGAACCGGCGCGGCGCGTGAACTTCGGTTTCGTCGACGGCCACGACAAGCAGCCGGCCGTGCTGGCGCTGCACCCAAAGACCAGCGCGTACAAGCTCTTCTCCTCGCTGCAGGCCGAAACCGGCGTGAAAGCCGGTGCCCATGGCACGGCGTGGGTCGAAGACACCGTGCTCACGCTTCAGCTCGACAAGCCTTTGGCCGGCCTGGTGAAGAAGGTTCGCGTGCCGCTGCGCACCTGCGGCTTTCGTGTCACCAAAGTGGTGATCTGGAACGCGGACGGCAGCGTGTTCGAGCAGGACGAGGCGCAGCAGGACGCGCAGGACGAGCAGCAGGGCTACGCGCAGCGCCGCGCGGCGCTGCAAGAGCGCTACCTGGCGGCGCTGCAGGGCCCGCCGGCCACAGTGGTGAAGCTGCGTAGGGTCGGCGAGTTTGCCGACGAGAAGGCGGCGAGCGGGAACCTGACCGTCGCGCTGCAGGCGCTGGACCAACTCGGGAAGCTCATTGGCGAGCCGCAAGAACTGCACGCCTTGCTCGACGAGATGAAGAAGACCCCGCTCCAGCCGGAATGGGAGAGCAAGAAGGACCGCCTCCTGAGCGCCGCCGCCGAGGAGCTGCGCAAGGGCAACTACGAGGCGGCCCGGCGCGTGCTTGACGCGCTCTCCGCCCACCGGCTGCCGACAAAGCCCCTGCCGGCGGTGCCCGGGCGGGCGAAGCCCCTGCCGACGTTGCCCGAGCGGGCACCCGGCGTGCAATCAACCAAGGCAGTGGTGCACGACGGCCTCGACGATTCCAAGTTCACGTTGGACGACAAAGGGCCGGCGCCGGTGCTCGACAAGCCGGCATTCCGCGACGCGGCGCTCGCGCCCAGCAGCGCCGTGGCGGCGGCGCAGCAGCGCCTGGCCGAGGAGGAAGAAGCTTTCGAGCGGCAGAAGAAGATTCGGAAAGCCGGCAAGATCATGGCCTCGGAGTCGAACAAGGCCAAGCCGAAAGAGGACAAGCAATCGATCGGCGACAGAGTGCTCGACAAACTCCACCTCGGCAAGAAGAAGGACAAGGACACGAAGGAGCCGAACAACCGAATCGACCAGGCGCTGGACAACAAGAAGGCCGACGACGAGCTCAAGAAGTACGACAAGCCACTCCCGGCGGTAGGCGCTGCAGGTATGCTGGACGCCGCTCTCGCCAAAGGTGTCGGCGCGACTCTGGACGCCGGCAATCAGGGCGACGATATTGCCAGCGCCGCCGGCCTGCTGACTGCCAGCACCGCGGCCGCCGCATCCAGCATCCTCGACCTGGGGCGCGCGTGGAAGCTTCGGAGCAACACCGACGGCGCCGAACGCGCCCAGCATTCCCAGGAGATGGCGAACGCGTTCGGCAATGTGGTGGGCAACCTGCTGAACATGAGCAAGGCCTCGGCCACGGTCGCCAAGCATGCGAACGCTGCCGAAGCTGCCTCGGCGGTGCCCATTCTGGGCATCGTTGCCGCCGTGCCGGAGCTGATCATTGAGATCAACCAGTTGCGCTCGGCGATCGCACGCCTGGTCAAGCAGGAGAAGGTCCACGCACAGCTCGAAAAGGCCATCGAAGGCGGCGACAACTCGCAGGCCACGCTGTACACAGTGGTCTCGGCCTTCATCGATCGGGATAGCGAAGCCATCGGCAAAGGCATCGCCAAAGTTGCGCTGGACGCGACGAAGATCGCCGGCCATGGCGTCACCCTCGGCGGCATCACCGGCCCGATCGGCATCGCGCTGGTGGGAATTGGCGCGGCCGGCAAGGCGCTGATGTCGGGTGTGGATGGCATCCAGGAACTGGTCGCCGCGCACGAGGCGAACGACCGGCGCAAGAAGCTGCAACCCACGCTCCACGCGTTGCGCGATTTGAAGGCCCTGGTGAAGGACAAGCCCTCCGATGCGGTGACCAAGAACGTCACCGACGCGCTGGAGGCGCTCGCCCAGGTGGAGAAGGGCACGCCGGCACATGCCGCGGCGCTCGACGAATTGACTACCAAGGCCGCGGCGTTCGAGACGGCCAACCCCAACTCGAAGGAGGCCGAGTTCGCGCACAAGCTCGTCGATCAGGCCAAGCAGGAGAAGAAGAGCTGGGAGAGCGGCGCCGGCGCGGACAGCGCCGACCCGCTGGCGCAGAAGAAGGAGATGAAGGGCGGCGACATCGGCGCGCTGGAAGCGCAACACCGCAATGCGCGCAAGCTCATGGGCAAGGACCCGCAGCTCGCCGCCCAGACCCTGCTCGACCAGGCGCTGCGCGAAGGCGGCCCGGGTGGTCCCGCGTCCGCGGTGTTGAAGTCATTCGGCATCGAGGAGGCACAGGTCTACGGCGGCGTCAAAGTCGGCGACGAGCGCATCGCCAGCAACCGCGAGATGCGGCAGAAGATCCTCTTCGAGCTCGGCGCGGACGACGAGACGGCCAAGACCCTCATCCAAGCGGTGGGTGAGGCCAAGGACAGCGCGAAGAAGTACCTGTCGATGCGCAGCAAGCACGCCGCGCTGGACGACTACATGAAGGCCAAGAACCTGCTGCAGGTCAAGGGCGAGTCCAAGCGCGGCAAAGGGTGGCAGATCAAGATGGACCTGATCAGCGACGACATCGAAGAGAAGAAGGAGGCGCTGCGCGGCCGCGTGGAGTATCTGCTGGCCGAGAAGGACATCGATGAGGCGCTCGCCGCCCAGGTGATGCTGCTGCTCGCACCGAGCGAGGAGAAGGCCAGCGCATGACGGCCGCGGCAAAGCCCGCGGACGCGCGGGCTCCAGTGCCTCGTCAGCCGGCGCGCGGGGCTGTCGCGCCGAGTGCGTCTTCGATGCCGGATGCGACGCGAGTGTCCCGGTGCCGCCAAGGCTCACCGCGAGCTTGATCACCTCGAGCCGGTCGAGCAGCCTGAAGGCCCAGGAGTCGCCGATTCAGAGCTGGGCGCAGAGGCTCGGCGCGAGGCTGCTGCGACTTACGACATGGTGTGCTCGGCGCCGCTTTCGGAATGGCGGATGCATGTAGAGGCCCAACGTGCGTGGATGGAAACCGCGCTTGGGGGATCTATCGGCGGCGGTGCGTTGGTGGGACGCGTTGATCACCTCCTGCGATACCCTGGAGGACCCGCCGTGGGCGCTGCCGGTGGCGCTGGCCGGGCTGGCGGCGACACTGCATGTGATGGGCCGGCATGACGATGCGTTGCGCGCAGCGTCGCGTTTCATGGCATTGCCCAGCTTGCGCGAAACGACGCTGGCCATGATCAGCACCTTGGCCGTCGAAGTGGCGCCGGTGCTGGTGGCCAGCGGGCAGCATGAGACGGCCAACCAACTGCTGCGCGATGCTGTGCGCGATGCCCGGCGCTTCGGCATCCTGATGGCCGATGGCCAGTCGCTGAGCATGATCGGCATCGCCGAGCACTTGCGTGGCCGCTCGCAGCGGGCCGGCCGGCTGCTGGCAGCGTCGCGCCAGGTCAAGGGCGCCGCCATGCATAACGGCTTCCGCAGTGCGACCAGCGCATTGCTGTACGTCCACTACCTGCCGCTGGTGCGCGCGGCGCTCGGCCCAGACGAGGCGCGCCGCGCACGCGCCGAGGGGCAGGCGATGACACTGGACGAGGCGCTGGCTTATGCGGTCGAGGGCTTGGACGTCCGGCCTGAGGGCGCCTGACGAGCCGATCCCGATGTTTGGCGAGCGGCCTGCCTGGTCAAGCGCCGCTGGTTCAGGGCCACTGCATCGACTGGTGCAAGACTCTCAAGATCATGCAATCGCCTTGGAATTCTTCGTACACGATGGTGTACGGAAACTTCGGGCTGGCCAACTCGCGAGTGCCTTCCACGCGGCCGGTCTTGCCGAACTTGGGATGGGTTTGCAGTCGGCTCGCGGAACGCACGATGCGCTGTGCCACCCGCTGTGCGGCGCCGGGGTTGTGCCGGGCGATATAGGCGCGCAAGTTCTCCAAATCCGCAATGGCGTCGGCGCTGTAGCTGACGCGGCCCATCAGGCGCGCTTGCGGCCGGAGGCGGTTGACCTGGCTTTGGCGCGCGGCGCGGGCGCGGGGGTTTCAGCGTCGGTGCCCCAGCTTTGCAGCCATGCATGCACCGCCGTTGCCGGGGCGCTCGATTGCTTGCCTGCCTGCAACGCCTTGCGCGTCGTCTGCACCTGCTGGGCAAACCATTGCTCATGCGCCAGCGCCTGCTTGGCGTTGTTTTGCACGTAGTCGCGCATGAACTCGCGCACCAACTGGCTGCCGTTGCGCTCGTGCAGGGCAGCCACCTGGTCGAAAGCCAACTTCAATGGGGTGGGAATGCGCACGGTGTAGGTGCTGCTGCCGGCGGGGTCTGGTGCGGTGGCGGTGTTCATGTATGGCAGCGTAACACAATGGTCGCGTCGGCAAGACGCGAATGCTGCCGATCCGCCGTCGGACCAAGGCAGGGGGCGCCGATGTCGCAGGCCGGCGACTTCAGCGTTTCGAGCAGCAACATGTCATCGACCTTCGGGTCCTGGGTCACCCCCCAGCATGCGCGACAACTGCGCAGCGCCGATGTGCAGACCGGCCCTGCCGGTCGACAGGCCGCAGGGTCGCATCAGTGGGCCGGGCGCGGGCCGTCAGGCTCCGCTGGACCTGGCGTCGTGCAGGCTCTGGACTGCGGCGGCGATGAACACGCCATCGTTGATGTGCGCCGGCACGCGCACCAGCCGCCTGCGCTCGGTCTGGTGCCTGTGCGCTTGTGCAGTACCTCGAACAGCGCGGCATCGGCCTCGGGCCACCAGAAAGGCTGGCCAGGTGCATCGAGTGCCGATACGCCGCCTTCGGGAAGCAGGAAGCACACGGGGCCCTCCATGCGGTTCAGCCTTTCGGCGATCCACTGGCCGATGTGCCGGTTCTCGTCGGGCGTGAGATGCTCGCGCGACAGTAGCCGCGCCGGCAATGAATCGAAGATCGCAAAGCCGATGCCGGCCGCCACCGTGGCGCACGCGGCAAGGGCGGCCGGGCACTCGACCACGGCTGTCGGCGGCCCGCCGCAGCCGCGAAAGTCATTGGCCACGATCTCGTCAAGACCTTCATTGTTCGAAAAGCTGATCATCGACTCGCCGACGAGATCCCGCGCGTTGACGGCCTTGCGTCTGCGGGCCAGGCGATGTCCCGGCGGCAGGTAGCGGACCGTGCGCAGCCAGGGCGCGGCCTTCGCCTGGACCGACCGCGCGAGCCCGCTGCGGCCGCCGGTTGAGACCGCGCTGCCCGGCGCGGTGATCGAGATCCATGCGCAGGCCGAAGCCTTCGT
>JANNQO010000007.1:0-20571 GCA_031400795.1 Rubrivivax sp. | reverse complement strand
GATGCGGTTTCCGCTTGACTGATGTCAGAAGACCGATACCGCACTTGCGCGCGGCTGTCCTACAGCCCGGCCGCTGCACGCAGCGCTTGGGCCTTGTCGGTGCGTTCCCACGTGAACTCGGGCTCTTCCCTTCCAAAGTGCCCGTACGCCGCCGTCTTCGAATAGATCGGCCGCAGCAGATCGAGCATCTGGATGATGCCCTTGGGGCGCAGGTCGAACAGTTCGTTGACGAGCGCGGCGAGCTTCTCGTCGGATATCTTGCCGGTGCCTTCGGTGTAGATCGTCACGTTCATCGGCCGGGCCACCACGATCGCATACGCCACCTGGATCTGACACTGCCGCACCAGGCCTGCGGCGACGATGTTCTTGGCCACGTAGCGCGCGGCATAGGCCGCCGAGCGGTCGACCTTGCTCGGGTCCTTGCCGCTGAAAGCGCCACCGCCATGCGGGCAGGCGCCGCCGTAGGTGTCGACGATGATCTTGCGGCCGGTGAGCCCGCAGTCGCCTTGCGGGCCGCCGATGACGAAGCGGCCGGTCGGGTTGATCAGGTACTTGGTCTCCTTGGTCAGCCATTCCTTGGGCAGCACCGGCTTGATGATCTCTTCGCGCACTGCCTCGTAGAAGGCGTCGGTCATCTTCGTGCCCAGGCTCATCTCGGGCGCATGCTGGGTGGAAAGCACCACGGTGTCGATCGAATGCGGCTTGCCGTCGACGTAGCGCAGCGTCACCTGGCTTTTCGCATCAGGCCGCAGGAAGGGCAGGCGGCCGTCCTTGCGCAGTTGCGCTTGCCGCTCCACCAGCCGGTGCGCGTAGTAGATCGGCGCGGGCATCAGCTCGGGCGTCTCGTCGCAGGCGTAGCCGAACATCAGGCCCTGGTCGCCGGCGCCGGTGTTCAGGTGGTCGTCACTGGCGTGGTCGACGCCCTGCGCGATGTCGTTGCTCTGCTTGTCGTAGCAGACCATCACCGCGCAGCCTTTGTAGTCGATGCCGTACTCGGTGTTGTCGTAGCCGATGCGCTTGATGGTGTCGCGCGCCACCTGGATGTAATCGACATGCGCGTTGGTGGTGATCTCGCCGGCCAGCACCACCAGGCCGGTGTTGCACAGCGTCTCGGCGGCCACGCGGCTGCGCGGGTCTTGCGTGAAGATGGCGTCGAGGATCGCGTCCGAGATCTGGTCGGCCACCTTGTCGGGATGGCCTTCGGAGACGGATTCGGAGGTGAAGAGGAAGTCGTTGGCCACGTGCGGAACTCCAGTTGAGGGTCATCGAGGGCGTCGCCGGTCGATGAGCTGGACACGCGGCGAACGCTTTAGCGGTATTTGCCGGCACGCCCGCGAAGGCCTTGCCATTTCAGTGGCCGGTATGCTCCGGCCCCTTGTCGCCCCGCAAGTAGTTCATAACTCGGCGACCCAAAAAATTATACGGAGCATGTTGTTCCTGCTGCGCCACCTTGCCGGGTGCCCCTTGTGGTTTTTGCACGCCTTGGGCACCGCGCTCGGGTGGGCGGGCTACCTGCTTTCGCCGAGCTACCGCCGCCGGCTGCAAGACAACGCGGGTTTCGCCGCCATTTCCATCGATCAGCGCCGCGAGGCGGTGCGCCAGGCCGGCCGCCTGGTGATGGAACTGCCCTGGCTGTGGCTGCGGCCTGTGGCCGTGCCGCTGGGCGGCGCGGTGTCGTGGCGCGGCGAGGCGCTGCTCGAAGCACTGCTCGCGCAGCCGCAAGGGCTGGTGCTGCTCACGCCGCACATGGGCTGCTTCGAGGTCATCGCGCAGTCGTATGCCGAGCGTTGGGGCGCGCGCCGGCCGATGACGGTGCTGTACCGCCCAGCGCACAAAGCCTGGCTGCGCCAGCTGGAAGAAACCGCCCGCGCACGCCCCTTTCTCGCCACCGCGCCGGCGAGCCTGGCCGGCGTGCGCCAGATGCTGCGCGCACTGAAGAGAGGCGAGACGGTCGGCCTGCTGCCCGACCAGGTGCCGCCTGAGGGCATGGGCGTGTGGGCACCCTTCTTCGGGCAGCCGGCGTACACGATGACTCTGGCCACCCGCCTCGCGCGCCAGACCGGCGCCGCGCTCGGCCTGTTGTGGGCCGAGCGGCTGCCGCGCGGCGCGGGCTTCGTGGTGCACGTGCGGCCGGTGCCGCCACTGCCCGAGCCGGCCGACGAGGTGGCCGATGCCGGCGCCATCAACCGGATCATGGAAGCCACGATCTGCGAAGGCCCCGGGCAGTATCTGTGGGGCTACCACCGCTACAAGGCGCCGAGGGCGGTGTGAATATCGGCGCACGGCTGCTGCTGATGCTCATCTGGCTGCTGCATTGGCTACCGCTGGCGCTGCTGGCCGAGCTCGGCTATGTGCTGGGCGCCTTGCTGTGGCGCTTCGCCAAGGGCCGCCGCGCGGTGGCGCTGCGCAATCTGGAACTGTGCTGGCCCGACCTGCGCCCCGAGGTGCGCGAATCGCTGGCGCGCGACCATTTCCGCTGGCTCGGCCGAAGCCTGCTCGAGCGCGGGCTGCTCTGGTACGCCAGCCCGGCGCGGCTGAAGCGGCTGATCCAGGTCGAAGGCGACGTGCACTTCGCCGAGCGCAGTGGCCGGCCGGTGATGTGGCTGGTGCCGCACTTCGTGGCGCTGGACGTGGCCGGCGTGGCCACACAGCTCTTCCAGACGCGCCAGGTCGGCTCGATCTACCAGGCGCAGAGCAACGCCGTCTTCGACGCGGCGTTCCGCAAGGGCCGGCTGCGCTTCGGCCGCGGCGAGGTTTTCGCGCGCCAGGAAAGCGCGCTGCCGCTGGTGCGCGCGATCAAGCGCGGCTATGTCTTCTTCAACCTGCCGGACATGGATTTCGGACCGCGCGATGCGGCCTTCGTGCCCTTCTTCGGCGTCAGCGCGGCCACGCTGCTGGCGCCGTCGCGCATGGCGCGCTCGCTGGAAATGCTGGTGCAACCGGTGGTGGCCGACGCGCTGCCCGGCGGCCGTGGCTGGCGCGTGCGCTTTCTCGAGCCCTGGAGCGATTGGCCGAGCGACGACCCGATGGCCGACGCGCGCCGCATGAACGCCTGGATCGAAGGCGAGATCCGCCGCAACCCGGCGCAGTACCTGTGGGTGCACAAGCGTTTCAAGACGCGTCCGCCGGGCCAAGCCAGCCTGTACGGCCGCGACGACGCCGGATAATCCGCGCGATGCGATTGCGCTTCACCAAGATGCAGGGCGCGGGCAACGACTTCGTCGTGCTCGACGGCACGCGCGAGCCCATCCAGCTGACCGAGGCGCAATACCGACACCTGGGCGACCGGCGCCTTGGCGTGGGCGCCGACCAGATCCTGATCGTCGAGCGCACGCGCACGCCGGGCGTGGACTTCCGCTACCGCATCTTCAACAACAGCGGCGACGAGGTCGAGCATTGCGGCAACGGTGCGCGCTGCTTTCTGCGCTATGTGCACGACCGCGGCTTCACGAAGAAGGCGCGCGTGACGGTGGAGACGGTGAACAACCTGCTCGAACTGGTGATGCAGGACGATGGCCGCGTGACGGTGGACATGAACCGGCCGGTGTTCGATCTGCCGCAGGTGCCCTTCGAGGCCAGCGGCCTGACACCTGCGCGAGTAGGTGATTTCGAACGTTGGCCGATCGCGCTCGCCGGCGGCAGCCGTGTCGAGGTGTCGGTGCTGTCGATGGGCAACCCGCACGCGGTGATGCGCGTCGATGACGTCGGCACCGCGCCCGTGCTGCAGCACGGGCCGCTGGTGGAGAACCACGAACGCTTCCCGCGCAAGGTCAACGCCGGCTTCGTGCAGGTGCTCGCGCGCGACGAGGTGCGCTTGCGCGTCTTCGAGCGCGGCGCCGGCGAGACGCTGGCCTGCGGCACCGGCGCCTGCGCCGCGGTGGTGGCGGGCATCCGCCATGGCTGGCTGGATGCAGCGGTGGAAGTGCACACGCGCGGCGGCGACTTGCGCATCGAGTGGGCCGCAGGGGAATCGAATGTGTTCATGACGGGGCCGGCGGCCACCGTCTTCGAAGGAGAAATCGAACTGTGATCACTTCCGTGGGCGGCCATGCCGCCGGGGTGCAAGGCATCACCGACAGCGACATTGCCCAGTACCTGGCCAACAACCCCGGGTTCTTCGAGCGCCATGCCGAGTTGCTGGCCAGCGTGCAGCTGACCAGCCCGCATGGCCAGCGCGCCGTCTCGCTGCAAGAGCGGCAGATGGAAATGCTGCGCGAGCGCATCAAAGGGCTGGAGCTGAAGATCGTCGAGATGATCCGCCACGGCCAGGAGAACATGGCCATCGCCGATCGGCTGCACCGCTGGATCCGCGCGCTCTTGCTCACGCCGCAGCCCGCGGCGCTGCCCGAGCGGCTCGTGCAGACGCTCAAGCACGAGTTCCTCATTCCGCAGGCCGGCATCCGCCTGTGGGGCATCGACAGCGTCTACGAAGGTCTGCCTTTTGCGCTGGACGTGAGCGCCGATGCGAAGAGTTTCGCCGGCAGCCTCGCGCTCCCGTACTGCGGCGTGAACAACGGCTTCGAAGCCGCCGGCTGGCTGGCCGATCCTTCCACCGTGGTGTCGCTGGCGATGATCCCGTTGCGCAGCAGCGAGACTTTCGGGCTGCTGGTGCTCGGCTCACCCGACCCGACGCGCTACGCGGCCGAGATGGGCACCGAGTTCCTGATGCGCATCGGCGAGGTGGCCAGCGCCGCGCTGTCGCGGTTGTTGCCGGTGGACTGACGCGCATGGGTGCAGCCGCGTTGGCCGACGAGCTGCAAGCCTTCCTCGACCACCTGGCCATCGAACGGCGCCTGGCCGCGCGCACGCTGGCGATGTACCGCGAGGCCCTGTTGCGCCTGCAAGCCAGCGCTGCGGCCGACACCATCACGCTGAAGCAGGCCGAGCCGCACCACCTGCGCAGCTGGATGACGCAGCTGCGGCACCGCGGCCTGGCGCCGCGCAGCATCGCCATCGCGCTGGCCGCCTGGCGTGGCCTGTACCGCTGGTGGGGCCGGCAGGGTCTGGTGCAGGCGAATCCGGTGGAAGGGCTGCGGCCGCCGAAAGGGCCCAAGCTGCTGCCGAAAGCACTGGCCATCGAACAAGCCGTGGCGCTGGCCGCTCACCAAGCCAGCGATGGCCCACCGGCGCTGCAGGCACGCGACCATGCCATCGCCGAGCTGCTCTACGGCTGCGGCTTGCGCATCGGCGAGCTGCTGGGCCTGGACGCGCAAGCCAGCACCGCGGCGCGCGGCTGGATCGACATCGCCGATGCCACCGCGCATGTGCTGGGCAAAGGCAGCAAGCGGCGCAGCGTACCGGTGGGGCGCGCGGCGATCGTCGCGCTGCAGGGCTGGATGGCACAGCGCGGCAGCCTGGCCAAGCCGGACGAGCCGGCGCTCTTCGTCAGCCGGCGCGGCACCCGCCTCACGCCGAACCAGCTGCGCTCACGGCTGAAGCGCCAGGCGCTCTTGGTCGGCTTGCCGACGAACGTGCACCCGCACATGCTGCGCCACAGCTTTGCCAGCCACCTGCTGCAATCCAGCGGCGACCTGCGTGCGGTGCAAGAGCTGCTGGGCCACGCCAGCATTTCCACCACGCAGGTCTACACACAACTCGACCACCAGCATCTGGCGAAGGTGTACGACGCGGCGCATCCGCGATCGAAGAAGAAGACCGGTTGACGCGCCTGGCTCAGGCGGCTTTCCACAGGATGTAGTCGGCCTGGTAGCGCACGATCTCTTTCTTGCCGACGCTGTCGGCGGCGCAGGACGACGCCGGCGCCACGCCACCCTTGGTGGCCACGCGCTGCACGAAACTCACGCCCTCGAACGAGCCCTTGCCGTCCTTGGACCAGGCCGGATTGGCCTTCACCAGCTGCAGCGGGATGCTGCCCGGCGCGGCTGGCGCCACCGCCACTTGCGCGCCGGTGAACTTGGAACCATCGCTGGCTTCCCAGGTGGCCGGCGGGCCGTAGTAGCGGCCCAGCACCTTGCCGTCGCGGGCGTTGAGCACGGCATCGGGCCCGACGAAGACCCATTCGAAAGCGCCGGCCATGTTGGCCTTGGCGCGGCACTCGTAGGTGATCTGGCCGACACCGATCGTTTCCATCGCCACGCGATGGCCGGCCGGCACCTTCACCGCATCGGGCAGGCTGGCCTGCGTGAACATCGGCGGGGACATGCCGGCGCATCCGGCGAGCAGCGCGGCAGCGCCAAGCATCGACAGCGGGAAAAGTTTCATGGCGGGCTCCTGGACAGTTGAAGGCACACCGGGTGGTGAGTGGCGCCTCTACGCAGCCGGGCCCCGGCCGGATGCGCGAACACAATGCGGCCATGAAAGCCATCCAGCTGCGCGAAGGCAAAGAACGCTCTTTGCTGCGCCGCCACCCCTGGGTCTTCCACGGCTCGGTGGCCAAGGGCGGCGCGGATCCCGGCGAGACGGTGCGCATCCAGGCCCATGACGGCCGCTTCCTCGCCTGGGGCGCGTACAGCCCGAGTTCGACGATCCGCGTGCGCGCCTGGAGCTTCGACGAAGCCGAGCGCATCGACGCCGGATTCTTCGAGCGCCGGCTCGAACGAGCGATCGCGCTGCGCGCTCGGCTGGCCGTGCCGAGCACCGGCGTGCGCGTGGTGCATGGCGAAGCCGACGGGCTGCCGGGGCTGATCGTCGACCGCTACGGCGATGTCATGAGCGCGCAGTTCCTCTCCGCAGGCACCGAGCGCTGGAAAGACGTGATCGCCGACGCGCTGCTGAAGACCAGCGGCGCGCTTAGGCTGTACGAACGTTCCGACTCCGGCGTGCGCGGCCTCGAAGGCCTCGCGCCGGCCGCCGGCTGGCTGCGCGGCGACGGTGCCACCGAGATCGGCATCGACGAACATGGCTGGCGCCTGACGCTGGACGTGGCGCAGGGCCACAAGACCGGCTACTACCTCGACCAGCGCGACAACCGCGCGCATTTCGCGCGCTGGGTGCGCCAGTTCGGCTGCAAGCGGGTGCTGAACTGTTATGCCTACAGCGGCGGCTTCAGCGTCGCCGCGCTGGCCGGTGGCGCCGAGCACGTGGTGAGCGTGGATTCGTCGGCGCCGGCGCTCGCGCGCGCCACGCAGCACGTGGATCTGAACGGTTTCGATGCGGTGCGCCACGAGGCGCTGGATGCCGATGTGAACCAGACCCTGCGCGACGCGCTGAAGGCCGGCGAAAGCTTCGACGCCATCGTGCTCGACCCGCCCAAGTTCGCGCCCACCGCGCAGCACGCCGAGCGCGCGTCGCGTGCCTACAAGGACATCAACCGCCTGGCGCTGAAGCTGCTCGCACCGGGCGGGCTGCTGCTGACGTTCTCGTGCTCGGGCGGCATCGGCGCCGAGCTGTTCCACAAGATCGTTGCCGGTGCGGCGATGGACGCCGAGGTCGACGGGGCGATCCTGCAACGGCTGGAAGGTGCGGCCGATCACCCGACGACGATGTTCTTTCCGGAAGGAGAGTACCTGAAGGGGTTGGCGGTGCTGAAGACGTGACCGCCGCCCCTGGTCAGCCATCCTTTCGCAACCCACCTGCTCGCGGACCTGTCCGCTTCTTTGCTGGGGCGGGACTCTTCCCCTGCGGCTCCACGCCGACCAACGGGGTCGCTGCGGTCTTCGCGCCATCGGGTTCGGACCGCGCCAGCAATCGCAGTCCAGGCCCTTGGAGAATCTCTGCCTCGGTTTGCGCTTCCACTCGAAGGACCCCAGGCTCTTTAATGCTGAACGGAGACAGCGCGACCATGAATAAGGCCACCTGCAGTGAGGGCGCGACGGGTGTATGGGATGCCTTGGGGACGTAGCCTTCCTGAGGAATGTTCTCTTCTACCAAGGTCTCGCCGTTGAGCACCACTCGAAGCTTCAGTCGCTCGAACGGCCGACTGATTGGCGAGACCACCTCCGCGCGCAGGCACAGCCTCGGCAGGACTGCCGGCAGCCGGTCCGCGATCAGATCTGGGCCGTAGCAACCGATCAGCGAGACCTTTCCTCGAAGCTCGTGACGAATGTCGTCGCAGTACGTGACGTGCAAGTATCGAGGCGCACTCGTTTGTGGGTCTGGAGCCTTCGCCACACCGCGCTTGCCACCTCTCGGCGCCGGCGGTCTGGGGCTAGCCGCCCGCGTCGGAGCGCCGGTCATTGAACCGACTCCGGCGCAATGCCCGCCGTCGTCTTCACGAATGAACTGTTCGGTTCCAGCAGCCTCCAGGGCTCACTCAAGACCTGGCCCGACCACGCGCTGGCCGTTACCGTATCTTGGCCCACCAAGCGGACGGGGGTATGCGGCTCGCCGTGCGCGATCCGAATCTGGGAAGCGCTGCCCTCCTCTCGGATGCGCCGAAGGACCAACTTAGGCTCCAGATTCAGTTCCTGCGCGAGGTCTGCGAGAGTGTTAAGCGATAGGTTGCGATTCCCGGACAAGGCTTGAGTAATCGCGGACCGAGAGACCCCAGTCTTGGCCGCGAGCGCTGCCTTCGTGAGTCCGGCAGCTTCCATGGCCAACAGAAGCGCCTCGCTAACGGCCACTCGCAGACGTGCCCTAACGACCTCCCTCGCACCGGAAGGGGTGGCGTTCAGCAGGTCGTCAAGGAAAGTAGCCATCATGTCGTCCCGTGGTTCTGCTGTGGCAACTGGGGAAGCGCATCGAATTCATCAAGGCACTTCTGCATCTTCTCCCTGTCCTGAACCTCGAGCTTGTCGTGGAGTTTGCGGACGGCGTGACTCATCACGAAACAACGGAGATGCTTCTTCGAATAGACGCCATAAAACCGGATCCTTCCTGCTTTGAACGCAAAGCCCGGCGGCTCCTTTGGAAATGACGAGTTCGAGAGCTGTTCCCCGGCCACAAGTCGACGCACGAGCGCATTGATGTTCGCGAAGTCCTTCCGCGCGGCTGCGGTGCAATCCGCGTACAGAGTGCTCACCTGCTCGCGGAATCCGGGGGCACACCAGACGATCGTGGCACCTGGACGCTCATAGAGAGTGAACGCTCCACCATGTTTAGCCATATCTTAACAACGGCTCCCCGGATCGGGCTCTCCCAATGTGCGGGATTGTGCTCACATCTTCGCAACAATCGTACCGGGCGCCCTCGTGTCCGCGGGACGACGGAACGGGCCGGCTACACCGCCATCACCGGCTCGAACTTCGCCCGCTTCACGCTGAAGTAGGCCTTCACGTTGCGCACGTTGGCGTCTTGGGTGAAGAGCCGCTGTACCAGCGCGTGGTAGGCGGCCATGTCGGCCGCCCAGATGACGAGCACGAAGTCGGGGCCGGGCGACACGCGGTAGCACTGCTGCACCTGGCTCTCGGCCACCGCGCGAATTTCGAATGCCGCGAGGTGTTCCTCGCCTTGCCGGTCCAGCGTGACCTCGACCAGCGCCGTGAGCCCGGCACCGAGTCGCTCGGGCGAGAGCAGCGCGACACGGCGCTCGACGATGCCGCTGTCGACCAAACGCTTCACGCGACGCAAACAAGTGGCCGGCGAGACATGGGCGGCCGCCGCCAGATCCAGGTTCGAACGCGATGAATCGGACTGCAGCAGCATCAGCAGACGGCGGTCGATGTGATCGATTGCGACGTTTTCTTTCATGATTCGATGATCGACGATTGATTCAGTCATCTCAATCGATGTGCGATTAGATTCTCCAGATTCAGGAGAATTCTGCACGAACCGTTCAGCGGCGGGCTCCTAGGATCGCGGCTCCTTCAACCTGGAGTCCAGATCAACCATGTGCGGCATCGTCGGCGCGGTCAGCACGCGCAACATCGTTCCGATCCTCGTCGAAGGGCTGAAGCGGCTCGAGTACCGCGGCTACGGCTCCTGCGGCGTGGCGGTGCATCAGGGCGGCGAGCTGAAGCGCGCGCGCAGCACCTCGCGGGTGGCCGAGCTCGACGCAAGCATCGCGAAAGAGGGCCTCGGCGCCGGCACCGGCATCGCCCACACGCGCTGGGCCACGCATGGCGCGCCGGCGGTGCACAACGCGCACCCGCATTTTTCGTCCGGGCCGGGCAGCCCGAGCAGCGCCAGCGCTGGCCGCATCGCGCTGGTGCACAACGGCATCATCGAAAACCACGACGAACTGCGCGACGAGTTGCGCCGGCGCGGCTACCTCTTCGAAAGCCAGACCGACACCGAGGTCATCGCGCACCTGGTGCACCACCTGTATGACGGCGACCTGCTCGACGCCGTGCAGCGCGCCGTGCCGCGGCTGCGCGGCGCCTACGCCATCGCCGTGTACTGCCGCGACGAGCCGCAGCGCGTGGTGGGCGCGCGCGCCGGCTCGCCGCTGATCGTCGGCGTCGGCAAGCAAGAGAACTTCCTGGCCAGCGACGCGATGGCGCTGGCCGGCGTCACCGACCAGATCGTCTACCTCGAAGAAGGCGACGTGGTCGACCTGCAGCTGGGCAAGGTGTGGATCAGCCAACGTTCGACATCACCCGGCGCGCAGGGCCGCTTCGTGCCCGCCGACCGACCGGTGCGCACCGTGCACGCGCACAGCGGCGCGTCCGAATTGGGGCCCTACCGGCACTACATGCAGAAAGAGATCTTCGAGCAGCCACGCGCCATCGCCGACACGCTGGACGGCGTGGGTGGCATCAGCCCGGAGCTGTTCGGCGACGGTGCGTACCAGGTCTTCAAAGGCGTCGACCGGGTGTTGATCCTGGCCTGCGGCACGAGCTTCTATTCAGGCTCCACCGCGCGCTACTGGCTGGAAGGCATCGCCGGCATCCCGACCACGGTGGAGATCGCCAGCGAGTACCGCTACCGCGACAGCGTGCCCGATCCGAAGACGCTGGTGGTGACGATTACCCAGAGCGGCGAGACCGCCGACACGCTGGCCGCGCTGAAACACGCGCGCAGCCTGGGCATGCCGCACACGCTGACCATTTGCAACGTGGCCACCAGTGCGATGGTGCGCGAGTGCCGGATGGCCTACATCACCCGCGCCGGCGTCGAGATCGGCGTGGCCAGCACCAAAGCCTTCACGACCCAGCTCGTCGGGCTGTACCTGCTGACGCTGGCGCTGGCGCAGGTGCGCGGGCGCTTGAGCGATGCGCAGGAGGCCGAGCACCTGAAGGCGCTGCGCCACCTGCCGGTGGCGGTGCAGGCGGTGCTGGCGCTGGAACCGCAGGTGATCGCGTGGAGTGAAGACTTCGCCAAGCGCGAAAACGCGTTGTTTCTGGGCCGCGGGCTGCACTACCCGATCGCGCTGGAAGGCGCGCTGAAGTTGAAGGAGATCAGCTACATCCACGCCGAGGCCTACCCGGCCGGCGAGTTGAAGCACGGCCCGCTGGCCCTGGTCACCGAACAGATGCCGGTGGTGACGGTGGCGCCGAACGACGCGATGCTCGAAAAACTCAAGAGCAACATGCAGGAAGTGCGCGCGCGCGGCGGCCAGCTCTACGTCTTTGCCGACAGCGACAGCCACATCGAGAACAGCCCCGGCGTGCATGTCATCCGCATGCCGGAGCACTACGGGGCGCTGAGCCCGATCCTGCACGTGGTGCCGTTGCAGCTGCTGGCGTATCACACGGCGTGTGCGAGAGGCACTGACGTCGACAAGCCCCGCAACCTGGCGAAGTCGGTCACGGTGGAGTGAGCGACTTCGCTGGCCGCGAAGCGGCCAGCGCGCCCTTGGCACGTCAGGTTGCGGGGCTTGCGTCGCAGGCTCACTTCGCGCAGCGAAGTTGAGGCCCGAAGGGCCGGCCGGAGACACAAGCCCAGAAGTCTGGCGACGAGCGTGACCGTCGAATGACGGGCGCGCGCTTCGCGGCGCGAAGGGCGCGGCGCTACAGCCTGCCCGATTGCGCCGGGCTGAACCGCGTCAGCGGTATTTCAGCGTGTCGACATGCACGACCGGGATGCGCGTCGAGCTGTCGAAGAAGAGCCCATGCTCTACGCGCAATGGGGCCGAATCCGTGATGTGCACACTCGTACCCAGGCCGAGTTCGATCAGGTACTCGGTGCCCGACTGGCACATGAAGTACAGGTCGCCGCGGCGCCCGAAATCGAACCATCGACTCTGTTGTGTCACGTTCGCCTGGTTAGTGGCGAGCAAGCCCTGTTGGTGCAGCGCCACCGCAGCCCCGCTGCGGCCGAAAGTCTCCACACGCTCGGGCGGCAGGAACTCGGGCGCAGCGCCCGGCAGCGCCAGGGGCGCCAGTGTGAAGAATCGGGCATACAGCAGGGCTTGCCAATTCGCCCAAAGTGCCGTCTCCACGCCTTGTCCGTCGCGAACGAACTGGCGTACCGTGGAACCGGGCAAGAGGGTATAGGCGCGTTTGCGGATGCGGATGTCGACATTGGGCAGGCGCAGTGTGGCGAGGCCCAGCGCACCGTCGGTATCGAAGGCCTTGAAGCGAATGAAGAAGGCTGCATAGGAATGCAGGAGCACGTCTTTGCCCTTTGTGTTGGGCACGACGTCGATCTGGTTGTAGAGGTCGCCTACCGCGCGGCCGGAGCCACCCGTCGTGTTGCCGGGCGAAAACTGGCGATGCTGGTATTCGTACAGGAGCTGGCCGGGGGTATAGCTGTAGCGCGTCCAATCGTCCGGCGGCTCGGTCGGAAAGTAGACGTGCTGCAGGTTGCCAAACAGGTTGAGCCGGGGCAGCAGCGGCGGCGGCGGCCCGGGTTGTGGACCTCCGGGCTTGCCAGCCTGGTCCCGCTCCCGGCGCTGGCGGAACTCCACACACTGCGCTGCAGTGGCCAGGCCGTGGTGGATCAACATCATCTCGTTGATGTGTTCGCGTTGGGATGTTGACTTGTCGACTCCGGCTTCAAGGGTGCGCGAGATTGGGTCCATGGCATTCTCCGTGGGGGTTGCGTAAGCGCTTTGCATCGCCGGCAGCGTTGCACACCACTGGCCTGCACTGACCTACACGCAAACCCATGCCTGAATCCGCCTTTGTCAGAAATCCTGCTGCGCCCTCAGCGGGCAGGCTCTTGCGCGACGAAGCCGCGCCGCCGGTCAAGCAGAACGTGCAGTGCGCGCCGCCGATGGCCGACGAGGCGATCGCGCTCGATTCGGGACACCTCGCGCTGCACAAGGCTGCCGACGATCTGCTCGCCGATTCGACCGTCGAGCGGTTCTCTCTCTGAAGCGCGGCCGCCCGGACGGCCCCGGCGAAGGCGACTGCGCGAGCCGCAGCAGGTTCACCGGCAGCAGCAGCAGGTGCAGCACGAGCACCGGCGAAAGTCGGCCAGCTCGCCGTAGCCGACGAAGGCCAGGTTGCTGGCGATCGCGACCATGCGCAGCGCGAACATGTCGCGCATGCAGAAGGTGGCGAGTACCAGAGCGGAGGCCACGTAGCCGATGGCTTCGACGGGGTTCATGGCGTGACGGCGACTGGCCCTGTGCTTTCATGACAGAACGACACGAGGTCCGCGCGCAGGCCCTGCGGCAGCGGGTTGTCGTATCGCGCGTGCATCGGCAACTGGGCAGACATCGCCGCGCCGGCACGCGCCAGGCACTCGTGAAATGCCGGGAGAGGCGTCTGCTGCGCCCGCTCGGCCGAGCCGTGCACCGCCAGCGCCGCCAGCGCCGCCAGGCTGGTCTCGGGCGCGTCGCGCGGATGCCGCCAGGCGCCGCTCGCCCAGTCGCAGCGGTAGGCCGCGATGAACTGTGCGCCGTGGTCGGCGACGAACTCGACCGCATCGAGCAGGAAGTCGAACTCCGCCGCGTCGATGAAGTAGCTGAAGTCGAGCCGGTCCCAACCGGGTTTGACGACCTGGAAGCCGGCGAGCACCGCGTCGCGGTAGGCGTCGGCGCGCGACCGGCCGATGCCGAGCAAGCGGTGCGCATACGGCCCCGCACAGGCGCAGCCGGCGCGGGTCTGGATGCCGAACAGGTCGTTCAGCAAGCGCGTCACGAAGCGCGGATGCAAGTGGCGGCCCTGCGCGGACCGGATCAGGAACGAGACGATCGGCAGGCGCGGTGCATCGAGCTCACCGAGCAGCTCGATGCGCGGGTGGCGCCGCCAGCGCGCGATCGCCTTGCAGACCATGGCGCTCTCGAGTTGCGCGATCGCGGCGGTGCCGACCGCGTCCTGACGTAGGCCACTGTCCCACCGCCGGCCGTGCTCGGCGCGCGCAGCCCATACAACGCGGGGTCGAAGGCGAGGATGCCCGGTGCACCCGGCCCGCCGACAAACTTGTGCGCACTGAAGAGCCACCTCTCCAGTTCCTCTGCTGCACAAAAAAGCAGCAGAGTAGGTTCAACACATGGCTCAGTTTTGGGTCGGCACAACCCTCATAAGTGGCTCAGTTTTCGGTCGGCGCCAACAGAACATTCGGTCTCCTGGCCGGGGTTGTGCCAAGGCAGGATGGCGCCTCATTTGAACAACCCCTGCGGCCCGATGCGTTCGTCGTCAATGCCGCCGATCATCTCGGCCTGATTCATCTGCAACGCGGCGCGGTGAAACCAGCCGGTCGGGGAGTACTGCCGTGCGCGATTGCGAGACAATCCGCGGCATGGAACGCACCCTGGCCGTGACCCGCAGGAGCCGACAGCCGCGAGCCGATCTCGAGTTCTGGCTGTCCCAGCCCGTCGAGGCGCGTTTTGCCGCGCTGGAGACCTTGCGTGCGCAGGCCATTGATTCCGCTGCGGTCTCGGATGCTCAATCGCGACTTCAAAGAGTTTGCCGAGTTGCTCCGCGCGCACGGCGTTGAGTACCTCCTCGTCGGCGGCTATGCGCTGGCGGCGCATGGACACCCGCGCTACACGGGCGACATCGACTTCTGGATAGCGCCGGAGCCGGCCAATGTCGAGCGTCTGCTGGTGGCGCTGGCCGCCTTCGGTTTTGGCTCGCTGGGCCTGCGGCCAGAGGATTTCGGCGGCGACTCGGTGATTCAACTCGGTCGCCCTCCGAACCGCATCGACCTGCTGACGCGTATCGACGGCGTGAGCTTCGCCGAGTGTTGGCCACGCCGTCTACAGGTGGTGCTGGAAGGCTCCGAGCTGCAACTGATAGGGCTCGAAGACTTCAAGACCAACAAGCGCGCGAGTGGCCGGCTGAAGGATCTGGCGGATCTCGAGGCGCTGGAGCCGCCGCAGGAGGACTGACCGCCCCCCCAGCCGGGCGGACCCTCAAGGCAACTGGTGCAACACCAGCGGCAGCACCGCGGCGGCGCCGGCCTCGCGCAACAACGCGGCCGCCACGGTCATGGACCAGCCGCTGCGGTAGCGGGCGTCGATCAGCAGCAGCGGCCCGGCCGGTATTTCCACGTCGGGCCGCAGCGTGAGGGCCTCGAGGAGTGCGACCACCTTCGCCCCCGAAGCGATGTCAGCGGCGGCTACACCCGGGGTGGGGCCTACCAGGCGCAGCGCGTCGACCAGCGGCAGCCTGCCCACCGACGCCACGTGCAACGCCACCGAGCGGATCAACTGCGGGTGCAGCGCCGACGGCATCGGCACCACGGCCACGGGCCTCGGACCCCAGGTGCGCCGCCATCGGCCGAGCAGCGCGACAACCCCATCCAGCACCTGCCGTAGTACAGGCCCATCGGGCCAGTCAGGCCCGGCGAAGAGCGGCAGCAGCACCTCGGCCCAGCCGGGATCGTCGGCAAAGGCCAGGGCGCGGCCTTCGCTGCATCCGATGATGCGGCCCTTGCGACCGCACCCGGATTGGCCCGCTGATCGGCCAACTGAAGGCCAGAGCTTGCGCGGCTCGATGACCACGTCCTGCCCACGTGTGAACACGCGCGCCGCCTCGACGCGTTCGGCGCGGGGCCGTGCCCCCGGGCCGGGAAGCCGGCCCGTGCACACGCTGCAGCGCCCGCAGTCGCTGGGGTCGGGATCGTCCAGCGCTTCTTGCAGGAAGCGCATCAGGCAGCCCGCGCCGCGGGCGAACGAACGCATCAGGCCGGCCTCTCGCTCGCGCACCTGCGCCAGCGCCCGCCAGCGCTCGGCGTCATGGGTCCATGGCGTGCCCGCGAGCGCCCAGGCCGAGCCGTTGCGTTGCACCACCTCGTCCACGGCCAGGATCTTCAGCAGGCCCTCGAGCCGCCCGCGGCGGATGGTGGTGGCGTTCTCCAACTCCACCAGGGTCTGTGGCCGCTTGGACAGCGCGCCGATGATCTTGCCCACGCGCTCTTCGTCCGGCACGCCGGCCGTCGCGAAATAGGCCCAGATCTGTTCGTCGGTCTCGGCGGGCAGCAGCACGGCTGGCGCGTCGTCCAGCGCGCGGCCCGCGCGGCCCACCTGCTGGTAGTAGGCCACCGGTGAGGCCGGCGAGCCGACGTGAATGCAGAACGCGAGATCGGGCTTGTCGTAGCCCATGCCTAACGCCGAGGTTGCAACCACGGCCTTCAGCGCGTTGCGGCGCAATGCATCCTCGATGCCCTCGCGCACGGCTGTGTCCAGGCTGCCGTGGTAGGCCGCCACCTCGAACCCGCAGGACCGCAGGAAGCTCGCCAGCCGCTCGGTCTCGGCGACCGTGAGGGCATAGACGATGCCGGAGCCCGGAAATGCATTCAGCGCATCGCCCAACGCGTCGGCCACCCAGGCATAACGTTCCAACGATGTGAGCCCGGGGATCACGGCCAAGCGCAGCGACGAACGCGCGAGCGAGCCGCGGAAGGTGAGCGTCTGCGGGCCCAGCTGGCGGGCGATGTCCTGCGTCACGCGGCTGTTGGCTGTCGCGGTGGTGGCGAGCACCGGCGTGTCGGCGCCGATGCCCACCAGCGTCTTGGCCAGGCGCTGGTAGTCGGGGCGGAAGTCGAAGCCCCAGTCGGAGATGCAGTGGGCCTCGTCGATCACCACCAGCCCGGTGGCGGCCACGAGGCCGGGCAGGCGGCGCGCGAAGCCCGGATTGCCCAGCCGCTCGGGCGAGACCAGCAGCGCGTCCAGGCGGTCGCCGGCGATGTCGTCGAAGACCGCGTCCCAATCGTCGAGGTTGGTGGAGTTGACGGTGGCCGCACGCAGGCCGGCCTGAAGCGCGGCGCAGACCTGGTCGCGCATCAGCGCCAGCAGCGGCGAGACGATCAACGTGGGCCCCTTGCCGGCGGCGCGCAAGGCCGAAGTCGCGGCCCAGTAGACCGCGGACTTGCCCCATCCGGTGGCCTGCACGACGAGCACCCGGGCCCGCCGCTCGACCAGCGCCGCCACCGCCGCGGTCTGGTCCTCGCGCGGCTGCGCCGCGGGCCCCGCCATCGCGGCGAGGACTTGGCGCAGGTGGAGGTCGGCAGGACTCACGCCGGGATTGTGGGCCGGGGGCTCGCCGTCAAAGCCACTGCGACATCCTCGTGTGCTGAGAGGAGAACTGCCATGAACCGGCTGATCGTCACCGCGGCGCCGGCGCGCATGCAGCACCGCGGCGCTTCGAACCGCCCGGCGGCGGAGGTAGCATCGCGCCGCGCTGTCCAAGCCTGGACGGCATGCCAGGGGGTTCGCATGCCCGACGCCGAGATCGATGCCCGCTTCGCCGGCGCGCACCCGCCGCTCACGCCGGCGCAGGCGCTTATCGAAGCCGAGCGTTGTTATTACTGCCACGACGCGCCTTGCGTCGCGGCTTGCCCGACCGGCATCGATGTCCCGTCGTTCATCGCGCGCATCGCCCAGGGCAACCTGCGCGGCGCGGCGCGCACGATCCTCGAGGCGAACCCGCTGGGTGGCATGTGCGCGCGCGTCTGCCCCACCGAAGTGCTGTGCGAGGACGCGTGCGTGCGCCACACGAACGAGGACAAGCCGGTCGAGATCGGCTTGCTGCAGCGCCACGCCACCGACGCGCTTTTCGCGGCGCCGGGCCGGCCGCTCTTCGCGCGCGCAGCGCGCACCGGCAAGCGCATCGCGGTGGTCGGCGCGGGGCCGGCCGGCCTGGCCTGCGCGCACGGTCTGGCGCGCCGCGGTCACGACGTGGTGGTGTTCGACGCACGGGCCAAGGCCGGCGGGCTGAACGAGTACGGCATTGCGGCGTACAAGACGACCGATGATTTTGCGCAGGCCGAAGTGCAGTGGCTGCTGTCGATCGGCGGCATTGAGCTGCGCCTGAAACAGCAGCTCGGACGCGACGTGACGCTGGACGGCTTGCGTGCCGACTTCGACGCGGTCTTCCTCGGGCTCGGGCTGGCGGGTGTGAACGCGCTGGGCGTCCCCGAGACCGATGCGGTGGATGTCTCGTCGGCCGATGCGGTGGACTTCATCGCCGAGCTGCGCCAGGCCAGCGACCTGTCGGCGGTCCCCGTCGGCCGCGATGTGGTGGTGATCGGAGGCGGCATGACGGCGGTGGACGCCGCGGTGCAATCGAAGATGCTCGGCGCCGAGACCTCGACCATCGCCTACCGGCGCGGGCCCGAGGCGATGTCGGCTTCGAAGCACGAACAGGACTGGGCGCGGACACAAGGTGTGCTGATCCGGCATTGGGCTGCGCCGGTCGAAGTCACCGCTGGCGGCGTGCGCTTCGAGCGCACCACGCTGCGCGACGGGAGGCTCACCGGCACCGGCGATCACTTCACGCTGCCCGCCGACAGCGTGCTGCGGGCGATCGGCCAGAGCTATGTGCCCGAGGCGGCCGGCGCGTCGCTGAAGCTCGAAGGCGGCCGCATTGCCACCGACGCCGAAGGCCGCACCAACCTGCGCGGCGTGTGGGCCGGCGGCGATTGCCGCGCCGGCGGGCGCGATCTTACCGTCGAGGCCGTCGAGCACGGCAAAGTCGCCGCACAGGCCATCCACGCCGCCTTGATGGGAGCCTGATATGGCCGACCTCAGCACCTCGTTTGCCGGCATCCGCAGCCCGAATCCGTTCTGGCTCGCCTCCGCGCCACCGACCGACAAGGCCTACAACGTGAACCGCGCTTTCGAGGCCGGCTGGGGCGGCGTGGTCTGGAAAACGCTCGGCGAAGACGGGCCGCCGATCGTCAACGTCAGCGGCCCGCGCTACGGCGCTTTGCATTCGAGCGACCGGCGCGTGATCGGCTTCAACAACATCGAGCTGATCACCGACCGGCCGCTGCAAACCAACCTCGACGAGATCAGCCAGATCAAGCGCGACTGGCCGGATCGTGCGATGGTCGTCTCGCTGATGGTGCCCTGCGAAGAAAAAGCCTGGCGCGACATCCTGCCGCGCGTGCAGGACACCGGCGCCGACGGTGTGGAGCTGAACTTCGGCTGCCCGCACGGCATGAGCGAGCGCGGCATGGGCTCGGCGGTGGGCCAGGTGCCCGAGTACATCCAGATGGTCACCGCCTGGTGCAAGCTGCATGGCCGGCTGCCGGTGATCGTCAAGCTCACGCCCAACATCACCGACATCCGCCACCCTGCGCGTGCCGCACAGGCCGGCGGCGCCGACGCGGTGAGCCTGATCAACACCATCAGTTCGATCATGGGCGTGGATCTGCAGCGCATGGTGATGAGCCCGATCATCGGCGCGCAAGGCTCGCACGGCGGCTACTGCGGCCCGGCGGTGAAACCGATCGCGCTGAACATGGTGGCCGAGATCGGCCGCGATGCCGCCACGCGCGCCCTGCCGGTGTCGGGCATCGGCGGCATCACCAGCTGGCGCGACGCGGCCGAGTACATCGCGCTGGGCTGCGGCACGGTGCAGGTGTGCACCGCGGCGATGGTCTACGGCTTCAAGATCGTGCAGGACATGGTCGATGGCTTGTCGAACTTCATGGACGAGGCCGGTTACGCATCGATCGAAGACTTTCGCGGCAAGGCTCTGGCCAGCGTCACCGACTGGCAGCACCTGAACCTGGCGTACACCGAAAAAGCCGTCATTGATCAGGACCTGTGCATCCGCTGCGGGCGTTGCTTTGTCGTCTGCGAAGACACCTCGCACCAGGCGATCACGGCGACGAAGAATGGCCAGCGCCACTTCGAAGTCATCGATGCCGAGTGCGTCGGCTGCAACCTGTGCACCTCGGTGTGCCCGGTGCCGCAATGCATCACGATGCGCACGCTGGCGCCGGGTGAGATCGATGCGCGCACCGGCCAGCCGGTGCAGGCCGGGCCGCTGCCTTGGACGGCGCATCCGAACAACCCGATGCGCACAGGCTGACCGGCTGGCGCATGATTTGCTTCTTCCGATCGACATGTTGGAGGTCAAGATGACCAGCCCGATCCTCATCCGCGGCGGCACCGTGGTGAACGCAGACCGTGAGTTCAAGGCCGATGTGCTGTGTGTCGGCGGCCAGATCGCCGCGATCGGCGCGGCGGCGGCGACGCAGGCTCCCGCCGGCACGCAGACGCTGGACGCCAGCGGCCGCTATGTGATGCCCGGCGGCATCGACCCGCACACGCACATGCAGCTGCCCTTCATGGGCACCGTGGCGGCCGACGACTTCTTCAGCGGCACCGCAGCGGGGCTGGCCGGCGGCACCACCAGCATCATCGACTTCGTCATCCCCGACCCCCAGCAGCCGCTGATGGACGCCTTCCGCACCTGGCGCGGCTGGGCCGAGTCGGCGGCCGCAGACTACGGCTTTCATGTCGCCGTGACCTGGTGGAGCGAGGGCGTGCACGCCGACATGGGGCGCCTCGTGCGCGACGAAGGCGTGAACAGCTTCAAGCACTTCATGGCTTACAAGAACGCCATCATGTGCGACGACGAGACGCTGGTGAACAGCTTCAAGCGT
>JANNQO010000006.1:0-16337 GCA_031400795.1 Rubrivivax sp. | reverse complement strand
GAGTCGTCCATGCCGTGGCCGACTTCGTGCGCGGCGGCGAAAGCGAGGTACTCGACTTGCTTGGCCGGGTCGATCGGCTGGCAGTCCGCCTCGACGTCGGCGGGCAGCTGCTGCTGCCCCTTGTTCGTCTGATTGGCGCCGAAGCGCTGCTTGATCGTGCCGGCACGGCCATTCATCGACACCGCACCGTCGTCGGGCGAGTAGGCGCCGCCCGCACCGCCGAATTTGTCCTCGTATGAGACGCTGGTGATGCTGCGGTTCTTGACGATGTCCTGCGGCACTGTCGAGAACATCTCGCACACCGCCTTCATCGCCTTGGCCGGGTCGCCGGCCGGGCGGCCGGTCGGGAACTCGGCCGACACTGGCTTCGCCTCCAGCGGTTTGCCACTCTTGAACTTGACGCCGTAGCGGCCTTCGGCCAGCGCGTTCAGCAGCCGCATGTCGCCGCCGTCAGGGATCGCCTGGATCATGTCGTCGACGGTCGTCGCGCCGCCGTTGGCGACCATCTTCGCCGCCATCTTGGCGATCTTCGGATCATCCGGCTTGGCCTTCATCGCCGCTTCGAGCGCGCCCTTGTCCAGGCGCACGTCGATCGCCTTGTGCTGCTTCTTCGCGTCGGCGAAATCAATCGCATCGGCCTTTGCCGTGGCCGCGCCGGCAAGGCCTTCGAGCGCTGTCTTCTCGGCAGCGTCGGCGACCTTGGCGACGCGCTTGGCGAGCTCTGCGGCGTAGGTGTCGAAAGCGGCACGGTCCTCGTCGGCCTTCTTCGCCGCGGTGACGGCATCGTTGGCCAGGCGCAGCGCCGCCATCGCGCCGGCGGCGTCCTTGGCGGCATCCTTCGCTTTCGCGTCGGCGATTGCGGCGGCAACCGGGTCGATGCGGGCCTTGATCTTCGCTGCCCGCGGCGACTTCTGCAGCGCCTTCATCGTCGCGTCGGCGGTGCCGACGTTGGTTGCGAACTGCGCGTGGTGGTGCTGAATCGTCTTCGCGTCGACGAGCGCCTGCGACGCCGCGGTGATCGCGGTGGCCGCGGCAGCGCCATCGCCGTCGGCGAGCGCCTTCGTCGCCGCGGCGGCCTGTTCATCGAAGCGCTTGAACTCGTCCGCAGCCAGCTTGGCGTGTGCCGCGCCCGCGGCCTGCTTGCCGTCGGCGCGCAGCTTCTCAAGTGCCTTCTTCAGCCCCGCCTTGTCGTCAGGCTTGGCCGCTGCGGAGTCGGCGGCACCGGTGGCGCCGAGGCTGTCGGCGAGCTTCTTGGCCACCGCGAGGTCGGCGCGAACGCGGGTGATCGCCGTCAGCGCCGCGGCCCAGGCGGCGGCGGGGTCGGCCGCCGTCTCGGCGGCCGTCGCGAGCTGCGCCGCCTGCGCGAGTTGTTGCCGCGCCGCTTCGCGCTCGGTCGCGACACGCGCCGCTGCCGCGTGCTGGTCGAGCGCCGCCAGTTCGGCATCGGCGGCGCTGCGCTCCTTGGTGTGCTGTGCGAGCGTGGCCGCGAGCCCTGTCCACGTCGCGGCCTGGCGCGCGCACTCATCGAGCTTGGCGATGCCCTGCTCGAACTTGCGCGTGTCGTAGCCGGCGAGCGCGTCTGCCTCGGCGACGAGCTTGTCCAGGGCCGCGGCATGTTGCTTCACCGCTGCGCTCGCGCGCACCTTCTCCACCGCGGCAACCGTCGTCGCGCGCGGCTTGTCGTAGCGGCCCCGGCGTTCGCCCATGCGCACGCCGGGGCCGACGAGGTCGGCCGCTGCGAAAGCGTTCTGCCGGCACACGCTCCACTCGCGCGCGGCGAGCGCACGCTCGGCCTCGGCAATGTGCACCTTGGCCTGGTCGATGTCCTTCTTCGAGAACTCTTGCACCGCCTTGCCCATCGTCTGCATCGTCTGCAGCTTGGCCTTCTGGTTGCCGATCAGCTTCTTGAAGCCGGGAGCGAGTGCTTTCTCGATCTCGCGCAGCTGCTTCGTCGCGCCGGCGAAGTCCGGCGGCGTCTGGTTCGCCAGCGCGTCGGCGGCGTCGAGGAAGGGCTGCAACTTGCCGGCCATCTCGGGGTCGTTGAGGGCGTCGAACGACATGCCCAGCGACTTCATGTCGGTGTACAGGCGCAGATAGGCCACCCATCCGTCGGCCACCGTCTTGGCCGACGCACAGATCGTCTTCAGCTCGACGAGGTGCTTGGTCGCGGCTTTGTAGTCCTTCGTGTTGGCCGCCGCATCGGCGTCGCCGAGCTTGGCCTCGGCCTGAGCGATCTGCGGCGCGATTCGCGCTGCCTGCACGTGCGCCTTCAGGCCGTCGACGAGCTTTTGCAGCGCTGCGCGAGCGGTGTCGTACCCGACGCGGTTCTTGTCGACGGGCGCGGCCGGCGGCCCTGCGGATTCGCCGGTTGCGCGTGCGCTGCCGGTGACGGCGTCACCGGCGGCAGTGAGGTCGGCCTTCGCGCCGGACGTGGCCTGCCTGCGCGGCGGCTTCAGACCGAGTGCCTCGAGCAGTCCCATCTTCGACTCCTTGGCTACCTGCGCGGCGGTGTTGTGGGCTGCGCCGTGTCCCGCCGCTATCCCGCCGAGAACGATGCAACAGCGAGTCTAGCCACGCGGCTGCCAGGTGGCGACCCCCAAATCATCGTCCGCTCCGACAACATCGCCAGAGTATGCTGCGCCTATGCATGCTGCCGGCTACTCCAGCTTCGCGAAGCGCCGCATCTCGCGCGCGGCCGTGTGCGCCGTCGCGCTCGCCGCCGCAGCGGGCGCGGCCGAGCCGGCGGGGTCGTCGGCGGCGAGCGAACCGTCCGGGAGACAGAGCATGGTCCAGTCGTCCTCACGCAAACCCGGTGCGGTCAGCGCCGACGAACTGCTCGCGCTGTTCCCGGGCGCGCTCGCCGGCTGGCAGCAGACCGAACTGGGCAAGCCGCTGCCGTCGCGGGTGCCGGGGCCGCAGCCCGCGGTGCAGGCCAAGTACGCGCTCGGCGAGCAGACGGCGCGGATCACGGTATCCAGCGGCGTGCTGCCGGCGGCGACAGCGGGTTCGCCGCTGGTGACCCGCCAGCCCCGCGCCGATGGCCGCGACGCGCGGGTGACGGTTTCGCTCGCGAACGGCGTGCAGATCAGCACCACCAGCGCGAGCGCCGAGGCCGAGGCGCTCGAAACCATGCTGAGGGCGCTCGACCTCGCGCGCTTCGAGGCGCTGAAACCGGCCCGCAGGTAGGCCGCGCGCCTCGTGTCCTGAGTTGGAAATGCGTGGCGCCGGCAGCAGTTGCACGCCCTACTCGACCGCCTTGACCATCGCCTCGACGACCTTCTTCGCATCGCCGAAGACCATCATCGTCTTGTCCATGTAGAAGAGCTCGTTGTCCAGGCCCGCGTAGCCCGAGGCCATCGAGCGCTTGTTGACGATCACCGTCTTGGCTTTGTAGGCCTCCAGGATGGGCATGCCGTAGATCGCGCTGCCCTTGGTCAGCGCGGCAGGGTTCACCACGTCGTTGGCCCCCAGGATGATGGCCACGTCAGCCTGCGCGAACTCGCCATTGATGTCCTCCATCTCGAAGACCTGGTCGTAAGGCACCTCGGCTTCGGCCAGCAACACGTTCATGTGGCCGGGCATGCGGCCGGCCACCGGGTGGATCGCGTATTTGACGGTCACGCCCTTGTGGATGAGTTTCTCGGCCAGCTCGTTGACCGCGTGCTGCGCGCGCGCCACCGCGAGGCCGTAACCGGGGACGATGATGACCGTCTCGGCGTTGCCCAGGATGTAGGCGGCGTCGTCGGCGCTGCCGCTCTTCACGTGGCGCTGCGCGCCGTCGCCGGCCGCGGCGGTGGTCGTCTCGCCGCCGAACCCGCCCAGGATGACGTTGAAGAACGATCGGTTCATCGCCTTGCACATGATGTAGGAGAGGATCGCGCCCGAGCTGCCCACCAGGCTGCCGGCGATGATCAGCATGCTGTTGTTCAGGCTGAAACCGATGCCCGCGGCGGCCCAGCCCGAGTAGCTGTTGAGCATGGAGACCACCACCGGCATGTCGGCGCCGCCGATCGGGATGATGATCGTCACGCCGAGGATGAATCCCAAAGCGCAGATCAGTGCGAAGTCCATCGGGCTCTGCGAATGCCAGAAGCCGAACAGGAAGAACACCGCGGCGAGGCCAAGCACGGCGTTCAGCGCGTGCTGGCCCTTGAAGATCACCGGCGCGCCTTTGAAGAGGCGAAACTTGTAGGTACCCGAGAGCTTGCCGAACGCGATCACCGAGCCGCTGAAGGTCACCGCGCCGATGAACGCACCGAGCGCGAGTTCGATGCGGTTGCCCCCGGGGATGGCGCCGCCTTTGGTGGTGATGCCAAAGGCCCAGGGCTCGGCCACCGCAGCGACCGCGATGAACACCGCGGCCAGGCCGATCATGCTGTGAAAGAAAGCCACCAGCTCGGGCATCTTCGTCATCTCGACGGTCTTGGCCCGGTAAGCGCCATAACCACCACCGATCACCAGGCCAAGCAACACCCAGGCCAGGCCAAGCAGGCTGCCGGCCAGCGTGATGATGAGCCCCGCGGTGGTGAACGCGGCGATCGCCATGCCGACCATGCCGAAGAGGTTGCCGCGGATCGAGGTGGTCGGGTGCGACAGACCCTTCAGCGCCTGGATGAAGCAGACGCTGGCGACGAGGTACAGCAGCGTGACGAGGTTCATGCTCATGGCTTGGCCTCCGTCACCGCCTTCTTCTCCTTCTTCTTGAACATCTCGAGCATGCGCCGCGTGACGAGGAAGCCGCCGAAGATATTCACCGCGGCCAGCGCGACGGCGGCCACGCCCATCACCTTGCCCACCGTGCCTTCGGTGAGTGCGGCAGCGAGCATCGCGCCGACGATGACGATCGCGCTGATGGCGTTGGTCACCGCCATCAGCGGCGTATGCAGCGCCGGCGTGACGGTCCACACGACGTGGTAGCCGACGTAGATGGCGAGCACGAAGATGATCAGGTTGGTGATGGTGGGGCTGACGATGTCCATCGTTATTTCCTCTTCACTTCGTTACCCTGCGTCATCAGGCAAGCCACGACGATGTCGTCGTCCATCGGCATGTGCAGCGCACCTTCCTTGGTGATGATCAGCTTCAGGAAGTCGAGCACGTTGCGCGCGTACAGGCTCGACGAATCGGCCGCGACCAGCGCCGGGATGTTGGTCTCGCCGATCAGCGTCACGCCGTGCTTCGTCACCGTGCGTCCCGCTTCGGTGAGCGGGCAGTTGCCCCCCGCGGGGGCTGCCATATCGACGATCACCGAGCCGGGCTTCATCGCTTTCACCATCTCCTCGGTGATCAGCACCGGCGCGGCGCGTCCGGGGATCAGCGCGGTCGAGATCACGATGTCGGCCGCCGCCACGCGCTTGGCCACCTCGACCTTCTGCCGCTCGAGCCAGCCCGGCGGCATCGGTTTGGCGTAGCCGCCCACACCCTCGGCGGCTTCCTTTTCCTCTGCGGTTTCGTACGGCACGTCGATGAACTTGGCGCCCAGCGATTCGACCTGCTCTTTCACCGAAGGCCGCACGTCGCTGGCCTCGATCACCGCGCCCAGCCGCTTGGCGGTGGCGATCGCCTGCAGGCCGGCCACGCCCACGCCCAGGATCACCACGCGCACGGCCTTGATCGTGCCGGCGGCGGTCATCAACATCGGGAACAGCCGCTGGTACTTGTCGGCGGCCATCATCACCGCCTTGTAGCCGGCGATATTGGCCTGGCTGGACAGCACGTCCATGCTCTGCGCACGCGTCGTGCGCGGCGCGGCTTCGAGTGCGTAGCTGGTCAGGCCGGCCGCGGCCAGCCGCTCCAAGCCTTCGCGGTCGAAGGGGTTGAGCAGGCCCACCACCGTGGTGCCGCTCTTCATTGCGGTGAGTTCGCCGGCCTGCGGGCTCTTCACCTTCAGCACCAGATCGCAGCCCAGCGCACCGGCCTGGTTCGTGATCTCGGCGCCGACAGCCTGGTAAGCCTCGTCCGGACAACTGGCAGCCACGCCGGCACCGGATTGCACGAGCAGCGTATGGCCCTGTGCTTTGAGTTTTTTGGCTGTCTCGGGGGTCACCGCGACGCGGGTTTCCCCTGCCGCGGTTTCGAGCGGGACTCCGATCAGCATGGGGGTCTCCCTCCTGGTGTCTGTGTTCTCGAGCGAAGGGCGGCGAGCTTACACGCGTTCACTGCTCGCGCTGGCACGCATCATGCTGGCGCCGCATGGCCCCATGCTACGTAGAAGCGCGGGGGTCATTTGCCGGCATCGATTTCTATACTGCCCGGCGTTCGAAACTGTCGCCACGAGGATTCCCATGACGATCTCCAAGAAGCTTTGCGTGCTGGCCGCCGCTGCCGCGGCCGCCGTCGCGATGACCCCCGCCCATGCCGGCAAGACGCTGGACACCATCAAACAACGCGGCCAGCTCGTCTGCGGCGTCAACGTCGGCCTGGCCGGCTTCTCGGCCGCCGACAGCCAGGGCAACTGGAACGGCCTGGACGTCGACACCTGCAAGGCCATTGCCGCTGCCATCCTGAGCGATCCGGTCAAGGTGAAGTGGGTGCCGCTGACGGCACAGGCGCGCTTTACCGCGCTGCAGTCGGGCGAGGTCGACATCCTGGCGCGAAACACCACCAACACCTTGACCCGCGACGCCTCGCTGGGCATGCACTTCGTGGCCACCACCTACTACGATGGCCAGGGCTTCATGGTGCCGGCCAAGGGCAAGGTGAAGAGCGCCAAGCAACTGAAGGGCGCCACCGTCTGCGTGCAGTCGGGCACCACCACCGAGAAGAACCTGACCGATTTTTCGCGCGCCAACAAGCTCGAGATCAAGCCGGTGGTGTTCGAAAAAGTGGAGGCCTCCACAGGCGCCTATTTCTCCGGCCGCTGCCAGGCATTCACGACCGACGCCTCCGGCCTCGCGTCGGTGCGCAGCCGTGAGGCCAAGGATCCGGCCGAGCACCTGATCCTGCCCGAGCTGATCTCCAAGGAACCGCTGGGCCCGATGGTGCGCCGTGGCGACGACGAGTTCTTCGCCATCGCCAAGTGGGTCATCAATGCGCTGATCGAGGCCGAGGAGTACGGCATCACCCAAGCCAATGTCGACCAGATGAAGACCAGCACCGACCCGGTGGTGGGCCGCATCGTCGGCTCCACCGAAGACACCGGCAAGCTGCTCGGCCTGGACAAGGAGTGGGCCTACCGCGCGATCAAGGCAGTCGGCAACTACGGCGAAATCTTCGAGCGCAACGTCGGCCCGAAATCGGCCGTCGGGCTGCCGCGCGGCGTGAACAACCTCTGGAACAAGGGCGGCATCATGTACGCCCCGCCCGTTCGCTAGAGCGGCTCGACACGAGGGCCGGCCGCCCAACGCGGGCCGGCCGGCTTTCGAAGGTTAGCCCGCAATCACATCCCAGCCGATGACGCCCCGTACCCCTCCGAAGCAAAAAATCGAATGGTCGTTGCGCAGCCGTGCCGTGCGCAGTGTGCTGTACCAGATCGCCGCGATCGGGCTGATTGGCCTGGCGCTGTGGTTCCTGGCGCACAACACGGTGGAGAACATGCGGGTGCGCGGCATCCAAAGCGGCTTCGACTTCTTGTTCGGGCCGGCCGGCTTCGACATCGGCGAGACCGTGTTCCCCTACGAATCGATCGATCCGTACTGGAAGGCCTTCCTCGCCGGCTTGGTCAATACGCTGCGCGTGGCGATCATCGGCATCGTGCTGGCCACGCTGCTGGGCACCTCGCTGGGTATCGGGCGCTTCTCGCGCAATGCGCTCGTTCGAGGCCTGTGTTACGGCTACGTCGAGCTGTTTCGCAACGTGCCGGTGCTGCTGCAGCTGCTGGTCTGGTATCTGGTGCTGACCGAGTTGCTGCCCGATCCCGGCTCACCGATCACGCTCGGCGGCTTTTATCTCAGCAAGGGGGGCGTGTCTTTTCCGGCCCCGGTCTGGGCCGCCGGCCACGGCTGGGCGTTGCTCGGCGCGCTGGCCGGGGTCTGCGCGGCGTGGTTCTATGCGCGATGGGCGAACGCGCGCTTCGACGCCACCGGCCAACCGCCGCGCCTGGCCCTGCCGACGCTGGCGCTGGTGATCGGATTCGCGCTGATCGGCTGGGCTCTCGGTGGTGCACCCAACGAATGGCGCATTCCGGTCTCGGGTGACGTCGCCGTCACCGGCGGGGCCGAAGTGACGCCCGAGTTCATCTCGGTGCTGCTCGGGCTGGTGCTCTACACCTCGGCATTCATCGCCGAAGTGGTGCGCGCCGGCATCCAGTCGGTACCCCGCGGGCAGTCCGAAGCCAGCAGTGCGCTGGGGCTGCCGCCGGGGCGGCAGATGCGCCTGGTGGTGCTGCCGCAGGCGCTGCGCGTGATCATCCCGCCGATGACCAACCAGTACCTGAACCTGACCAAGAACTCATCGCTCGCGGTGGCCATCGGCTACCCCGATGTGGTCTCGATCGCGAATACCGCGCTCAACCAGACCGGGCGCGCGGTGGAGTGCATCGCCATCATCATGCTGGTCTACTTGACCACGTCGCTGTCCACGTCGGCCTTCATGAACTGGTACAACAAACGCAAGGCGATCAAGGAACGCTGATGCCCGACGTCTTACAGCCCATCGCCGCGCGCCCGGCCCCGGTGCAAACCGAAGGCTTCGTGCCCTGGGTGCGCGCCAACCTGTTCGGCGACGTGCGCAGCATCATCGTCACGCTTGCGCTGGCCGCGCTGTTCGTCTACTGGGTGCCCCCGCTGTTGAACTGGCTGATCTTCAAGGCCGTGGCGGCACCCGACGCCGATGCCTGCCAGGCCGCGCGCGGCGTCGGCGCGTGCTGGGGCGTGGTGGCCGAGAAGTACCGCTTCATCCTCTTCGGCCGCTACCCCTTCGAGCAGCAGTGGCGGCCCGGGGTCGCGACGATCGCGTTGTTGGCGCTGGTGGTGGTGAGCTGCATCCGTACCTTCTGGAAGCCCTGGCTGGCGCTGCTGTGGGCGGCCGTGCTGGCGCTGTTCTTCACCCTCATGGGCGGCGGCGTGCTGGGCCTCTCGAGCGTGCCCACCGACAGCTGGGGCGGCCTGCCGCTGACCGTGATGCTGGCCACGCTGTCGATCGTGTTCGCGTTCCCGCTGGCGATCCTGGTGGCCCTGGGCCGGCGTTCCAACCTGCCGGCGATCAAAACGATCTGCGTGATCTATGTCGAACTGATCCGCGGCGTGCCCTTGATCAGCGTGCTCTTCATGGCCAGCTTCATGTTCCCGCTGTTCATGCCGCCGGGGGTGTCGATCGACGTGCTGCTTCGCGTGTTGGTGGGCATCACCTTGTTCTCTGCGGCCTACATGGCCGAGGTCATCCGCGGTGGGCTGCAGGCCATCCCCAAGGGTCAACTCGAGGCCGCCGACACGCTGGGCTTGAGCTACTGGCAGACGCAGCGCAAGATCGTGCTGCCGCAGGCCCTGGCGATGGTGGTGCCGGGCATCATGGGCAACTTCATCGGCCTGTTCAAGGACACCTCGCTGGTGACCATCGTGAGCCTGTACGAGTTGACCGGGGCGATGGGGCTGGCGCTGAACTCCGACGCCAACTGGCGCCCGTTCAAGATCGAGGCCTACCTGTTCATCACTGCGATCTACTTCGTCGGTTGTTTTTCGATGAGCCGCTACAGCCTGTGGGTCGAAAAACAACTCGCCCGCAGCACCAATCGCTGATCCCACGAGAACCCACGAGAACAACATGGCAGAAGCGATCATCACTTTCGAAAAAGTGAACAAGTGGTACGGCAACGACTTCCATGTCTTGCGCGATATCAACCTCTCGGTCGCCAAGAGCGAGCGCATCGTCATTTGCGGGCCCTCGGGCTCGGGCAAGAGCACGCTGATCCGCTGCATCAACCGCCTCGAAGTGCACCAGGAAGGCACGCTCAAGGTCGACGGCGTCGAACTCACCGACGACGTCAAGGCGATCGACAAGATCCGGCGTGAAGTCGGCATGGTGTTCCAGCAGTTCAACCTCTTCCCTCACCTCACGGTGCTGGACAACCTGACGCTGGCGCCGATGTGGGTGAGCAAGCTGCCGCGCAAAGAGGCCGAAGAGCGTGCGATGCAAAACTTGAAGCGCGTGCGCATCGCCGAGCAGGCGCAGAAGTTTCCGCTTCAGCTCTCGGGCGGCCAGCAACAGCGCGTGGCGATCGCGCGCGCGCTGTGCCTCACGCCGAAGATCATGCTCTTCGACGAGCCGACCTCGGCGCTCGACCCGGAGATGATCAAGGAAGTGCTCGACGTGATGACGGAGATGGCCGACCAGGGCATCACGATGATCTGCGTGACGCACGAGATGGGTTTCGCCAAGGCGGTGGCGAATCGCGTGATCTTCATGGACCAGGGCCAGATCATCGAAGAGAACACGCCGCACGAGTTCTTCAGCAATCCGAAGAGCGAGCGGACCAAGGACTTCCTGTCGAAGATCCTCGGGCATTGAAATCGCTGAACACATCCGATCGGCCGATGCTTGCGTACCGGTATGAACGGGCGCTGGCTGCCCGAGGAGCACACATGAGAAGCATCTGGATCAGCGGCTTGATCTTCGCCGCCGCCGCATCGAACGCCTGGGCCCAGGATGCTGCCGCCGGCAGAGCGCGCGTCGAAGCCGTGTGCTCGGCCTGCCACGGCCTGAACGGGGTCAGCGTGGGTGACGCGATCCCCAACCTGGCCGGACAGAAAGCTGCCTACCTGCAGGTGCAGCTGCGGGCCCTGAAGGACGGCGCGCGCAAGAACGCCATCATGAACGCCATCGCGGCGCAGCTCAGCGCCGACGACATCGCCAACGTGGCCGCCTACTTCGCGTCGCTGCCGGGTGCTGGCATGGCGAGCGCGAAATCCGACTTGCTGCCCAACCTCGTGAAGACCGGCGCCACGTTGCCCGAGGGCTACCCGAGCGGCTTCACGATGTACCAGACCGTGAACCGCTCCGACATCAACCAGGTGCGCTACCTGTACGCCAACGCGGTGGCACTGCAGGCCGCCCGCGAGGGCAAGTCGCTGCCCGACGGTTCGGTGCTGGTGCTCGAACAGCACGCGGCCAAGCTGGGAGCCGACAAGAAGCCGATCGTCGGCACGGACGGCTTCTACGAGCGCGACCGTTTCCTCGCCTACGCGATCATGGGCCGCAACGCCGGCTGGGGGAAAGACATCCCCGAGGTGCTGCGCAACGAAGACTGGAACTACGCGGTCTTCACGCCCGAGAAGAAACAACGCGCGGGCGTCAACCAGGCCGAGTGCCTGGCCTGCCACAAGCCGCTGGACAAGATGAGCTACACGTTCTCGATCACACCGCTGACGAGTTTTGCCAAGGCGCGGTAGGTCAAGCGCCGACGCGGCACGCAGTGGTCGAGTTGCTCCAGTCGCTGAGCGCGCCGTCCAGCGCAGCACCGCGATGCACCGCGGTCATCTCGGACATGATCGACAAGGCGATCTCCGGCGGCGTGAGCCCACGCAGGTTCAAGCCGACCGGGCCGCGCAGCCGCTGCACCTCTTCGGCCGACACCTCGAACTCGCGCAGCCGCGTACGCCGCGTGTCGTTGTTGCGCCGCGAACCCAATGCGCCGACATAGAAGGCCGGGGTCTTCAGCGCTTCCATCAGCGCCAGGTCGTCGAGCTTGGGGTCGTGGGTGACGGCGACCACCGCGCTGCGCGCGTCCAGGTGCATCGCCAGCACGAGGTCGTCGGGCATCTCGCGTGACAGGGTCACGCCTTCCATCGCCGCCCAGCCTTCGTGGTACTCCTCGCGCGGGTCGCAGACGGTGACGCGATAGTCGAGCATCACGGCCATCGTCGCCAGGTAGCGCGCGAGTTGCCCCGCGCCGATGATCAGCAGGCGCAGGCGCGGGCCATGCACCGTGATCAGCGCCAGGTCGTCGAACTGCACCACGTCGCCGTCGTTCGCGGCTTGCAGCGAGACCAGGCCCGACGCCATCTCCAGGCGCCGGCGCACGACGCGGTGTTCGTCCATCGCCGCGAGCAACTCGCGCAGCCGCGAGCCGGCCGACAGCGGCTCCAGCACCACCTGCACCGTGCCGCCGCAGGGCAGGCCGAAGCGTTGTGACTCCTGGGCACCATCACCATAGGTTGTCGTGGCGGGCAGCCGCAGCGCGAGTTCGCCGCGCTTCACGCGGTCGATCAGGTCGTCTTCGATGCAGCCGCCGGAGACCGAGCCGGCCACCTGGCCATCGCCGCGGATGATCATCAGCGAACCCGGAGGCCGCGGCGATGATCCCCAGGTGCGCACCACCGTGCCCATCACGACACGCTGGCCGCGGTCCATCCAGTCGATGGCGCCGCGGATGACTTCGACATCGACGCTGTTCATGAACGTCTCCCGAACAAACCCGCGATCCAGTTCTTCAGCACCGTCCACATCAACGCCAGCGCGTTGAGTTCTTTCACCGGCACCACCGCCCGCGGCATCGGGCCGGGCTCGAGCGCGCCAGGCGCCTGGCCGCCTTGCACCTGCAGCGTGATGGTGCTCTCCTCGGCCGCGTCGTGAGCCGCTCCGGCCACGGGCACCGCCGCGGCGGCGGCGCGGAAGTTGTCGGCGAACTGCGCCAGCATCGCGTCCGACACCGGCACCAGCAGCCGCGCGCCAAACTGCGCCAGCTTGCCGCTCACCGCCACCGTGGCCTGGCCGACCAGCACCGAGCCGGCGCCAACGCCCGGCTCGAGGTGCGCTTTCAGCTTCATCGATGCCGACGAGCCGGCCTTGTCGGCGCCCTTGCCGAGCATCTCCAGGCTGCGCGTGGCGGCATCGAGCGCGAGCAGCTCGATATCGCCGCCGAAGCTCATCACCGCCGGGCCGACCTTGCTGCGCACCGTGCCCTTGAAGTGCGTGTCGTCGATCTGCTCGGTGATCTGCGCGCCGGGCATGCAGGCCGCCACGGCGCGCACGTCGCAGAGCACAGCCCAGGCACGCTCGATGCCGGCATCCACCGGGTAGCGTTTGTCGAGGGTGATTTCCATTCGGGTCCCGAGTTAGAGCGGCTTGGGTTTGACCTCGTAGCGCTCGACCAGCGGCTCGTGGCCGAGCGGCGGAAAGTCGATGCCGACCTCGGGCACCGCGTGCTCGGGGATGTGGTCGAGCAAGTGGCGGATCAGCTTCAGCCGGCCGGCGCGCTGGTCGTTGAAGTCGACCAGCGTCCACGGCGCCACTTTGGTGTGCGTCGCCTCCAGCATGGTCTCGCGCGTCGTGGTGTATTCGGCGTATTTTTCGCGCGCTTGCAGATCGACGGGGCTCAGCTTCCAGCGCTTCAGCGGATCGGTCAAGCGCTCGGCGAAACGTTCTTCCTGCCTGACCTGGTCAACCGTGAGCCAGTACTTGAAGAGCAGCAGGCCGTCATCGACGAGCAGCCGCTCGAACACCGGCGCCTGCTTCAGGAAGGCCCGCGTTTCATCTTCGCTGCAGTAGCCCATCACACGCTCGACGCCGGCGCGGTTGTACCAGCTGCGGTCGAAGAGCACGATCTCGCCGGCCGCCGGCAAGTGCGGCACGTAGCGCTGGAAGTACCACTGCGTGCGCTCGCGGTCGCTCGGCTTGGCCAGCGCCACGGTGCGGCATTGGCGCGGGTTCAGGGTGGCGCTGATGGCGCTGATCACACCGCCTTTGCCGGCGGTGTCGCGGCCTTCGACGATGACCAGCAGCCGCTTGCCGGCGTGCTGCAACCAGCGTGCGACATCGTTGAGTTCGAGCTCCAGCGGCGCGAGTTTTTCGAGGTACTCGGCCTTGCCGAGCTTGGAGGACTTGGAAGACTTGGATGACTTGGCCATTGGGGGTGCTCCTCGGCGCCCGTTATAGCGCGCCGGCAAAGAGCCCGTGGTACGCCTGCCGCAGCTCGCGCTTGAGCAGCTTGCCACTCGGGTTTTTGGGCAGCGTGTCGGCGAAGACCACGCGCTTGGGCACTTTGAACGAGGCCAGGTGCTGGCGGCAAAATCCGAGCACGGCGGCTTCGTCGATCGACGCATCGAGTTTCTTCACCACCACCGCCACCACCGCCTCGACCCAGCGCGGGTGCGCGAGGCCGATCACCGCCACCTCGCTGACGCCGGCGAGCCGGTAGATGGTCTCTTCCACCTCGCGGCTGGCGACGTTCTCGCCGCCGGTCTTGATCATGTCCTTTTTGCGGTCGACCACCGTGATGTAGCCCTCGGCGTCGATAGTGGCCAGATCGCCGGAATGGAACCAGCCGCCTTCGAAGGCCGCGGCGGTGCGCTCGTCGTCGTGGAAGTAACCCAGCAGCAGCTGCGGGCTGCGGTGCACGATCTCGCCGATCTCACCCGGCGCCACGTCGCGCATCTGATCGTCGACGACGCGGGTCTCGACGTTCAGCGCCGCGCGGCCGCACGAGCCGGGCTTGCGCAACTGGTCTTCGGGGCCGAGCATCGTCGCCAGCGGCGCAATCTCGGTCTGGCCATAGAGGTTCCACAGCCGCACCTGCGGAAGGCGGCGCGCCAGTTCGCGCAGCACCTCCACCGGCATGATCGAGGCGCCGTAGTAGCCCTTCTTCAGGCTTGTCAGGTCGGTCTGGTCGAAGAGCGGCGAGCGCAGCAGTGCGATCCACACCGTGGGCGGCGCGAAGAACGAGCTGATGCGGTGCCGCTCGATCAGCGGCAGCAGGTTTTCGGGCACCGGCTTGCCCGTGATGACGTTGGAAGAGCCCACGTAGATGGCCGGGCCGAAGAACACATCGAGCTGCGCGCAGTGGTACAGCGGCAGCGCGTGCAACGGCAAATCGTCGCCGGCGATCGAGGCATCGACCACGCAGCTCACGTACTGCCACATCACCGCGTCGTGCGTCAGCATCGCGCCTTTGGGCATGGCTTCGGTGCCGCTGGTGTAGACGATCTGCGCCAGGTCGCTGCCGCTGATCTGCACGTGCGGTGGCGCAGCAGAGCAGGCAGCGAGTTCGTCGAAGTTCAGCATGCCGGGCAGCGACGCCGACGGGTCTTCGCCGGGCAGCCACAGCAGGCGGCGGACCTGCGTGTCCAGGGCTGCGGCGGCTTGCGCCAGTGCGGCCAGGCCGCTGTCGGTCGCGAGCAGCCTGGCGCCGGCGTGGCGCAGGATGTAGGCCGCTTCGTCGGCCTTGAGCATGAAGTTGATCGGCACCAGCACCGCGGCCAGCCGCGCCAGCGCGAAACGCAGCGCCGCGAAGGCGTGCGAGTTGCGCGCGAGGATTGCCACGCGGTCACCCTTGCCGACGCCCTGCAACGCCAGGCCGGCGGCCAGGCGGTCGCACAGCGCGTCGAATTCCGCGTAACTCCAGCGCAGCTCGCCACAGGCGATCGCGAGCTTGCCCGGGTGGCGGGCAGCGCTGCGGTGCAGCAGGTCGCCCAGCGTGTGGCGGCGGATGGTGTCGGTGTTCATCAGTCCAGCCTAGCCCCGAGTCGCGCCGAAAAGAACCCGGGGCCGACCCGCATGCGCAGGGCAGCCCCGGAGCATGGACAACGCCGAGTGCTTATTTCTTGCGCAGCTTCTGGATCGCCGCGAGCTGTGCGGCCATAGCTGCGAACTCGCCTTCCGCCTTGGCCAGATCGATGTCGCTCTTCGCGTTGCGCATCGCTTCTTCGGCCTGCTTCTTCGCCTCGGTGGCTTTGGCTTCGTCGAGATCGTGGCCGCGGATCGCCGTGTCGGCAAGCACGGTGACGGTGCCCGGCTGCACTTCGAGAATGCCGCCGGCGACGAAGATCAACTCTTCTTCACCGTTGTCGGCACGCTCGATGCGCACTGCACCCGGCTTGATGCGCGTGATCAGCGGCGTGTGGCGCGGCAGGATGCCGAGCTCGCCGTTTTCGCCCGGCAGCGCAACGAACTTGGCCTCGCCGCTGAAGATGCTTTCTTCGGCGCTGACGACGTCGACGTGAATCGTGTCCATGGCGGTTCCTTATTGGATCTTCTTGGCTTTCTCGAAAGCCTCGTCGATCGTGCCGACCATGTAGAACGCCTGCTCGGGCAAGTGATCGCATTCGCCGGCCACGATCATCTTGAAACCGCGGATGGTTTCTTTCAGCGGCACGTACTTGCCCGGGCTGCCGGTGAAGACCTCGGCCACGAAAAACGGCTGGCTCAGAAAGCGCTGGATCTTGCGTGCTCGCGCCACGGCCAGCTTGTTGGATTGTAGCTTGTGCCGTAAGCGGTACAAAACGAAATTAAGTCTTCGAAGTTAGCTACATTTTTTGCGTGTCCTGTTTCACTTGTTGATCTCATAATTTTTTAATTTTTAAAAGTTATTTTGCTATAACTCAAATGATATATTAATTATTAGTTAAGGGGTTTTAAAGTTTTGTTAAAGTGTAATTTGCTATTATTTGTTTAGTTGTTTTTTTTTG
>JANNQO010000005.1:0-2552 GCA_031400795.1 Rubrivivax sp. | reverse complement strand
CAGCGACGACTTGATGAAGTTCCTGCAGGCCCTGTAACTATGCAAAGCGCCGCGACCTCGACCACCGCTGTCGACATAGTGAACAGCGGTGCCGGGCGCCGCGGATCTACGCATAGTTGAGGTCTATGCATAGGGGTCGATAGCACGCACTCAGCGAGGCACGATGCTGTCGTTCAGTGCGATGCGGTTGGGGTTGTCGTTGAGCGTCGGCTGAACAGCCTCCGATAGCGATGCTTGGCTGCCCGAGTTCGCAATGGTCTTGCCATCCTGGCCGTTCGTCGGGGCAGGGGCAGGCGCAGCCACGCCGTTGTTGACCTGCTGCGGCCCGCTGGTCACGTTGGCTTGCTTGGCGAACATCACCGTCTTGGGCATGCGCAGTTCGGCCAGCGCCGTGATGGCCTGCCGGCTCTGCGCCGCGCACTTCAGCGCCAACGTCGTCATGGTCTGGATGCCGTCGAAGCGATCTTGCTGCTTCGCCAGCGTCGCCAGGTTGATGAACATCGCCTGCATCGCTTGGGCCTGGCTCAGAAGCATGTACTCCAGGCTGCCGAAATCGCCGCTGCCGATGGCACGGGTTTGCTCGGTGCAGACTTCGGCCAGCGCCTGGATGTTGCTGCCGTCGTTCACGAAGTGAAGATACTTCTGGACTACAAGCGCGTTGCACTGGCCGCTCGTCATCACGCGTGCCGTGTGCGTGTCGTTGATGGCCTTGTCCTTGGCTTTGCGCGCCAGGTCTTCGGCAGTCGCGGCCCGCGCTGCTGGCGTGGCCCTGGGCGACTTGGGCTTGGTTGCCATGTCTCACCTCGTAGTTGATCGATTGATGCCCGCCACGCCCGTTCTTTGGCCTTGGTGGGCCTTGCCGTTGAAGGCTGCGCAGGTGTCGGCGTGACCTGCTGGCGGCCACACGATGCCGAAGCCCTCGGCCTGGGTCAGCAGTCCGGCCAAGACGGGTTCCATACAGGTGCGGCGTCGGCCGAAGAACTCGCAGTCAACGCACTGGCGCGCGGCCACCTCGGCTTCAGCGCGAGGTAGTCCGCCGTCGAATTCCATGATGCCGGCCCGCTCCTCAAAGGCTTCCTTGTCGGCCTCGCGCTCGGCTGCCAGCAACGCCAGCACCTCGGGCTTGCAGGCCCGCAGCGCGGCGCGTAGGTCGTCCGTGAGCATCGATGCCGGTGCCACCAGCAGCTTGCCGTCGGCCAGATCGAGCGTGAAGCCAGTACCGCGAACATGCCGCAGCAGATCTGCGGCGGTCATCAGAACACCTCCACGTCGGCGCCGGCATCAACTTGGCAATCTGCGCTGACACTTTCGCCGCCATGGCTGACAGAGACCACTGAAAGCCCCTTAACCACTTCCTGTGCCTGACCCATCACGCACCATCGCTCGGCACCGTCGCGCTTGGTACTGCGCACGAACTTTTGGCCAGCGACGATGCGGCCTTGGTGCCGCGCCACCCAGCGGCCGAACCTCTTGCGGTTGATGACGCCGCGCTCTTCGGCGACATCGCGCACAACGTCGCCCAGATCAGCGCTCGCGCCAAGGCTGAACTTCTCGGCCCGCGCGATCACGTCACGCACGGGTGTCGGCTCTGCACCGAATGCTTTGCACCAGGCGGTCAGCAGTCGGCCCAAAGTTTCGCGGTCAGGGTCTTCGGCCATGCTGGCGTACACCGATGTGGCGGGGTCTTCCAGGCCCAACCAGACCAGCGGCGCGCGCACCAGGCGCGACCATTGGCTGTAGCTGCCCAGCGCCTTGATCTCTTGCGGCGGATAGCCCGCCGCGATGTAGGCGCGCACGATAGTCAAGGCATGCGACACGTACCTGCCGCGCTCGCTCTGCACCGTGGTCACAGGGTCAGCTCTGAACTTCCGGGCGGCCGGGGTCTCGCAGCCTGGGTCTAGGTTCACGGTGACCACGCGGCGAGCCATGTCGCGCACTGCATCGACGTTGTTGCCGCTGCTCAGAAACAGCGTCGCGGTCGGCACCGTCACTATCTTGCTGACGCCTAGCAGCCGGTCGGTGAAGAACTCTTCGGTGAGCACCGAACATAGGCTTTTGAATGGGATCAGGTCACTTGTCAGGTTGTCGAAGACGATGACGGCGGTCGATTCCAAAAGCGCCGACAACAGCAACTTGGCGCACTCGTCTTCCTTGGTCGGGAAGGCATACGCGGAAGGCTTGGATGGACCTGCAAAGGCCGCAATCAGCCCGGCCAGGTAGCTCTTGCCGCTCGATATCTGCGGGGCCTTGATGTGGCCCATAGGCGCCAGCGTGAGCGATGGCCGAATTGCCGCCGTCAGGATCAGCGCCAGCGCAGCGGCCTCATCGCTCGCGCTGGCGAATCCGAACTCCGTCAGCAGCTTGCGCAACTCACCCAACGCCGCCAGCGCAGCATCCTTGTCCGGCTTGGCTGGCACCTTGAATGCCCGCTCATCGAAAACACCGAACATGCCGGTCGGTGCGTCGAATCCGTCGTGGTGCATGAGGCTGCCGTCTTGCCGCAGGTAGGGCTGCCGTGCGATGCCGCGCAGCACCGGCAGGTGCTGGTAGCC
>JANNQO010000004.1:0-20921 GCA_031400795.1 Rubrivivax sp. | reverse complement strand
GCTGGGAAGTCAACGTCAACCCCTATGATGCTCCTTGCATATCTTCGCTCACGAACGCCAGGGATCGATCAGCGTCACACCGCAATCGGCGAAGTCGCCGATGTTGCGGGTGGCGATGCTGGCGTGGCGGGCGCGCGCGATGGCAGCGATTTGAGCGTCGAACTGCGAAATCGGCCGGCCCAGCGTGCGGCGCTTGGCGACGATGTCGGCGTACGCGACGGCCGCCTCGGCGTCGAAGGGCCAGACGCGCCCGGCGAAGTCTTCTTCGAACATCAGCCGCAATGCTTGCTCGAGCTGCTGCCGGCGCTTGCCTGCCGGCAACAGCCGCGCACCGAGGGACATTTCCGCTTGCGTCACCGAGCTGATCGCATCGTCCTGTCCGGCGCGGCCGGCGAACCAGGCGAGCACCGATGCTTCGGGACGTGGGCGAAGCAGCTCAGACAGAACGTTGGTGTCCAGCAGGACGCTCATCGGCGCCGGCCGGCAAAGCGCGGCGGCTCGCGCACCGGCTCACGGCTCTCGATCGTCAGTTCGACGCCGCCCAGCGGCGCGAAGCGCTGGCGGATGCGCGTGGCCAGATCGGTGGCCGGCGCCGAACCTTCGGCCAGCGCAGCGCGCAGGATCTGGCGCACCTCTTCTTCCATCGACCGGTTGCGGCTGGCGGCGCGTATGCGCAGCGCCAACTTGGTGGGCTCGTCGACATCGCGAATGGTCAAGGTGGCCATGGCACGTTCTCCATCAAGAAGCACGCATTGTAGTCAGTGACAGCATTGCTGGCACCGCGGCCGCTCACGACATCAGCTTGTGCACCAGCTCCCCGGTGGTCGCCGCGCCCATCTTGCGCATCAGGCGGCCGCGGTACACGTCCACCGTGCGCGGGCTGATCGCCAGGCGTTTTCCGATCACCTTGCTGGTGTGTCCTTCAACCAGCAGCGCGGCGATCTCGCGTTCGCGCGGCGTGAATTCCACCGCCACGACGCGCTTGTTCGACAGGTCTTCGAACGCCCAGATGCCCGCGGCGTGCGGGTCTTTGGGGTCGAGCGCGCGGCCCGAGACATGGCACCAGAAGAGGCTGCCATCGATGCGGCGCATGACGCGCTCGTCGGCGTAGCGCCCGCGTTTGTCCAGGCTGGCGACGATGCGCACGCCGGTGCGCTGGAACTCGCCCGGCGTGGGGTACAGCGCCTCGAACGAGCGGCCGACGATGTCCTCGCGCGTCGCACCGAACATCGCCAGCAGCTCGCGGTTGCAGTCGGTCATCCGGCGCTGGCGCGACAGCACCAGGCCGATCGGCGCCAGGTCGAAGGCGGTGCGGTAGTCGAGCGCCGGCATCGTCACAACAGCGCGTAGGTCGTGGTGGCGTGAGCGGCCAGGCGGCCCTGCGCGTCGAGCACTTCGATCTCGCCGAAGACCAGTTGCCGCCCCATGCGCAGCACGCGCGCCACCACGCGTGCGCTGCCGCTGTCGCCGGCGATCGGACGCAGGAAGCTCGTCTGCAGCTGCACGGTGGTCATCGGCCGGAACTCGCCCAGCTGCGTCAGCACGGCCAGCACCATCGCGCTGTCGGCCGCGGCCATCATCGTCTGGCCGCACAGCACCCCGCCGGCGTGCACATGGCGCGGCGCCACCGGCAGCGCGAGGATCACTTCGCCGGCGTGGGCCTCGACGAGCTCGAGGTTCAACTCGCGCACCCAGGGGGCGAAGACATCGACCATCGCCCGCTGCAGAGTCTCGGGGCTGGCTTTGGAGGGCTCGTGTTCCATTTAGGCAATTCTACGTAACGACTACTTAAGGCATTACGTAGTACGCTGCGCGCCTCGATCGAACACCTGGAGACAACGGGCATGAAGAAGATCTACCCGAGCGCCGCCGCGGCGCTCGACGGCCTGATCAAGGACGGTCTGCTGATTGGCGTCGGCGGCTTCGGCCTGTGCGGCATCCCCGAGGCGCTGATCGACGCGCTGCGCGACAGCGGAGCGAAGAACCTGACGGCGATCAGCAACAACGCCGGCGTCGACGGCTTCGGCCTGGGCAAGCTGCTCGAGACGCGCCAGATCAAGAAGATGATCTCCAGCTACGTGGGCGAGAACAAGGAGTTCGAGCGCCAGTACCTGGCCGGCGAACTCGAGCTCGAGTTCACGCCGCAGGGCACGCTGGCCGAGAAGCTGCGCGCCGGCGGTGCCGGCATCCCGGCCTTCTTCACGCGCACCGGCGTCGGCACGCTGGTGGCCGAAGGCAAGGAGCTGCGCGAATTCGACGGCAAGACCTACGTGATGGAGCGCGCCCTGGTGCCCGATCTGTCGCTGGGCAAAGCCTGGAAGGCCGACGCGAGCGGCAACCTCGTGTTCCGCCGCACCGCGCGCAACTTCAACCCGGCGGTGATCATGGCCGGCCGAGTGAGCGTGGTGGAGGTGGAGCAGATCGTGCCGATGGGCGCGCTTGACCCCGACGAGGTGCACCTGCCGGGCATCTACGTGAAGCGGCTGGTGCTCAACGCCACGCCCGAGAAGCGCATCGAGAAGCGCACCACCCGTACTTGAGGAGCCCCACCATGGCATGGACGCAAGATCAAATGGCCGGCAAGGCCGCCGCCGAGTTGCAAGACGGCTTCTACGTCAACCTCGGCATCGGCATCCCCACGCTGGTGGCCAACTTCGTGCCGCCGAACATCGAGGTCTGGCTGCAAAGCGAGAACGGCATGCTCGGCATCGGCCCGTTCCCCACCGAAGACGAAGTCGACGCCGACATCATCAACGCCGGCAAGCAGACGGTGACGACGATCGCCGGATCGAGCATCTTCGGCAGCCACGACAGCTTCGCGATGATTCGCGGCGGCAAGATCAACCTGTCGATCCTGGGCGCGATGCAGGTCAGCGAGAAGGGCGACTTGGCCAACTGGATGATCCCCGGCAAGATGGTCAAGGGCATGGGCGGCGCGATGGATCTCGTCGGCGGCGTGCCGCGTGTCATCGTCGTGATGGAACACGTGGCGAAGAAGAAAGACGGCTCCACCGATCTGAAGATCCTGCCCAAGTGCACGCTGCCGCTGACCGGCGTGGGCGTGGTGAATCGCATCATCACCGACCTGGCGGTGATGGACGTGACGCCGCAAGGCCTGAAGGTCGTCGAGACGGCGCCCGGGGTGACGCGCGAGGAGCTGCAAAGCAAGACCGGTGTCGCCTTGCACTGAGCGCCTTGTCGGCGCGTTGTCGGCGTTGACCACTCGCGTGACCATGGTCAGAATACAGGTCATCCGCGCAAGGAGCACCCGATGGACACGATGCAGGCTTCCGAGTTCAAGGCCAAGTGCCTGGCACTGATGGACGATGTGGCGCGCACCGGGCGCTCGATCTTGATCACCAAGAACGGCAGGCCGGTGGCCGAGTTGCGGCCGCACACGCCGCCGCGGGCCAAGACCTTGCGCGGCCTGGACAAGGGCAAGATCAAGATCCTGGGCGACATCATCTCGCCCATCGACGTGGAGTGGGAAGCGATGAAGTGATCGTGCTCGACACCCATGCGCTGGTCTGGCTGACAACGGCCAGCAGCAAGATCGGGCGCCGCGCCAGTGCCTTGATCGACCAACATTGGGAGTCCGGCAGTGTTGCTGTCAGTGCGATCTCGTTCTGGGAGGCCGCTCTGCTGTCCTCGGCAGGGCGCGTGAAGCTGCCTGACGTCGCGCAATGGCGCTTGGGCCGACTCGCCAACGGCCTGATCGAACTGCCGCTCGACGGTGAATCGGCCATACGAGCTGCTGGCCTGGGCGGCCTGCCGGGCGACCCCGCCGACCGTTTCATCGTCGCCACCGCGCTTCAACACCGCGCCACGCTCGTCACAGCGGACGAGCGCATCCTCGGCTGGGCCGGCAAGCTCGATCGCTTCGACGCGCGGACCTGAGCCGCGCCCTCGTTCTAGGGGTTTCCCCGGTGCGTCGCTTTCGCGACCCTGGCTCGTAGGTGCTGTCACCCTCGAACCAGGAGTTCACGATGCCCCGAACCCTTTCGCGCCGCTGGGCTGCGCCTTTCGCTGCGGCTGTGCTGGGCGCCACGCTCGCCGCGCCGGCATGCGCCGGCGCGATCCCGCTGGACACGTTCCTTCAGTTCGCCTTCACCGATGCCGGAACAGGCGCCACCGGTTGCGACCCGGCTGACCCCGCGGGCCCGATCTGCATTCCCAGCAGTGGCACGCCGACGGTCTTCCTCGACGCGCCGGCCTGGATCTTCGACGCCCCCGCCAGCGGCGCGCTGCTCACCGTGGTCGACGCGTTCGCGTCGGGCGACCGCTTCGAGATCTTCGATTTCGGCGTGCTGGTCGGCTTCACATCGCTGATCCCGCGCGGTGCATTTTCCGATTGCGGCGACGACCCGGTGAACTGCCTGGCCGATGCGGTGATGAGCAAAGGCTTCTTCGTGCTCGGCCCGGGCTCGCATTCGTTGACGCTCACGCCGCTGGAGTCGCCCAGCGGCTTGGGCAGCGCATACTTGCACGTGGCCGCCGCCGTACCGGCGCCCGCGTCGGCGTTGCTGGCCGCGCTCGGACTCGCCGCTCTCGGTGTGCCGCGGCGCGCGCGCACCACTTTGCAAACCAAGGAGGCTGCATGAAACCGATCCTGAACCTGCTGAAGCGGCGCTGGCTCTGGCTGGCTGCCGGTGGCGTGAGCGCGAGCATCCTGGCACAGATCGGCGTCACCGCGGCGCCCACACCGGTGGTCCGTTTCGCCGGCCCCACCTCGTCACAGCCGCTGGCCTTGAGCGGCGACGATGCCTTCCTGGCCGTGGCCAACCCCGACAACAACACGGTGAGCCTGTTCGACCTGCGCGCCGACAGGAACCGCAAGCTGGCCGAGGTGGCGGTGCAGACCGAGCCGAACAGCGTGGCCTTCACGCCGGACGGCCGCAAGCTCTACGTGGCCAACACGGTGAGCGGCACGGTCAGCGTGATCAACGCGAGCCTGGCCAACGGCGCGCTCAGCAAGCCGGCCAAGCACATCCAGGTCGGCATCGAGCCCTACGGCATCGCGCTCACGCCCAACGGCAGCAAGCTCTACGTGGCCAACGCGCGCTCGAACACGGTCTCGGTGATCGACACCACCACCGACACCGTGGTGAAGACCATCACCGGTGTCGGCTTCGAACCGCGCGGCATCGCCATCACCAACAACGGCGACGCCAGCGACAGCGACGAGACGGTCTACGTGACGCAGTTTCTTTCGCTGCCGATCGCCGGCAAGATCGACGGTGCCGACGACGCCAAGGCCGGCCATGTGACGCGCATTGCCACCGGCAGCGACACGGTGCTCGGCGAGGTGGTCATCAACCCGATCGCCGACAGCGGCTTCAAGGCCGTGGGCGATGCGCTGGCGCGCATCCCGCCCGGCGACGTCACCGATCCGGCAGCGTTCAGGTTCACCACCGGTGCCTACCCGAACCAGCTCAACAACATCGCCATCAAAGGCGGCTTCGCGTTCCTGCCCAACACCGGCGCGTCACCGAACGGCCCGGTGCGTTTCGATGTCAACACGCACAGCTTGCTGTCGGTGATCAACCGCAGCACGCAGCTCGACGCCGGCCGCACCATCAACATGCACCGCGCGGTGGCCGACCAGACGAATCCGAACAAGCTCTTCGTCACGCAACCCTGGGCGATCGCTTTCAAGAACTTCGCCGACCAGGGCTTCGTGGTCAGCGCTGCGAGCAATCACCTGGTGAAGATCGCCATCGACCCCGCCACCGGCGCGAGTGCGGTGCTGGCCGACCCGCTGGACGCCACGCGGGTGCTGCAGATCCCGGTCGGGCGCAACCCGCGCGGCATCGTGATCAACTCGGCCGACACGCGCGCCTACGTGATGAACTACATCTCGCGTGACGTGTCGGTGATCAACCTCGGCACGATGCCCGAAAGCGTGATGGCGACGATGGCCTCGGCCAAGCTGCCGATAGCGGGCACGCAGGCCGACAAGGTGCACATCGGCAAGGAGCTGTACAACACCTCGATCGGCGTTTTCGACGCCGCGCCGGGGGGCAGCACGCCGATCGCCGGGCGCATGTCGAACAAGGGCTGGGGCTCGTGCGCCGGCTGCCACACGCCCTGGGGCACCAGCGACAACGTGGTCTGGATCTTCGGCCCGGGCCCGCGCCGCACCATCCCGCAGCACACCGACTTCGACCAGACGGTGGCCGACCGCAGCGTGATGCGGATCCTGAACTGGAGCGCCGAGCGCGACGAGCAGGAGGACTTCGAACTCAACATCCGCGGCGTCTCGGGCGGGCAGGGCCTGATCGTGCTGGCCGATGGTGTGACGCCGGATACGGCGGTGGCCAACTTCCTGCCGCTGGCCAGCGGCGGGCGCAACCAGCTGAAGGTGCGTGGCGTCGGTGCCTGGGATGCGATCAAGGCCTTCCAGCAGTTCGGCATCCGCAGCCCGATCGCGCCGATCCCGGCCACTGATCCCGACGTGGTCAGCGGCCGCGCGCTGTTCGCGGCAGCGAGCTGCCAGCAATGCCACGGCGGGCCGCAATGGACCTCGGGCCGGCTGCAGTTCACGCCGCCGCCGGATGCCAGCGTGATCATCACCGCCGGTCAAGTGGTGAACCAGCTGCGCGGCGTGGGCACCTTCGATGCGACCTTCTACAACGAAGTGCGCCAGAACGCCGGCGCGCCGCTGGGCGGCCTCGGGTTCGTGCCGGCATCGCTGTTGTCGCTGCACGCCTTCCCGCAGGTCTTCCTGCACAACGGCGCCGTCACGTCGCTCGACCAGGTGATGAACAACGTGACGCACCGCAGCGCCGGCACCAGCGGCGTGGACACGCTGACCAACGCCGCCGACCGGGCGAAGATCGTCAAGTTCATGCAATCCATCGACCGCTCGACGACGCCGTTCCCCTGAAGCCCGGCCTGGGTTAGGCTTTGCGTCGATGCACAGCCTGTTCGAAGCCGCCCGCCACGAGCCGCTGACAAGCTCCGTCTGGAGTGAATCAGCGGCTCGTTCTTGCATTCAGCGCATCGCGCAGGCGGCGCATGCCGAGTTCGACGCCGGCGCCGGTTCGTGGCCCACCCATGAGCTGGACGAACCGCCCACGCCCGAGACACGCTGCACCGATCTGTACCTGGGGGCCAGCGGCGCGTTCTGGGCGCTGCGCGACCTGGCCGCGCAGGGCGCCATCGAGGCGCCGCGCGACTGCTCGCCGTGGCTGCACGGCTGGGCCGCTCTGGCGCGCGCCAACCTGAAAGACTCGCAACATGGCACCGCCTCGTACTTGATGGGCGAAAGCGGCGTGCTGCTGTTGCATTGGACTTTCACGCGCGAAGCTGCGCTGGCCGATGCGCTGTTCGCGATGGTGCAAGGCAACCTGCACAACCCGGTGCGCGAGCCGCTGTGGGGCAACTCAGGCACGCTGCTGGCCGCCATCCACATGGCCGAAGCCAGCGGTGAGATGCGCTGGATGCGCCTGGTGCAAGAAGGCGTGGCCGCGCTGCTGGCCGAGATGGAGATCGACCCCGACACCGGCACCTGGATCTGGGTGCAGGACTTGTACGGCCGGCGCATTCGCTACCTCGGCGCCGCGCATGGTTTCGTGGGCAACGTCTACCCGGCGTTGCGCGCCGCGGCGATGCTCGACGATCTGAGCGTCGCGACATTCGTCGACCGGGCTTTGCAGACGCTCGAGAAGACCGCGCTTCGCGATGGCAACCTGGTCAACTGGCACGCCTTCACCGATGCTGAACTGCTCGCCGCGGCGCGCGCCCGTGGCAAGGGCCCGCTGGTGCAGGACTGCCACGGCGCGCCGGGCATCGTCTGCCGGCTGGCCACCGCGCCGCGCGCGCCGGCGTGGGACGCGCTGCTGCGCGGCGCCGGGGAGTTGACCTGGGCTGCCGGCCCGCTGACCAAGGGCGTCTCGCTGTGCCACGGCACCGGTGGCAGCGCGATGGCGATGCTCAAACTCTGGCGCCGTTTCGGCGAGCCGCTGTGGCTGGAACGGGCGCGGCTGCTCGGGATGCACATCATCGAGCAGATCGAGCGCCACCGCTTGCAGTACGGCCAGGGCCGGCACACGCTGTGGAGCGGTGACCTCGGCGCGGCCTGCGTGCTGTGGAACTGCATCGTCGGCGACGATCGGTTCCCCACGCTCGATCACTTCTGAACAACGTTTCACATGACTGCCTTTCGCTTCGCCCCTGCTTACGAGCTGCCGAGCTGGCCGGCCGCGCCGATGCCGGGGGCCGACGAGCACCACGACATCGTGATCGTCGGCGGCGGCCTGGCCGGCCTCACGCTGGCCTGCGACCTGGCGCAGCGCGGCATTCGCGCCGTGCTGCTCGACGAAGACGACACGGTAGGCGTGCGCGGCGCGTCCTCGCGCGGCATCTGCTATGCGCAGAAGAGCCTGGAGATCTTCGAGCGCCTGGGCACTTTCCCGAAGATCCGCGACAAGGGTGTCAGCTGGTCGGTGGGCAACACCTTCTCGGGCCACGACAAGGTGTGGAGCTTCAACTTGCAAAGCACGAGCGTTTCCGAGCAGCCGCCGTTCGTCAACCTGCAGCAGTTCTATATCGAGTGGTTCCTGGTCGAACGCATCCTGGAGCTCGGCGTCGTGGAGCTGCGCTGGAAACACGCGCTGCAGCGCATCGAGCCACGCGACGATGGCGCCGGCGTCGAGGTCAGCACGCCGGCGGGCAGCTACCGACTGAACGCGCGTTGGCTGATCGACGCCAGCGGCGTGAACAGCCCCATCCGCAGCCAGCTCGGCCTGGACGCGCACACCTCGCGCAACGCCGACCGCTGGTGCATCACCGATGTGCGCTTCGGGCGAACCCTGGCTCAGGAACGCTGGACCTGGATCGACGCGCCGTTCAACGAAGACCGCGCCGTCTGGCAACACCCGATGGCCGACGATGTGTGGCGGCTGGACTACCAGATGGCCGAGGACGACGACCCGGCCACCGTCAGCAGCCCCGAGGTGGCGAGTCAGCGGTTGACCGCGCAGCTCGGCGAGGACATCGACCTCGAGTTCGTCTGGATCGGCCCCTACCACTACCGCGACCACCTGCTCGACCGGTTCCGCCACGGCAACGTCTTCTTCATCGGCGATGCCGCGCATGTCGTCAGCCCGTTCGGTGCGCGCGGCGGCAACACCGGCATCCAGGACGCCAACAACCTGGGCTGGAAACTCGCCTGGGTGACGAAGGGTTGGGCCGACGCATCGCTGCTGGACAGCTACCAGGCCGAGCGCCACCCGGCGGCAGCCGAGAACCTGAAAGTCACCCGGCGCACGAACCGCTTCCTGGCGCCGCGCTCGCCGGCCGAACACCTGATGCGGCGCGCCGTGGTGGCCCTGGCGCGCGAGCATGCGTTCGCCCGCGCGCTGGTCGATTCGGGCCGCATGTCGGTAGCCAACGACTACCCGCCGGGCGGTGTGCTGCCGCAGGGCGGCGTGACGGTGCAGAACGTCGGTTTGCAGCGGCCCGATGGAAGTGCCACTTCGGTGATGCAGCTGCTGCGCGAAGCTGGCTCGCGCGCCATCGCATTCGTGTTTGCAAGCGCTGTGCCGCCTGCGTCGGCCGGCTCGTTGCAGGTGCTTCGCGTCGGCGTCGATATTCTCGATCCGCGTGGCCGTCTCGCGGCCCACCTCGGTGCGCAGGGCGACGCGGTGATCGTCGTTCGCCCGGACGCCTATCGAAGCCGTTGAACCCGCCAACCACCAACGTATGACATCACAGAAACGTATCCCCGGCCGCCGCCTGCTGCATTCACCCGGCCCGACCTCGATCCCCGACGAGGTGCTCGATGCCATGCACCGCCAGCCGATGGATCTGGCCGACCCGCGCGTCAGCGAAGCCATCGCCGCTTGCGAAGACGGCTTGCGCTGGCTGTGCGGCACGGCCGCCGAGTCGGGCGTCTTCATGTACGCCGCCAACGGCCACGGCGCGTGGGAGGTGGCGATCGAAAACCTGCTGCCGCGCGGTGCGGCGGTGCTCATCCCGGGCACCGGGCATTTCTCCGACGGCTGGGCGATGCAGGTGCAAGCGCTCGGCCGCCGCGCGCTGCGCACGCCATGGCGCGAAGGGCAGCCGATCGACATGGCGGCCGTCGAGCAGGCGCTGCGCGCCGACAGCCTCGACCAGATCGTCGCCGTGTTCATGGTGCACACCGACACCGGCAGCAGCGTCACCAGCGACATCGATGCGCTGCGCCGCGCCATCGACGACGCCGGCCACCCGGCGCTGCTGGTCGTCGACGCTGTTGCCACGCTCGGCGCCTTGCCGATCGGAATGGACGCGCAGCGCATCGACGTCGTGGTCGGCGCGTCGCAGAAGGGACTCATGCTGCCGCCGGGCCTGGGTTTTGTGGTCGTCAACCCGAAAGCGATGGAAGTCTCGCGCAGCAACGACGCGCCGCGTTGTTATTGGGACTGGACGCGCCGCGTCGGCGCCTTGCCCTACCAGAAGTTCTTCGGCACCGTGCCGATGCACTTCATGTTCGGCCTGCGCGCGGCGCTCGCGCTGCTCGAGCAGGAAGGGCTCGCGGCCGTCTACGCGCGGCACCGGCAGTTGGCCGGCGCGGTGCAGGCGGCCGTGCAAGCCTGGAGCGAAGGCGGCGCCATGGGTTTCTATTGCGGCGACAAAGCCGCACGTTCGGTGTCGGTGACGGCGATCGTTGCGCGCGACGGCATGGGCTTCGATCCCGATGCGCTGCGCGCGCTGGCGCGCGAACGCTTCCAGGTCGCGGTGGCGGGTGGCCTGGGGCCACTGGCCGGGCGGGTGTTTCGCATCGGCCACCTGGGCGACTTGAACGCGGCGATGGTGCTGGGCGCGCTGGGCGGTGTCGAAGCGGCGCTGGTGGCGCTGGACGTGCCGCACGGCCAAGGAGTCCGCCGTGCGGTGGAGTTGCTGGCACGCGGCGATTGATACGCCGTCGAGCGTTCAGCGAACCAGCTTCACGGCGCGATCAGGCCGCCTGAGCGTGACCTTCGATTGCCCCCGCGGCCCGGCCACCTGCACGTCAATGCGCTGGATGCGCGGGTAGGCGTCGAACAGGCCCACCTCCAGGCTGCGCAGCGCCGGCGGCTGCGCGCACTTGAACTCGTAGCTGGCATCGAGGTCGGCGTGTTCGTCCTTGCTGGCGGGCTTGGCGCCGACTTCGAACATCGGGGCCCGCACCTCTGCCTTCGTCAACGTGCAGCGGGCCGCAGCATCGGCGCTGAACAGCGGGGTGCCGCTGCGCAGCCGGGCCAGCACCTCGGCGGCGGCCCGGCGTTCGGCGTCGCTGCGCGGCGCGCGTTCGAAACCGAGCAGGTTGTCGAGCGGGGCTTGCAGCGCGATCGACAGCTTGTCGCCATCGACGGCCACATCCAGCTTCACCGCACCATGTTCGTGGGCCTTGGAGGCCGCGCCGCAGGGGCCGCAGGCCAGGGCCAGCGCGCCGAACAGGAAGGCGGTGAGGGTCGGTTTCATGCTGAACTCGGTGGCATCCGGCCGCTGATGATGCGTCACTCTTCGATGTTCTCGTGGTGCGCCATCGTGCCACGCTTCCAGTAGGCCGCTACCCGCATCGCGTGGCGGTCGAGTCCCTTCAATGCGCCGGCCCCGGCGCCGGCCTCGGTGAGAATCCGGCGATGAGTTCATCCACCGTTTTGATCAGCGAGGTCGGCCCGCGCGACGGACTGCAGAGCGTCTCGCGCACCATGCCCACCGCCTCCAAGCTGGCCTGGATCGACGCCTTGTACGCCGCCGGCCTGCGCGAGATCGAAGTCGGTTCGTTCGTGCCGGCGCGGCTGTTGCCGCAGATGGCCGATGTGGCCGAAGTGGTGCGCCACGCGTGCAGCCTGCCCGGCCTGACGGTGATGGCGCTGGTGCCCAACCTGCGCGGCGCCGAAGCGGCGCTGGCCGCCGGCGTGCACAAGCTGACCGTCCCCGTGTCGGCAAGCGCCGCGCATTCGCTGGCCAATGTGCGCAAGACGCGCGAAGAGATGGTCCAAGAGGTACGCAACATCGCCGCGCTGCGCAACGAGCGCGCGCCGCAGGTGATGATCGAGGCCGGCATCGCCACCGCCTTCGGCTGCACCATCCAAGGCGCGGTTCCCGAGGACGATGTGATCCGGACGGCAGAGCAGGCGGTCGCCGCGGGCGCCGACGAGTCGGGCCTGTCGGACACCACCGGCATGGCCAACCCGGCCCAGGTGCGGCGCTTGTTCAAGCGTCTGCACGCGGCGATCGGCGCAAAGGCCGGTGCCGCGCACATGCACAACACGCGCGGCCTGGGCCTGGCCAATTGCCTGGCCGCTTTCGACGTGGGCGTGCGCACGTTCGATGCGTCGCAGGGCGGCCTGGGAGGCTGCCCCTACGCACCGGGCGCCTCCGGCAATGTCGTCACCGAAGACCTGGTCTTCATGTTCGAAGCGATGGGCGTGGCGACGGGCGTCGACATCGAACGCCTGGTGGCCGCGCGGCAGGTGTTGCAGCAAGGGCTGCCCGGCGAGCCGATCTACGGCATGACACCTGAAGCCGGGCTCGGCAAGGCGTTTGTATATGCCGATGGCCGCTCGCCGGCCTCGGAACGATTGTTCGCGGTCAGCAAGAGTGCGTCGGTATGAACGCCGCCCGGACCCTGCCGCTGTCCGGCGTGCGCGTCGTCGAATTCACCCACATGGTGATGGGCCCGACCTGCGGCATGATCCTCGCCGACCTCGGTGCCGAGGTCATCAAGGTCGAGCCACTCGAAGGCGACAGCACGCGCCGGCTGCTCGGCTCGGGCGCCGGCTTCTTCTCGATGTTCAACCGCAACAAGCTGAGTCTGGCGGTGGACGTGAAAGATCCGCGCGGCCGCGAGATCGTGCTGAAGCTGGTCGCCGGCGCCGACGTGTTCAGCGAGAACTTCAAGTCCGGCACGATGGACAAGCTCGGCCTCGGCGCCGCGGCGCTCACCCGGCTGAACCCGCGCCTGGTTTACGTCTCGCACAAAGGCTTCCTGCCGGGGCCCTACGACAACCGCACTGCACTCGACGAAGTGGTGCAGATGATGGGCGGCCTGGCGTACATGACCGGCCCCGAAGGCCGCCCGCTGCGCGCCGGCGCGAGCGTCAACGACCTCATGGGCGGCATGATCGGCGCCAGCGGTGCGCTGGCGGCGCTGTGCCAGCGTGACCACGCCACGCGCGGCACCGGGCGGGGCCAGGAAGTGCACAGTGCGCTGTTCGAGAACAACGTCTTCCTGGTGGCCCAGCACATGATGCAGTTCGCCGTCACCGGCCAGCCCGCTGCGCCGATGCCCAGCCGCATCAGCGCCTGGGCGGTGTACGACGTGTTCACCGTCAGAGACGACGAGCAGATCTTCCTGGCTGCCGTCAGCGACACGCAGTGGGCGCTGCTGTGCCGCGAGTTCGGCTTCGACGACCTGGCCGCCGATGCGCGCCTGGCGAGCAACAACGATCGCGTGCGGGCTCGCGATTGGCTGATTCCGCTGCTGCGCGAGCGCTTCGCCGGCTTCGCGGCGCAGGAGCTGGGCCAGCGCTTCGAGCGTGTCGGTTTGCCCTACGCGCCGATCACGCGCCCACAGGACTTGTTCGACGATCCGCACCTGCTGGCCACCGGCGGGTTGGCGCCGGTGACCTTGCCGGCGGATGCCAGCGGCGCCGGGCGCGAGATCGAGACGCGCGCCGCGCTGCTGCCGCTGGCGCTGGACGGGGAACGCCTGCCGCTGCGCCTGGCGCCGCCGGCGCTGGGCGCGCAGAACGAGAGCCTGTTGCTGTCGCTGGGCTACGGCAAAGACGACATCGATTCGCTGCGCGAGGCGCACGTGGTCCGTTGAGCCCTCTGGGCCGCCGCCACGGTCTTCCGCGAGACGAGCGGCATGCTCGGCTGGACCGTGTCGAGCTGGCGCTTCGGCGCGCTGCCGGCTACCGTGGCGTGAGGCCCGATCGAGCATCGCCTTCGGCCCGCGCGCCGGACAGAGGTGTTGACGATGCAAGGCTCGATGCCGCGGGAGGCGGAGTTTCATCAGAACCTGTACGCCGACATGCAGGGTTTCAGCCTGCACGCGGCCGTGCGCTGAGGCGCGGACACGCATGGCAGGGCATAGGCCGACGCGGGCGATAGGGTCAACTCTTGTGATGCACCGGCGCCAGGCCGTACACCGGCGTTGCGATGCCTTCCATGCGCGCCTTCAGCTGCAAGGCCAGGCACAGCGAGTAGTGGCGGTTCTGGTGCAGGTTGCCGCCTTGCATCCACAGGTTGGGCTGCTGGGTGGGCTTCCACATGTTGCGCAACTCGCCCTCCCACGGCCCCGGGTCCTTGCGCGTGCCCGAGCCCAGACCCCAACACTTGCCTACCTTGTCGGCCATCGGTTGGTTCACCAGCTCGGCGATCCAGCCGTTCATCGAGCTGTAGCCGGTGGCGTAGACGATCAGATCGGCCGCCAGCTCGGTGCCGTCGGCCATCGCCAGGCCGCGCTCCGTGACAGCATCGATCGCGCCGGTCTTGACCTTCACGCTGCCGTTGGCCACCAGTTCGGAGGCGCCCACGTCGATGTAGTAGCCCGAGCCGCGGCGCAGGTACTTCATGAACAGGCCCGACTCGTCGTCGCCGAAGTCGAGCATGAAGCCGGCCGCCTCGAGCCGCTGGTAGAACGCCGCGTCGCGTTCTTTCATCTGCTGGTACACCGGCACCTGCAGCGCGGGCAGCGCCTTGTAGGGCAAGGACGCGAAGATCAGGTCGGCGGTGTCGGTGTCGATGCCGGCCTTCAGTGCCGCTTCGGAGTACAAGCCGCCGAGCGCCAGGTCCATCAGCGAATCGCTGCGCGCCACATGGGTCGTGGAGCGTTGCACCATCGTGACCTCGGCACCGTTCTCCCACAGGTCGGCGCAGATGTCGTGGGCCGAGTTGTTCGAGCCGACCACCACCGCCTGCTTGCCGTTCCAGTCCTGCCCGCTCTTGAACCGGCTCGAATGCACTTGCGAGCCTCGAAAGCGCTCCATGCCGGGGTAGCTGGGCAGCGAGGGCACGGCCGACATGCCGGTGGCGAAGACAAGCTGGGTCGGCCGCAGCACCACGTTCTCGCCCTTGTGCTCGACGCTCACTTGCCACTGCTGCCGGGCTTCGTCCCACTGCGCGCGTTTGGCTTCGGTCGAACCCCAGTAGTTGAGCTCCATGACCTTGGCGTACATCTCCAGCCAGTCGCCGATCTTGTCCTTGGGCGCGAACACCGGCCAATCGTCGGGGAAGGGCAGGTAGGGCAGGTGGTCGTACCACACCGGATCGTGCAGGCACAGGCTCTTGTAGCGATTGCGCCAGCTGTCGCCGGGCCGTGCATTCTTCTCGACGATGATCGCCGGCACGCCGAGCTTGCGCAGCCGCGCGCCGAGGATGATGCCGGCTTGCCCGCCGCCGAGGATCACCACATAGGGCTGTTCCTCGAAGCCCAGCGTGCGCGTTTCTTCGTCGCGCGACTCGAGCCAGCTCTTGCGCCCGGGGAAGACGCCATGCTCCACGCCCTTGGCACGCAAGGCGCGTTTCCTCTCTTCGAATCCCTTCAGCTCCTGCATCGTGGTGAGCAGGGTCCAGGCCTTGCCGCCGATCAGGCGCAGATGGCCCTTGCCGCGCGCGACGCCGGTCTCGAACGTGAACCAGGCTTCGGTCACGCCGCCGGCCTCGCTGCCCTCGCCCAGGATCTGCCACGCCGAGGCCTGGGCCAGCGGCATGGTGGCCGCCAGCATGTCGCGGATCGCCGCCGGGCCTTCGGCGGTCTTGATGTTCCAGGTGAAGGCGACCAGGTCACGCCAGTACGACTCGTCGCCGAACATCGCCGCAGCGCTGTCGAAATCGCCGCGTCCGAGCGCAGCGCCGAAGTTGTCGAGCCATTGGCGGATCTGCAGACTCATTGTTGTCTCCGGTGAGCGGGCTGCGCCACTTTACCCAACCCTGCGCGCCGCCGCCTCGGGGCGGCGGCGCCGAACCCGATTGTCGTGGGCGATCGGGATGCACCAGTGGCCGCCGGTAGCCGCCGAACGGCAGCCGGGGTGGCGGCAGAATGCCGTGCATCCCGGTTCAACAAGATCTCGTGTCCCCATGCGCCTGTTGCTCGGTCTGGCCCTGCTCGTGATCGTGTTGGCCACGGTGGCGGGGCTCGTCAAGTCGCAGCTCCAGGGGCTCTCGGCCAGCGGCGTGATGCCGGTGGTCGTGCCGGCCCCGGCGCCAGGGGCGCCGTCCACACTCAGTTCGCCAGGGGCGCCGGCCGTTCGCACGGCGCCCGTGGTCGAAGAGATGAAACGCGCGATGGAAGCCGGCACCGCCGCGCGTGCGTCGGAGCCCGAACGGTGAACGACCTCTCGCCCCACGACGAGTTCGCGATGCGCATCGCGCTCGACCAGGCGAGCAACGCCTGGCTGGTGGGCGAGGTTCCGGTGGGCGCGGTGATCATGCAGGACGGCCAGGTCATCGCCACCGGCTACAACCGGCCGATCACGACCAACGACCCGACCGCGCATGCCGAGATCGTCGCGCTGCGCCACGCTGCTCAGCTGCTGGCGAACTACCGCTTGCCCGAGTGCGAACTGTTCGTCACGCTCGAGCCCTGCCCGATGTGCGCGATGGCCTTGATGCACGCGCGTTTCAAACGCGTGGTGTTCGGCGCCTTCGATCCGAAGACCGGCGCGGCCGGCTCGGTGGTCGATTTATTCGCGCAAGCGCGTCTGAACCACCACACGGTGGTGGAAGGCGGGGTGATGGCCGAAGCCTGCAGCGCGATGTTGCAGGGATTCTTCGCCGAGCGGCGCGCCGAGCAGAAAGCCGAGCGCGAAGCCGAGGCGCCGATCCCGACCGGTGAGGCGATCGAGCTGCCTGCCTTGCCGCTCGATCCTTGAACGCGTCGAGGTCGCTGTTGACGCTGTTCTCGCCGGCCGGCGTGTTGGCGCGCTCCGCACCGCTGCGCCTGGCGGCCAGGCGGCTGAAAGGCCTGGGTTTCGAGGTCCAGGTCGACGAGGCCGCCCTGGCGCGTCATCAACGCTTCGCCGGTGATGACGAGTTGCGCTTGGCCGCGCTGCACCGCGTGGCCGCGCAGCAACCGTCGATCGCGATGGCCACGCGCGGCGGCTATGGCCTGACCCGGCTGCTCGATCGCATCGACTGGAAGTGCATCGCCGTGAGCGTGGAGCGTGGCACGCGCTGGGTCGGCCACAGCGATTTCACTGCCTTGCAACTCGGCTTGTGGCAGCACCGTGGCGCGCCCAGCTGGGCCGGCCCGATGGCGGTGGACGATTTCGGCCGCGCCGAGGAAGCCGGCGGCGTCGACGAGGTCACGCGCGACTGCTTTCTCGAAGCGATGGGCGGCGAGCTGGAAGCGGTGGGCTTTCGCACCGAAGCCGGCTTCGATGGCCTAGCCGTGAAAGGCCCGCTGTGGGGCGGCAACCTGGCGGTTCTGCAGGCACTGCTCGGCACGCGGCATGCGCCCGATGCGAAGAAGGTCAAGGGCGGCATCCTGTTTCTCGAAGACGTCAACGAGCATCCGTATCGCATCGAACGTGCGCTGCTGCAATTGCAGCAAAGCGGCGTGCTGGCGACACAAAAGGCCGTGCTGCTCGGCGCTTTCAGCAACTGGAAACCCGCGCCGCTGGACCACGGCTACACGCTGAAGACGGCGCTGGCCCATCTGCGCTCGGTGTGCAAGACACCGATCCTCACGGGGCTGCCGTTCGGCCACGTGCACCCCAAGGTCACGCTGCCGGTGGGCGTGCGGGTACAGCTGTTGGTCGACGGCCGCAATGCCTTGATCGGGTGGTGATCCCCCGGGGGTAGCGCCTGCGCCCCGGCCCCTAGAATGGTTCACGCCTTCGGGTCGCCGTGGCCACAAGCCAGCGGACGTTGCCGAAGGCGCCTGTCTTTTCGAGGAGGCCGTATGCGCCGACCGCTGATCGCCTTGCTGCTCGCCCTCTCGGCCACCGCCTGCAATAACAACCCGTGGGAGCACGACGCCGCGGCGTCGAACACGGTCTACTCGTCGGCAATCGAGAACTCACCGCGCCACCTCGACCCGACGGCTTCGTACTGGTCCAACGACACCACCTTCACCTACCAGATCTACGAGCCGCCCTACGGCTACCACCTGCTGAAGCGCCCGTTCCAGCTGGTGCCCAAGACGGCCCGCGAGGTGATCAAGCCGCGTTTCATCGACAGTCAAGGCAAGCCGCTGCCCGACGATGCGCCGGTGGAAGCCATCGCCGAGAGCATCTACGACGTGCCGATCAGGCCCGGCATCCTCTACCAGCCGCACCCCGCGCTGGCCAAGGACGAACAAGGCCGCTTTCGCTACCACGCGATGAAGCGCGGCGAACTCGGCCGGCGCGCGAACCCGCTCGAGTTCGAGCACCAGGGCACGCGCGAGCTGGTCGCCGAAGACTTCGTTTACGCCCTGAAGCGCCATGCCACGACGCGCGTCACGACGCCGATCTTCTCCACCTTCGCCGAGTACGTGGTGGGCCTGAAGGAGTACGGCGAGCTGATCAAGAAAGAAGACGCCAAGCTGCGCCTGGGACTGGACCCGTCGAGCCTGGACAAGCCTTTCCTGGACTTCCGCCAATGGCCCTTGGCCGGCGTCACGGCGCCCGAGAAGCACCTGCTGCGCATCCGCATCAAAGGCAAGTACCCGCAGTGGAGCTACTGGATGCAGATGACATTCACGGCGCCGGTGCCCTGGGAGGCCGATGCCTTCTACGCGCAGCCCGGCATGGCCGAAGCGGGCCTGAACCTGGATCGCTGGCCGCTGGGCACAGGCCCCTACATGATGACCGAGTTCATCCAGGACCGCCGCCATGTGATGAAGCGCAACCCGAACTACCGCGGCGAGCCCTATCCCTGCGATGGCATGCCCGGCGACAAGGAGGCCGGGCTGCTCGACGACTGCGGCAAGAAGACACCCTTCGTCGACTCCATCGTCATCGTCGTCGAACGCGAAGGGTCGTCGCAGAAGGCCAAGTTCCGCCAAGGTTTCTACGACCTGGAGGTGTACGAGCGCACCGACACGGGCATGGGCTACATCGTCGAGATGCAGGACAGCGAACAGGTGAACCGCGAGTACGCCGACAAGGGCTTCCGCCTGAAGAAGGGCAGCGACGTCAACAGCTACTTCATCGGCTTCAACATGCTCGACCCGACGATCGGCTACGGTGCCACGCCCGAGCAGGACGTGCGCAACAAGAAGCTGCGCCAGGCCCTCTCGATCGCCATCGACTGGGAGGAGTACAGCAAGATCTTCCCGAAGAAGGCCGGCGAGACCGCGATGAGCCCGTTGCCGCCCGGCATCTTCGGCTCGCGCGAAGGCACGCCGGAAGGCGTGAACCCGCTGACGCATGTCTGGAAAGACGGCAAGACCGTGCGCCGCCCGATCGAAGCCGCGAAGAAGCTGATGGTCGAGGCCGGCTACCCGAACGGGCGCGACGCGAAGAGCGGCAAGCCGCTGGTGCTGAACTACGACGTCTACTTCCCGGCCACGCCCGAGCGCAAGCCCGAGATCGACTGGGTGGTGCGCCAGTTCGCCAAGGTCGACATCCAGCTCGAGGTGCGCGCCACCGACAACGGCCAGTTCCAGGACAAGGTGCGCAAAGGCAAGTACCAGGTCTTCTGGCTCGGCTGGAACGCCGACTACCCCGACGCCGAGAACTTCCTGTTCCTGCTCTGGGGCCCGGCGGGCAAGACCAAGTTCGACGGCGAGAACACATCCAACTACGCCAACGCCGACTACGACCGCATGTTCATGCGCATGAAGTCGCTCGACGACGTGCCCGAGAAGCAGAAGCTCGTCGACGACATGATCGCGCTGGCGCGCGACGAAGCGCCGTGGACGATGGGTTTCTTCCCCTACACCGCCGCGGCCACGCAGAGCTGGGTGCACAACACCAAGCCGGCGATCCTGGTGCGCGACATCGGCCGCTACATGCGGGTGGATCTGGCCCAGCGCGCGGCGAAGACCCGCGAATGGAACCGGCCCGTCTGGTGGCCGCTGATCTTCATCGTGGCCGCTGCGCTGGCACTGGTGCTGGTGGCGCGGCACAGTCTGCGCCAACGCGAGCGGCTGAACGCACGCGGCGAAGTGCTGGCGCAGAGCTGAGGGCGGCCGAAGCAATGCTGAAGTACATGCTCCGCCGCCTGGCCTATGGCGCACTGATCCTGCTGGGCGTCAACCTGGCCACCTTCTTCCTCTTCTTCACCATCAACACGCCCGACGACATGGCGCGGCTGAACCTGGGCGGCAAGCGCGTCACGCAGGAAGCCATCGAGAAGTGGAAGGCCGAGCGCGGCTACGACAAGCCGCTGTACGCGAACCCGGCCAAGCAAGGCAGCGAAACGATCACCGAGACGATCTTCTGGGAGCGCTCGGTGTCGCTGTTCACGCTGAACTTCGGCCGCGCCGATGGTGAGAGTGCCGGCAGCATCGGCCACGAGGTGACCACGCGCATGTGGGTGAGCCTGCAGCTGGCGCTGCCGCTGTTCATCCTGCAGGTCGTCGCCAGCACGGCCTTCGCGCTGTTGTTGGTGATGTTCCGCCACTCGCGGCTGGACTTCTGGGGCGTGGTGGCTTGCGTGACGATGCTCTCGATTTCGAGCCTCTTCTACATCATCGTCGGGCAGTACCTGTTCTCGCGGGTGCTGAAGCTGGCGCCGATCTCGGGCTACGCGCCGGGGCTGGACGTCGTGAAGTTTCTGGTGCTGCCGGTCGGGCTGTCGCTGATCGCGCGACTGGGCAGCGAAGCGCGCCTGTACCGCGCGATGTTCCTCGAAGAGATCGGCAAGGACTACGTGCGCACGGCGCGCGCCAAAGGCCTCTCGGAGCAGGCGGTGCTGTACCGCCATGTGATGCGCAACGCGCTCATTCCCATCATCACCAGCGCCGGCAGCTACCTGCCCTATGTGTTCCTCGGCAGTCTGGTGTTCGAGAG
>JANNQO010000003.1:0-11491 GCA_031400795.1 Rubrivivax sp. | reverse complement strand
ATCGGGCGCACAAACAAGAAACCCCGCCGGGGCGGGGTTTCTGAGGGAAGCGAGGGCGCTGCGATCAGCGGCGCGCGCGCGTGCCGACCACCTCGATCTCGGTGCGGCGGTTCTTGGCCATGCCTTCCTTGGTCTTGTTGTCGGCCACCGGCTGCTTCTCGCCCTTGCCGTAGGTGTAGAAGCGGTTTTTCTCGACGCCCTTGCTCACCAGGTAGTCCTTCACCGCTTCGGCACGGCGGATCGACAGTTTCTGGTTGTAGGCATCGCTAGCGTCCGAGTCGGTGTGGCCGACGGCAATGATGACCTCGAGGTTGATGGCCTTGGTCTTGCCCACCAGGTCGTCGAGCTTGGCCTTCGCCTCGGGCTTCAGGATCGCCTTGTCGACATCGAAGAAGGCATCGGCGGCGAAGGTCACCTTCTCGGCCACCGGCGGGGCGGGCGGCGCGACCGGGGCAGGAGGCGCTGCAGGCGGCGCGGCCGGGGTCACCGGAGCCGCGGGCGGGGGCGGCGGGGGCGGCGGCGGAGCCGGCGGGGGCGGCGGGGGCGGAACGCCATCGCAGCCGTCGACCCCGGTGGCGGGCGTCCAGAAGGCATCGCGCCAGCAAAGTTCGTTGGTGCCGTTGCGCCAGACGAGCGCGCCGTCGGCGTTACGCCAGTTGTCGATCGACTTCGTCTGTGCGAAGCCGGCGACAGGCGCGGCAAGGGCGACGGCAGCAAAGAGGCCCGCCACCTTATTCAATTTCTTCATGATTCTCCTCTCGAAGGATGCCGCAGTTGCCCTGCGATACGGCCGTGAACAGAAGCGAAAACCGACGCGAGCACGCGCCGGAATGCGGTACTCACCACCGACGAATCATTGTGCCAGAGCTTGTCGGAAGGCTCGCATTTTGGCCGCTGGCGCCGCTTCGGCCCACGCCGTTGTTGCGCGAGCACGACAAGGCCGGACCCTTAGAATGATTTCACCCGCTGTCTTCCTGCCCCCGATCGCACCGTGACGGGCCTGATCCGAGCCTGTTGCCGTCTCCTGCCGCATGACTTCTTTCGCCAAGGAAACCCTGCCCATCAGCCTCGAAGAGGAGATGCGCCGCTCGTACCTCGACTACGCGATGAGCGTCATTGTCGGGCGCGCCTTGCCCGACGCGCGCGACGGACTCAAGCCGGTGCATCGGCGCGTGCTCTTTGCGATGCACGAGCTGAACAACGACTGGAACCGCTCCTACAAGAAGAGTGCGCGCATCGTCGGCGACGTGATCGGCAAGTACCACCCGCATGGCGACACCGCGGTGTACGACACCATCGTGCGCATGGCGCAGGACTTCTCGCTGCGCCACATGCTCGTCGACGGCCAGGGCAACTTCGGCTCGGTGGATGGCGACAACCCGGCGGCGATGCGCTACACCGAGATCCGCCTGGCCAAGATCGCGCACGAGATGCTGGAGGACATCGACAAGGAAACCGTCGATTTCAACCCCAACTACGACGGCTCCGAGAAAGAGCCGGCCGTGCTGCCGGCGCGGCTGCCGAATCTGCTCGTGAACGGTTCGACCGGCATTGCGGTGGGCATGGCCACCAACATCCCGCCGCACAACCTGAACGAGGTGGTCGACGCCTGCCTGCACCTCTTGAAAACGCCGCTGGCCACGCTCGAAGAGCTGATGGAGATCATCCCGGCGCCCGACTTTCCCACCGCCGGCATCATCTATGGCGTGAACGGCGTGCGCGAGGGCTACCGCACCGGCCGCGGCCGCTTGATCATGCGCGCCAAGGTGCACTTCGAAGACATCGACCGCGGCCAGCGCCAGGCGATCATCGTCGACGAGTTGCCCTACCAGGTGAACAAGAAGACGCTGCAAGAGCGCATGGCCGAGCTGGTGCACGAGAAGAAGCTCGAAGGCATCAGCCACATCCAGGACGAGAGCGACAAGTCCGGCATGCGCCTGGTGATCGAGTTGAAGCGCGGCGAAGTGCCCGAGGTGGTGCTGAACAACCTGTACAAGCAGACGCAGCTGCAGGACACGTTCGGCATCAACATGGTCGCGCTGATCGATGGCCAGCCCAAGCTCTGCAACCTCAAGCAACTGCTCGAGATCTTCCTCGAGCACCGCCGCGAAGTCGTCACGCGGCGCACCAATTACGCGTTGCGCAAGGCGCGCGAACGCGGCCATGTGCTCGAAGGCCTGGCGGTGGCGCTGGCCAACATCGATCAGTTCATCGAGACCATCAAGACCTCGCCAACGCCGCCGGTGGCCAAAGCGGCGCTGATGAGCAAGGCCTGGGATTCGTCGCTGGTGCGCGAAATGCTGGTGCGCGCCGAGGGCAACACGCCCGGCGGACGCGAGGCCTACCGTCCCGAGGGCCTGCCGGAGCACTACGGCCTGCAGCCCGACGGCCGCTACCGCCTCTCGGACGACCAGGCACAGGAAATCCTGCAGATGCGGCTGCAGCGCCTTACGGGCCTGGAGCAGGACAAGATCATCGGCGAGTACCGCGAGGTGATGGAGCAGATCGCCGACCTGCTGGACATCCTGGCCAAGCCCGATCGCGTGACGACGATCATTGCCGAAGAGCTCGCCACGCTGCGCCAGGAGTTCGGCCAAACCAAGCTCGGCGCACGGCGCAGCGTGGTCGAGCACAACGTGCAGGAGCTCGGCACCGAAGACCTGATCACACCGCAGGACATGGTGGTCACACTCAGCCACACCGGCTACGTGAAGAGCCAGGCGCTGTCGGAGTACCGCGCGCAAAAACGCGGCGGGCGCGGCAAGCAGGCCACGCAGACCAAAGAAGACGACTGGGTCGACCAGCTCTTCATCGCCAACACGCACGACTGGATCCTGTGCTTCTCGGATCGCGGACGTGTCTACTGGCTGAAGGTCTGGGAGGTGCCGCAGGGCTCGCGCAACTCGCGCGGCAAGCCGATCGTCAACATGTTCCCGCTGCAAGGCGACGAAAAGGTCACCGTGGTGCTGCCGCTGACCGGCGAGATGCGTAGCTTCCCGGCGAACCACTACGTCTTCATGGGCACCGCGCTGGGCACGGTGAAGAAGACCTCGCTGGACGAATTCGCCAATCCGCGCAAGGCCGGCATCATCGCCGTCGACCTCGACGAAGGTGACCACCTGATTGGCGCTGCGCTCACCGACGGCCAGCACGATGTGATGCTCTTCTCCGACGGCGGCAAGGCGGTGCGTTTCGACGAAGACGACGTGCGCTCGATGGGCCGCAACGCGCGCGGCGTGCGCGGCATGGCGCTCGAACCGGGCCAAAAGGTGATCGCGATGCTGGTGGCCGAAGACGAGACCCAAAGTGTGCTCACTGCGACCGAAAACGGCTACGGCAAGCGCACCTCGATCGTCGAATACACACGCCACGGCCGCGGCACCAAAGGCATGATCGCGATCCAGCAAACCGAGCGCAACGGCCGCGTGGTGGCAGCCACCCTGGTGCGCCCGGCCGACGAGATCATGCTCATCACCGACAAGGGGGTGCTGGTGCGCACCCGGGTCTCCGAGATTCGCGAACTGGGCCGCGCCACCCAAGGCGTGACGCTGATCGCGCTGGACGACGCTGCCAAGCTCTCGGGATTGCAGCGTATTGCCGAAAACGACGCTCAATCCGAGCCTTTGGAAACCGATGCGGGCGATGCCAACAGCGGCGCCGGCGAGGACAACACATGATGATCACCATTCGTTCTTTGGCAACTTGCATCGGCTTCGCGGGCTGCTTGCTCGGCGCCACGGCGCAGGCCCAGGGCAGCAAGGCCGAGCTGGTGGCCAAGGTGCTGCAGCTGCAAACACCCGGCATCGAGGCGATGGCGCGCACGATGGTCGAACAGCCCGCGCAGCAGATCCTGGCGCAGCTGGCCAACGCCGTGCGTCAGCGCGTGCCGGCCGACAAGCGCGAGGCACTGGGCAAGGAGATCCAGGCCGATGTGCGCAAGTTTCTCGACGACACCACGCCGGTGCTGCGCGCCAGCGCTGTGAAGCTGGCGCCCTCGACGATCGGCGCGGTGCTCGAAGAAAAGATGAGCGAGGACGAGTTGCGCGAACTGATCAGGATCCTCGAATCGCCGGCGAACCGCAAGTTCCAGTCGCTGGCCGGCGAGATGCAGCGTGCGTTGGGCGAAAAGCTGGTGGCCGAAACACGCGGCACGGTGCAAACCCGGCTGCAGGCGCTGAACGAGACCTTGAACAAGCGCATGGCGCCCTATGGCACCGGCGCTGCCAGCGCGCCGCGCTGAGGCGGCGTCGCGCCGATGAGTTCGCCGCCTTCCGCTGCACCCGCCCCTGATCTGCTCGTACTGCGCGAGCAGATCGACACTGTCGATCGCGAGTTGCTCGGCTTGCTGAACCGTCGCGCGCAGCTCGCCACCGAAGTCGGCGAGTTGAAGAAGCACGAAGGCTCGGTCGTCTTTCGCCCGGAGCGCGAGGCGCAGGTCATCGCCGCCTTGAAAGCCGCCAACCCGGGCCCGCTGCGCGCCGACAACGTGGCGCCGATCTGGCGCGAGATCATGTCGGCCTGCCGTTCGCTGGAGATGCCCACGCGCGTGGCCTTCCTCGGCCCGGCCGGCACGTTCAGCGAAGAGGCGAGCCTGTCGTTCTTCGGCTCGTCGATCGAGCGCGTGGCCTGCGCCAACTTCGATGAGGTGCTGCATGTCACGCTCTCCGGTGCCGCCGACTTCGGCGTCGTGCCGGTGGAGAACAGCACCGAAGGCGTGGTCACACGCGTGCTCGATCTATTCCTGTCGACGCCGCTGTTCATCATCGGCGAAACGAGCCTCTTCGTGCGCCACAACCTGCTGCGCAAGGCGGAGGGCATGGCCGGCATCGAGACCGTCTGCGCGCACCCGCAGGCGCTGGCGCAATGCCACCACTGGCTGTCGCACCACCTGCCGCAGGCCGAGCGCCGCCCGGTCGCCAGCAACGCCGAAGGCGCGCGGCAGGCCGGGCAGGACGAGCGTCTGGCGGCGATCGCCAGTGTGCGCGCCGGCAGCGAGTTCGGGCTGCACGTGCTGGCGCCGGCGATCCAGGACGAAGCGCACAACCGCACCCGCTTCGCCGTGCTGGCGCATCCGGATCGCCATCCGTCGCCGCAAGCCTCGGGCCACGACTGCACGAGCCTGGTGGTCTCGGTGCCGAACCGTCCCGGCGCGGTGCACGACATGCTGGTGCCGCTGAAGACGTACGGCGTGTCGATGTCGCGTTTCGAGTCGCGCCCGGCGCGCTCCGGGCAGTGGGAGTACTACTTCTACATCGATCTGCAGGGCCACCCCGACGACGCGCGGGTCGGCGAGGCGCTGCGCGAGCTGCGCAAGACCTGTGCTTTCTTCAAAGTACTGGGCGCCTACCCCGTGGATCAACACTGATGTTCCAACAACTGGGCCTGATCGGCTGCGGCCTGATGGGCGGTTCGTTCGCGCTGGCGCTGCGCCGCGCGGGCCTGGTGCGGCGGGTCATCGGCTACAGCAAGTCGCCGTCGACCACCGAGCGCGCCAAGCGCCTGGGCGTGATCGATGACACGGCCGAGTCGGCGCTGCTGGCAGTCTCGGGGTCCGACATCGTGCTGCTCGCGGTGCCGGTGTCGGCCAGCGAGAGCACTTTTCGTGCGATCCGCGAGCTCGTCGAACCGCATGTGCTGCTGATGGACGTGGGCAGCACCAAGCGCGACGTGGTCGACGCGGCGCGGCGCACCTTGCGCGAGCGCATCGGCTCGTTTGTGCCGGCGCACCCGATCGCGGGCAAGGAGTCGGCGGGCATCCAGAACGCCGACGCGGCGCTGTACACGGGCCGCCAGGTGATCCTGACACCGCTGCCGCAGACCACGCCCGAGCTGGTGCAGCGCGCCACCGATGTCTGGTCCAAGCTCGGTGCGCAGGTGCTGAAGATGACGCCGGAAAACCACGACGCGGCCTTCGCGGCAGTGAGCCACTTGCCGCACCTGCTCGCGTTCGCGTACTTCAGCGCGGTGGTGAACCAGCCCGCGGGCAAGGACTTCCTGTCGCTCGCCGGCCCGGGCTTTCGCGATTTCACGCGCATCGCGGCGAGCAGCCCCGAGGTCTGGCGCGACATCCTGGTGGCGAATCGCGAGGAGGTGCTGCGCCAGGCGCAGCACTTCAAGACGGCGCTGGAGGCGCTTGAGCATGTCATGCGCTCGGGCAACGCCGAAGCGCTGGAAGACCTGATCCGCGGCCCCGCCGAAGGCCGCGCGAGTTGGCAGATGACTTCGCCGAAGGTGCCCGGCCCACGCAGCTGATCGCGCGCCTGATCTCGCGCCCCGATGTTCGACATTCCGTTCCTCGACCTGCCGCCGCTGCGCGGTGCCTCCGGGCGCGTGCAGCTGCCGGGCTCCAAGAGCATTTCCAACCGCGTGCTGCTGCTGGCCGGCCTGGCCGAGGGCACGACGCGCGTGCACGATCTGCTCGACAGCGACGACACGCGCGTCATGCTCGATGCGCTGCGCGCTCTGGGCTGCAAGCTCGAACCGCATGGCCGCCGGCTCGATGTCACGGGTCTCGGCGGACGACTGGCCGTGCACCAAGCGAAGCTCTTCCTCGGCAACGCCGGTACGGCGATGCGCCCGCTGACGGCCGCGCTGGCGGTGCTCACGGCCACGCAAGGCGGCGCCTTCGAAGTGAGCGGCGTGCCGCGCATGCACGAGCGGCCGATCGGTGATCTGGTCGACGCGCTGCGGCCGCTGGGCTGCACCATCGACGAGCTCGGCCAGCCCGGCTACCCACCGCTGCGGCTGCGCGGGGTAGCCGGAGGACAGCTGCGCACCGAGCAGCCGATCCGTGTGCGTGGCGATGTGTCGAGCCAGTTCCTCACCGCGCTGCTGCTCGGGCTGCCACTCGTGAGCACCGATCGGAACGTGGTCATCGAAGTCGACGGCGAGCTCATCTCCAAGCCCTACATCGAGATCACGCTGAACCTGCTGGCGCGTTTCGGCATCGTCGTCCAGCGTGACCACTGGCAGCGCTTCACGATCCCCGGCGGCAGCAGCTACGCGAGCCCCGGCGACATCCACGTCGAAGGCGACGCGTCGTCGGCCTCGTACTTCATCGCGCTCGGTGCGATCGCCGCTGCCGCCGGTGCGCCGGTGCGCATCGAAGGCGTGGGCAGCGATTCGATCCAGGGCGATATCCGCTTCGTCGACGCCGCGCGGCAGATGGGCGCCCAGGTGAAGAGCGGCGCGGGCTGGCTCGAGGTGCGGCGTGGGCGCTGGCCGCTGGCCGCGATCACGATCGACGCGAACCACATCCCCGACGCGGCGATGACGCTGGCCGTGATGGCGCTGTACGCCGACGGGCCGTCGCGCATCAGCGGCATCGCCAGCTGGCGCGTCAAAGAGACCGATCGCATTGCGGCGATGACCAAAGAGTTGCGCAAGGTCGGCGCCGGCGTGATCGAAGGCGCCGACTTCATCGAAGTCACGCCGCCCGCAGAGTGGCGCGCCACCTCGATCGAAACCTACGACGACCACCGCATGGCGATGTGCCTGTCGCTGGCCGCGTTCAACCCGCTGGCGCGTCCGGTGCCGGGCGGCGTGCCATTGCGCATCCTCGACCCGAAATGCGTCGCGAAGACTTTCCCCGACTATTTCGAAGCCTTGTTCGGCCTGGCCACGACCGGCGCCGACGACGTGCCGGTGATCACCATCGACGGCCCGACCGCGTCGGGCAAAGGCACGCTGGCCGCGGCGCTGGCGCGGCGCCTGGGCTACACGCTGCTCGACTCGGGTGCGCTGTACCGCGCCACCGGCTTGGCGGCGGAGCAAGACGGCACCGCGCTCGACGACGCCGCGCGGCTGGCCAGCATCGCCGCGATGCTCGATCTGCGCTTCGACGGCGACCGCGTGTTCCTGCGCGGCGCCGACGTGAGCGACCGGCTGCGCCTGGAGACCACCGGCGCGCTGGCCTCCAAGGTCTCGGCGCTGCCCGTGGTGCGCGAGGCCTTGCACGGCTTGCAACTGTCGTTTCGCCGCGCGCCCGGGCTGGTGGCCGACGGCCGCGACATGGGCACCGTGGTGTTCCCGAACGCAGCGCTCAAGGTGTTCCTCACCGCGAGCGCTGCCGAGCGCGCGGACCGCCGGCATAAGCAATTGATTTCTAAAGGAATTCAGGCTAGCATCGTCGACCTTCGAGCAGCCATCGAGGCGCGCGACCTGCGGGACAAGACCCGCGACGTTTCGCCCTTGAAGCCGGCCGAAGATGCGCTGCTGCTGGACAACTCACAGCTCTCGATCGACGAATCGGTCGACCGGGTAATGAATTGGTGGGAGCAGCGCAGACCGTTCTAGTTTTGCCAAGGCGCACCGTCGCCTGCCCTCCTGGCCGTCAGGCCTCCTCGGGCGAGGTGCAGTGTTCAACCCAACCCGCAACCCCTGTTGCACGCAAACCCGGCTCTGCATCAACTCCTCCGGGTACTCTAGGAATCCTCATGTCCCAATCTCATGGCGCCACCTACGGTGTCGTCCCATCCGTCCCCATGGCGGGTGGTGAATCGTTCGCCGCCCTGTTCGAAGAATCACTGAAGAGCGCCGACATGCGCGTCGGCGAGGTCATCTCGGCCGAAGTGGTTCGCATCGACTTCAACCACGTGGTGGTGAACGCCGGCCTGAAGAGCGAGGCCTATGTTCCGATCGAAGAATTCAAGAACGACCAGGGCGAACTGGAAGTCCAGGTCGGCGACTTCGTCTCGGTGGCCATCGACGCGGTCGAGAACGGCTACGGCGACACCATCCTCAGCCGCGACAAGGCCAAGCGCCTGGCATCGTGGATGTCGCTCGAAAACGCGCTGGAGTCCGGCGAATTCGTCACCGGCACGGTCAGCGGCAAGGTGAAGGGCGGCCTGACCGTGCTGGTGAACGGCATCCGCGCCTTCCTGCCCGGCTCGCTGCTCGATACGCGCCCGGTCAAGGACATGAGCCCGTTCGAGGGCAAGACGATGGAGTTCAAGGTCATCAAGCTCGACCGCAAGCGCAACAACGTCGTGTTGTCGCGCCGTGCGGTGGTCGAGGCTTCGATGGGCGAAGAGCGCGCGAAGCTGCTCGAGACACTCTCCGAAGGCGCGATCGTCAACGGCGTGGTGAAGAACATCACCGAGTACGGCGCCTTCGTCGACCTCGGCGGCATCGACGGCCTGTTGCACATCACCGACATGGCCTGGCGCCGCGTGCGCCACCCGAGCGAGGTGGTCACGGTCGGCCAGGAACTCACCGCCAAGGTGCTGAAGTTCGACGCCGAGAAGAACCGCGTCTCCCTCGGCATCAAGCAGCTCGGCGACGACCCGTGGCATGGCGTGGCACGCCGCTACCCGACCGGCACGCGCTTGTTCGGCAAGGTCACCAACATCGCCGACTACGGCGCGTTCGTCGAGATCGAGCCGGGCATCGAAGGCCTGGTGCACGTCTCCGAGATGGACTGGACGAACAAGAACGTGGCACCTTCGAAGGTGGTCACGCTCGGCGAAGAAGTCGAGGTGATGGTGCTCGAGATCGACGAGGACAAGCGCCGCATCAGCCTCGGCATGAAGCAGTGCAAGGCCAACCCCTGGGAAGAGTTCAGCTCCAACGTCAAGCGCGGCGACCGCGTCAAGGGCCCCGTCAAGTCGATCACCGACTTCGGCGTCTTCGTCGGCCTGTCGGCCGGCATCGACGGCCTGGTGCACCTGTCCGACCTGTCCTGGCACGAGCCGGGCGAAACGGCAGTGCGCAACTACAAGAAGGGCCAGGACGTCGAGGCCATCGTGCTCGCCGTCGACGTCGAGCGCGAGCGCATCTCGCTGGGCATCAAGCAGCTCGACATCGATCCCTTCACCAGCTTCACCACGCTCAACGACCGCGGTGCGGTCGTCAACGGCAAGGTCAAGTCGGTCGACCCGCGCGGCGCCGAGATCCAGCTCAACGACGACGTGACGGGCTACCTGCGTGCTTCCGAGATCAGCCGTGACCGCGTCGAAGACGCGCGCAACGTGCTCAAGGAAGGCGAAGACGTCTCGGTGATGGTCATCAACGTCGACCGCAAGATGCGCTCGATCCAGTTGTCCATCAAGGCCAAGGACAACGCCGACGAGCAGCAGGCGATGCAAAAGCTCAGCCAGAGCAACGAGCGAGAGAACGCCGGCACCACCAGCCTGGGCGCCTTGCTGCGGGCCAAGCTCGACAAGGGCAACGAGTGAGTTCACTGGCCTGATCCAGTGCAGCCGAGGCCTTGACCGGCCCCGGCTTCAGCGGCGCCGGCTCATTTGCCGGCGTGCAAGACCCCCTCAGTCGCCACTGCCACCGGCAACGCCTGCACCATGCCCATGACGCGCTCCGACCTCGTCACCCGACTCGCCGAACGCTTCTCCCAGCTGACCCAGCGCGACACCGAATTCGCGGTCAAGACCATGCTCGATGCGATGTCCGACGCGCTGGCGCGCGGCTATCGCATCGAGATCCGCGGCTTTGGCAGCTTCTCGATCAACCGCCGGCCGCCGCGCATGGGCCGCAACCCGCGCAGCGGCGCGCAGGTGCTGATCCCCGAGAAGCTGGTGCCGCACTTCAAGCCGGGCAAGGCCCTGCGTGAAGCCGTCGACAGCCCGGGCCTGGACGATGCCGATGACATGGACGACGGTTTCCGTCGCGTCCGGATGCTCGACTGAAGCACCTGCGCGACGCCCGCAAACGGGCGTAACACACCACCGCACCCCTCCCGAGAGCCCGCCTGACGCGGGCTCTTGTTCATGAGTCGCGCCCTACAATCGTCGGCGCATGCGCATCCTCGTGTGGCTGTTCCGGGCCTTCCTCTTCTTCACGTTGTTCGCCTTTGCGCTGAACAACCTGCACTCGGCCACCGTCAACTGGTTCTTCGGCGTGCGCTGGAACGCGCCCCTGGTGATCGTGGTGCTGGTCGCGTTCGGGGCCGGTTGTGCACTGGGCGTGCTGGCCATGGTGCCGGCCTGGTGGAAGCACCGCCGCCAGGCCCGGCGCCCCGCTGCCGAGGCCTTGCCGCAGGGCACCAGCCCCGGCAGCCCGCCAGCGCCGCAGTCACCGCCCGACAAGAGTCCGGAGCACCCCCCGCGTGATGGCCTTTAGCGCCCGACAGGCCACGTGATGGAGTTCGATCTGCAATGGCTGCTGGTCGGCCTGCCGGTGGCCTTTGCGTTGGGCTGGCTCGCCTCGCGCTTCGACCTGCGCCAGTTTCGCCGCGACAGCCACGACGCGCCGCGCGCCTACTTCAAGGGGCTGAACCTGCTGCTCAACGAACAGCAGGACAAGGCCATCGATGCCTTCATCGAGGCGGTGCAGAACGACCCCGACACCACCGATCTGCACTTCGCGCTCGGTAACCTGTTCCGCCGCCGCGGCGAATTCGAACGCGCCGTGCGCGTGCATCAGCACCTGCTGCAGCGCGCGGACCTGCCGCCGGCTGAACGCCACCGGGCGCAGCATGCGCTGGCACAAGACTTCCTCAAGGCGGGCCTGTTCGACCGCGCCGAACAGGCCTTCCAGG
>JANNQO010000002.1:0-2326 GCA_031400795.1 Rubrivivax sp. | reverse complement strand
TGGTGGGCATGCTCACCGAGATCCTGCGCCGCACGCCGGGGGCAGTGCGCAGCATCAACCCCACGCACCCGGTGGCTGCGTGGGGCGAGAAGGGCGTGCGCCTGGTCGATCGCGATTGGGAGGCCGGCACCCCCTGCGGCCAGGGCACCGCGTACCACCGGCTGCTCGATGCCGACGCGCGCATCCTGATGCTCGGCACCGGCTTGCAGCCGATGACCTTCTATCACTGCATCGAAGAACTGATCGAGCCGCAGATGCCGTTCTCGCCGTTCACGAGCGAGGTGTTCGCATTGCGCACGAAGAACAAGGCCGGTGAGCTGTTCGATTCGCGCATGCGGCTGTTCGAGCCCGGACCTTCGTCGCGGCGGCGCATGAGCCTGCTCGAACCCGAGCTGCGGCGCCTCAACTTCTGGCAGTCGGCACGCCTCGGCCGTCTGGAAGTGATTTCGCTGCGTGCCGAGCAGGTGCTGCAGGCCTGCCGCTCGATGGCCGATGCCGGACGCTTCTGCTACCTGCCTGAGGCATCCTCCGCGCAGTAATGCCGCCGGCCGGCAGCAGCCGCTCAGTAGACTCCCAGGGTTGTGTTGCGGGCGCCCCTGCCCGCGCGGTGAAGCCCGATGCAAAGACTCGTTGAATGTTTCGTTCGCACCATGGCGCTGGAGCCTGGCCAGGTGACGCGCAAACTGGCCTACCAGTCGATCCCGCAGTGGGATTCGGTGGCCCACATGGCGCTGGTGGCCGAGATCGAGAACGAGTTCAACGTCACGCTGGACACCGACGACATCATCGCCATGAGCGATGTCGGCAAGGCCGTCGAGATCCTGCGCAAGCACGACGTGCAGATCGATGCTGCTGGCTGACAAGACAGCGCTGATCACCGGCGCCAGCCGCGGCATCGGCCAGGCCATCGCCGAACGATTCGCCGCCGAAGGAGCCGGGGTGCTGCTGGTGGCGCGCTCGGAGTCGGTGCTGGCCCAGGCAGAGGCGCTGCGCGCCAGCGGTGCCAAGGCCTTCGCGGTGCGCGGCGACGTGAGCGAGGCCGCCACGGTGAAGGAGGCCATCGCCGCCTGCCGCACGCATTTCGGGCGGTTGGACGTTCTCGTGAACAACGCCGGCGCGATGCCGCTGGCCTTGCTGGGCATGATTTCGGTGGACGAGGCGCGGCGCCTGTTCGACCTCAACGTGGTGGCGATGATCAACCTGACGCAGCTCGCCGCGCGCTTGATGAAGACCTCGGGCTCGGTCATCAACCTGTCGTCGATCGCGCGCCGCGGCATGGCCGGTGGATCGGTGTACTCGGCCAGCAAGGCCGCCGTTGACGGTTTCACGCGCGCCGCAGCGCTCGAGCTGGCGCCGCGCGGCATCCGCGTCAACGCCATCGCGCCGGGCTTCATCGCCACCGACATGACCAGCGCGCTGCCCGAGGCCAAGCGGCAGGCCACGTTGGCGCGCATACCGATGGGCCGCGAGGGTACGCCGCAGGACGTGGCGGATGTCGCGCTGTTCCTCGCATCGGACCTGTCGCGCTACGTCACCGGCCAGGTGCTGGGGGTGGACGGCGGGATGCAGCCGTGACCGATCTGCTGCCGGCTGCGGACCCGGCTGCGCCGGCGCTGATCGACGCGGATCACGGCCTCGAGATCAGCCACGGCGACTTGCGCGAGCGGGTGGCGGCGATGGCCGGGCAGATCGTGCAGCAGCTGGACCGCGGGCTGATCTTCCTGCTCGCGACGAACAGCATCGACGCCATCACCGCCTACCTGGCCTGCCTGGAGTGCCGCTACCCGGTGGCGCTGCTCGACGCCGCGCTCACCGGGCCGCGGCTGCAAGGGCTGATCGATGCCTACGAACCTGCCGGCCTGATTGCGCCAGTTTCGGCGGCGCTGCCGCTGGCCTGGACGCCGCTGCCGAACAGCCAATACGTGCTGGCCGTGCGGCAGGGTGCCGCTTCGGTGCTGCACCGCGACCTCGCGCTGCTGCTGACGACCTCGGGCTCCACCGGCAACCCGAAGCTGGTGCGGCTGACGTCGGGCAACCTGCTGGCCAATGCGCGCTCGATCGCCGCGTACCTGGGCATCGGCCCCGGCGAGCGCGCGATGCAGAGCCTGCCGATGCACTACTCGTACGGCCTGTCGCTCGTGAACTCGCACCTGGCCGCCGGCGCCACGCTGGTGCTGACGAACCATTCGTTCCTGCGCCCGGAGTTCTGGCAAGCCTTCGACACCAACGGCTGCAGCTCGTTTGCCGGCGTGCCTTATGCGTACGAGACGCTGCACCGGCTGCGCTTCGACCCGGCGCGGCACCGCAGCCTGCGCACGATGACGCA
>JANNQO010000001.1:0-4032 GCA_031400795.1 Rubrivivax sp. | reverse complement strand
CTGGCGCTCGGCGGCGAACTGGTGCACAAGGCGCTGGCCAGCGGCGCGGTGACGCTGCCTGACGAGCGTGTCGAGCTGGCCTCGGCGCAAGCGCTGCTGGCGTGCGGCCAGGGCGACATCGACGCCGGGCTGCGCGCGCTTGCCGGCATGACGCCCTGGCTGGATGGTCAAGGCGACAGCCGCGCCAGCCTGCGCATGCGCTGCCAGCACGCGCAGGTGCGCTCGGAGCTGCTGGAAGCGCGCGGCGACAGTGCTGCGGCGCTGCAGGCGGTGCGCGAGTGGCAGCAGCTGCAGGCTGAACGAGCGCGCGACGCATCGCGTGCACGCTACCAGGCGGCGATGCTGCAAACCGAACTGCTCGAGCTGCAGCACCGGCTGGAAGAAAACATGGCGCAGCGCCGCGCCGCCGAACGTTCGCGTGCCGCGCTGGCGGCGGCCAACGAGCAGCTGTCGCGCAAGATCGCCGAGGTGCAAGCGCTGCAGGCCGCGCTGCGCGAGCAGGCCACGCACGACGCGCTCACCGGCCTGGCGAACCGCCGCCACCTGAACGACAGCCTGCCGCCGCTGATGAAAGCCGCTCAACGCCAGCGCGCGCCGCTGTCGGTGGTGGTGATCGACCTGGATCACTTCAAGGCCGTCAACGACGAGCATGGACACGCCGCCGGCGACATGCTGCTGGCCGCTTTCGGCCGCCTGCTGCGCGAGCGGCTGCGCGGCAGCGACCTGGCGTTCCGCTACGGCGGCGAAGAGTTCTGCCTGCTGCTGCCACGCACCGGCGGCACCGATGCGCGCGGCAAGACCCAGGCCTTGCTCGATGAATGGCGCGCAAGCGTCTTCGAGGCCGACGGCATCGCACTGCGCGGCCAGAGCTTTTCGGCCGGCGTGGCCGAGTCCGGCGCCACGCCGATGACGCCGGCGGCGCTGCTGAATCTGGCCGACCACGCGCTCTTGAAGGCCAAACGCGCCGGCCGCGGCCGCGTTCTGACGGCGGTTTTGGACAGCAATGCGGCGTTGCGCTAGCCAGCGCTAGCGAGCCGCATGCGCGCGCGCGTGCTTTTGCGTTTCCCCCATTTCGTTACAGGATTGCTCGGCGCTCGTCAATGGTCCCTTTTAACAGTGACGTACAGGAGCAGGCTGGCTACGCTGCGCGAAGGCAGAGGGACAAGCAGGATCTGAATCGGGAGGGCCCCATGCGTAGCGTCAGGATTCGACTCGCTGAGCCCAGGGCACCCGCCAGGCCGCATGGCATCGCCGCGATGCGCGCCTTCACGACGGCTTCACTGCTGGCGCTGTGGACCCTGCAGCCCGGAGCGCAGCCCGCGCCACCTGTCTCACCGCCACCCGTTCGAACTTTCGAATACGACGCCAATGGCAACCCCACCCGAACGGTTCGCGTCGGCAGTGCGAGCGGCTTGGCTACTTCGCACGGCTACGACACGCTCAACCGCCTGGTAAGCACGACTGACGCACGTGGCGCAGTCACGCTACGCGGCTATGCCGGCAGCGACGATATTCGAACCGTACTCGATCCGGTCCTGGCCAGGACCGACTACGAGCGCGACGGCCTGGGGCAGCTCGCCACCCTGCGCAGCGCCGACAGCGGCACCGCCGCGCACAGCTATGACGCCGCGGGACTTCTGCTCACCCGTACCGATGCCCGCGGCATGCTGAGCGCCTTCAGCCACGACGCGCTGGGGCGCATGACCCGTGTCGTACACAGCGGCGGGCCTGCCGTCTCGCAGGTCTTCAACTGGGGCTACGACGAGACCTTCAGTGGCACGAGCTTCGGCGTCGGGCGGCTGAGCTCGATGAACGGCCCGGCCACGTATGCGCAGTTCGCCTACGACATCCACGGCCGCTTGGTACAGCAGTTCCAGCGCAGCGTGGTGGCTTCCAGCGCGTTCGGACTCGGCTCCGGGCCGCCGTCTGTTGTCGACCACGTGACGGGCCATGGATACGACGCCGCGGGACGGGTCGTTCAGCTGAATCTGCCCAGCGGCCGGATCGTTCGCTACGTGCGCGCCGGCGGCTTGGTGCAGTCGGTCTCCGTGGCCGCCGGCGCGGCCGCCACGGCGCAACCCCTGGTCAGCGCTGTGCGATGGGAGCCGTTCGGTGCCGCAGTAGCGGGTTGGCTGTGGCATCTGAACAGCGGCACGTCGGCCCACGATCGCATCCACGACAGTTCCGGCCGCGTGGTGCGCTACACACTGGGCCCGCAGCTTCGCGACATGCGCTACGACGTCCACGACCGCATCACCGGCTATGCCCACTATGCGCGCGCCACCGGCGCACCGGTGGCAACGCTGGACCAGTCCTTTGCGCACGACCAGGTGGACCGCCTGATCAACTCCTCAGGCACTGGGAGCGCGATCGCGGTGAGCTACGACACCAACGGCAACCGCAGCGCGATCAGTGTCGATGGCTCGAGCGGCTCGTACGGCATTGCACCCAACAGCAACCGCATGTCGCTGGCGCCGCTGCCGCTGCGCACGTTCAATCACGACGCCAGCGGCAACCGTTCGGGGCCGATCCCGAGCGGACCGCTGAGCAGCGAGAACACGACCACGGTCTACTTCGACGCCGCCGGCCGCATGTCGAACTGGCTGCGTGGCTCCACCAAGCTGGCCCAGTACGACTACGACGCCATGGGCCGGCGGGTCATCAAGATCGCCACCGTGTCCAACCGCGCCACTGTGACCGCCGGGCCACCGTCGCTCTATCGCACGGTGTTCGTGTACGACACCGAGAGCCGGCTCATCGGCGAGTACGACGGGGGCAGCGGCGCGGCGATCCGCGAGTACGTCTGGCTGGAGAACACGCCACTGGCAATGCTGATGCCCAACCCGGCCGACCCGTCGGGCGAGCCGCTGGTTTTTCACCTGCATGCCGATCACCTGGAGACGACGCGCGTGATCACCGACAAGAGCGGGGTGGTGCGCTGGAGCTGGCTGGCCGAGCCCTGGGGCACGTCGGGCCCCAATGAGAATCCCGCGGGGGCAGGCGCGCTGCTGTTCAACCTGCGGTTTCCGGGGCAGTACTTCGATACCGAGAGCGGGCTGCATTACAACTTTCATCGGTACTACGATCCGGGGACGGGGAGGTATACGCAGTCTGATCCCATCGGGTTGGCGGGGGGAGTGAACACCTATGCGTATGTGGGTGGGAATCCGATTAGCTACACGGATCCGATGGGGCTCGCCTATTTTGCGGCTCGCCCGCTGCAAGGTCTCCCGTGGCTTGGTCCGTTGTCCAACAATCCTTTGGACAATTGGACTAATACCTCGATTGCCCACGAGCAGCTGTTTTTCGAGGATGGCAAATTGCCTGGAAACGTGGGGTTCTTTGGAGATTCAGTGCGCAAGAGCGAAAACTCTCCCAGTGGCTATAGACGACTTCCAGGCCAATACAACGACTGCGTGATGCGGATGGCTGCGCAGGCCGCCTCGACGGGCAAGTACAATCTTGCGACGAACAACTGCCAGAGCTGGGCAGATCGGGTGCGGGAACAGTACGACAAGCTCATGAAGTCGGGCCTCGGCGCTGCGGCTTGCGGGCTATGACACTGGCCTACGTAGTTGCTGCTTTGATTGCGATCGTCGCATTTCTGGCGATGGGCGGATCTGATGTGCGCCTGAGGATCGGTGTTTCCGTGGGGCTCTTCATCTGCCTTGCCGCACTGGCAACTTGGGTTATCACAAGTGTTGGCGACGAGGCTCGGCCCGGATCGGTGGAAGTGAAGTCAATTGCTCCTGGACAGGACCCCCCTGCTGCGTCGGGGTCTCGATGAACAGAGGTGGCTCCTCTTCTTCGAACAGAACAGCCACGCGCGATCGTAAATGAATCAGCCAAACCGCAATTGACGCGACAGGGGGACGAAAATGAGATCTCTGCGTGATATCTACGCATTCTGCACGACACGTGAGTATGGACGCGCCATATCACCGTCGAGTCTCGGGCGCACGCTGCTCAAGGCTCTGGTTTGCCTGTCAATGGCATCGACTGCCATTGCGCAGACATACGAATATCAAATAG